>CAIXCY010000234.1 GCA_903918045.1 uncultured Bacteroidia bacterium
TTTCTCAAGTATCTCAATTTCATGTAGTTCCTGCTCGAGTTTATTCTGGCCATTCTTTTCAATAAGATGAAAATCTATACCAAAACTCTGAGCTACAGGTCTAAGCATCTCATGGTTACTAATAATTAACGGAATCTCTGTGTCCCAGTCACCCGCGGTATACCTTGAAAGAATATCGAAAAGACAATGAGACATTTTCGAAACGAAAACTGCCATTCTGGGCTTTTTGTCTGAAAAATGAAGTGAAAAGGTAATATCAAATTTACGGGCAATGAGGGTCTGAAAATAATCGGAGATTTTCTCCCGGGGAATGGCAAATTTATCCAGTTCCCATTCGACACGCATGTAAAAGAGACCTTCTTCGTGATCGACATGCTGATCAAGGTAAATAATATTTCCACGATTTTCATTAAGAAATTCGGTAACAGCTGCTAAAATCCCCTGTTTATCCTGACAGTGAATAAGTAAAATAGCAGTATTACTTATCCCGGAAACTTTACGAATAGATTGCATATAAAAAGTATATTGGTGTAAGTTGTTATATCGTCACTAATGTTACCCTGTTTAAAGAACCCCTTTGGTACTTGGAAGGGATTGAACAAAAGGATCTTTTCGGATCGCCATCTTCAATGCACGGGCAAAAGCCTTGAAAATCCCCTCAATCTTATGATGTTCATTGGTCCCCTGAGCCTGAATGTTGAGATTTGCCAATGCAGAATCGGATAATGATTTAAAGAAATGATAAAACATTTCGGTTGGCATCTCTCCTACTTTCTCGCGTTTAAATTCAGCGTTCCATACGATCCATGGTCGTCCTCCGAAATCGAGCGCTACCTGGGCCAGACAGTCATCCATAGGAAGACAATAACCGTAACGTTCAATACCACGCTTATCACCCAGGGCTTTACGGATGGCTTCCCCAAGAGCAATACCTGTATCTTCGATGGTATGATGCTCATCAACAGCCAGATCACCTTTGACCCTTATTGTCAGATCACATCCGGAATGGCGACCAATCTGATCAAGCATATGGTCAAAGAAAGCCAAACCTGTACTTACCTGACACATGCCAGAGCCATCCAATTTCAGTTCAACAAAGATATCGGTTTCGGCAGTTTTTCTGCTCACTGTTCCTGTACGTTCTCCGATCGCCAGAAAATTAAAGATAGTATCCCATTTATCAGTAATCAATGCACAGTGCTGATCCAGGCCAAAATCCTTAAGCTTGGATTCCTCTTCCGAAGAGCCAAAAAATATGCCGCGTGCCCCCAGATTTTTAGCCAATTCAATATCTGTAATGCGATCGCCTATCACAAAGGAACCGGCGAGATCATAATCGGGTGAAAAATATTCTTTTAACATTCCGGTGCCCGGCTTTCTATTGGGTGATTTCTCTTCTGGAAAAGTGGGATCAATATGAATCCGGGTAAAAGTTACCCCTTCGTTTTCAAAGGCCTTTAACATCATCTGCTGAGCAGGCCAGAAAGTCTCCTCGGGATAGGCCGGTGTACCCAATCCATCCTGATTCGAAACGATGACCAACTCAAAATCGGTAAGCTTTTGAATATTATATAGGTTTCGGAAAACACCCGGAATAAATTCAAGCTTATCGAGCGAATCGACCTGCATATCGGTGGTTGGCTCAACAATGAGTGTTCCGTCACGATCTATAAATAGAATCTTTTTCATTCTAACTCTTATTTTATCAAAGCACCATTCTTCTAAGCCCGAAAAATTTCATTCTGTTTAAAGATAAGAAATCGTCACCAGAAAAAACGTGTTTCGTTTGAATATTTTTAAATTATTAACCATTAAAGGCAAAATATAAAGCCCTTTAAATCAACTGATCGAATGCCTCCATCAATGAAGCATTTTCTTCCGGTGAACCAACACTGATGCGCAGACACCCTTCACAAAGTGCAATAGCGGAGCGATCGCGAACGATAATCTTCTCCTCAACAAGGTAATTGTAAATCCCGCGCGGATCGTGCATTTGAACAAGCACAAAATTGGCATCTGTAGGAAAAACCTTAACTACAAACGGATATTTCACCAGATTGCTTACCATCTTCTCCCGTTCCTTAAGAATCGTTTCGACCCATTCTGATTTTAAATGATCATCAGCCAAAAGTTCAAGACCCTTTTGTTGAGTCATAATATTGAGGTTATAAGGATATTTAATACGGCTCAATACTTCAATAATATGTTCAGAGGCAAAGGCCATTCCCAGCCGCAACCCAGCCATTCCCCATGCCTTGGAAAACGTCTGAAGAATGACAAGATTGGGATATTTATCGACATCCGGAAGGAGCGACTTCTCCGGACAAAAATCGATGTAGGCTTCATCAACAACTACAAGACCTTGAAAGTTGTTGATAATTTGCAACATACCACTCTTATCCAACGCATTGCCTGTTGGATTATTTGGTGAGCACAGGAAAATCAGTTTGGTGTCAGGAGTGACTGCCGCCAGAACAGCTACGGTATCAAGTTCAAAATTGGCATTGAGTGAAACCAGATTTACTGCGATATTATTTGTATCAGCTGCCACCCGGTACATTCCATATGTGGGATTTATAGAGACAACATTATCCTTTCCGGGTTCACAAAAGGCACGAAACAATAGGTCGATCGGCTCGTCACTTCCGTTACCGAGAAATATTTTTTGTACAGGTATATTCTTAATCTCGCCCACCTTCGTCTTTAAAACCCGCTGATGCGGATCGGGGTAACGGTTCCAGGGGGCGTTAAACGGATTTTCGTTGGCATCCAGGAAAACGGCTGCATCACCCGAAAATTCATCCCTTGCGCTTGAATATGGTTTAAGGTTTCGGATGTTCTCTCTCAGCAACTTATTAATATCTATATTCATAATTTTTATTTCATTCTGAGTGTTGCTGCATTTTTATGGGCGAAGAGTTGTTCAGCCTGAGCCATCTCTTCAATCACAGGCCCCAACAACCGGAAACCCTCTTTTGTGATGTGCTGGAAGGTTATTTTCTTGCAAAAACTGTCCAATCCGATCCCGCTGAATGACTTAGCCCAGCCATTTGTAGGTAGGGTATGGTTAGTCCCTGAGGCATAATCTCCGGCACTCTCAGGGGTGTAATTTCCAATAAAAACAGATCCTGCATTGGTGATTCGTTCGGCAAGTTCCCCCGCGTCTTTTGTTGCAATAATCAAATGTTCCGGAGCATAGTAATTCATCAGACCGATCATCTCCTCCACATCTTTCACAAGTATTGCACGGCTGTTTTCAAGCGCTTTGGCGGCAATTTCAGATCGGGGCAGTTCTTTAAGCTGTTTCCCCATTATTTTTATAACCTCTTTAATCAGATGTTCCTGGGTTGTAATAAGAATGACCTGACTGTCGGGGCCATGTTCAGCCTGTGACAGCAAATCGGCTGCCACAAAGGCCGGGTTTGCAGTCTCGTCAGCCATTACGGCCACCTCTGAGGGGCCAGCAGGCATATCTATTGCACAGTCGCCATTTGCGACAAATTGCTTAGCTGCAGTGACCCAGGAGTTTCCAGGACCGAAGATTTTGTCAACCTTCGGAACCGTCTCCGAACCATAAGCCATCGCGCCAATTGCCTGCATACCGCCGATTTTATAGATTTCAGTGATGTGGCAAACAGATGCCGCATAAAGTATCGCGGGGTGAATATTCCCTTTTTTATCGGGTGGCGTACAAAGAATTACATTATGACACCCGGCAATCATCGCGGGGATTCCAAGCATTAGAACGGTTGAAAAAAGTGGTGCAGATCCGCCGGGGATATACAAACCCACCCGTTCGATAGGCAGTGCTTTCTGCCAGCACTTCACCCCTGGCATAGTCTCTATGACGCGGGAGGAGAATTTCTGAGCCACATGAAACGTGTCGATATTTTGTGCTGCAATAAGGATTGCATTTTTCAGGGAGGGTTCAATACGATTGATTGCCTCGTTTATTTCGGTTTCGGAAACTTTAAAATCTTCAATATCTGCGTGATCGAACTGTTTGGTGAACTTCCGTATGGCAGCATCACCTTCAGACCGAATTTTAGACATCACCTTACTAACCGTTTCTATTTTTTCGAGAAAATCGGCAGAAGGGCGTTTGGTAATTTCCGGCCACGAATTAAGCAGAGGGTAACGGTAGATTTGCATAAACTTTAACTTTAAAGGATCATTTTCTCAATCGGTAAAACCAGGATTCCTTCAGCGCCATTTTTCTTCAGGTTTCCGATCACAACCCAAAATTCACTTTCGTTGATTACAGAGTGCAGCGAACTCCAGCCGTTTCGTGCCAAAGGCATAATTGTCGGTGAGGTCATACCGGGAAGTACTTTGATGATTTGCTCCAGCTTATCGTTTGGGGCATTCAGCATGATATATTTTTTCCCTCTCCCCTTCTCGACTGCCTCAATGCGAAAGATTAATTCATCGAGAATATGTTGTTTTTCCTTTGAGAGGTTTGGGGTTGCTACGAGGACCGCTTCAGAATCCATAATGTTGTGAACCTCCTTCAGCCGGTTACTTACCAGTGTGCTTCCGGAACTTACGATGTCAAATATGGCATCTGCAAGACCAATCCCCGGAGCAATTTCTACTGAACCTGCGATAAAATGAGTATTGGCAACAAGGTTGTTTTCGGCTAAAAAGCTTTTTAAAATTCTTGGATAGGAGGTTGCAATTTTCTTTCCCGAGAACCATTCAAGACCGTCGTATTCGGAATCTTTTGGAATGGCCAGAGAGAGGCGGCATTTACTAAAACCCAGATGTTTAATAATATCGACATTTTGTTGTTGCTCACTAACCTCATTTTTGCCTACTATTCCAATATCGGATACGCCATCTGCAACACATTGGGGAATATCATCATCACGCAGGAACAACGCTTCCAGGGGGAAGTTCTTTGCGGCAGAAATCAATCTGCGGCTGCTTGAAACTAGCTTGATCCCTGTCTCAGCAAGCAGCGACATTGAATCTTCGTTTAACCGACCTTTGGTCTGTATTGCAATTCTTAAAATCGAATCCATTGTTTAAAATTAAAAAAGGCTCACCTGATAGTAAGGTAAGCCTGAGTTTTGGTCAAATGATTTTGGACACACCAACGCAAGCTTACCTTAAGGCAAGTGATGATGTAGTCCGTTATGTAAACTGATTTTTGTCATAATTATTTTAATAGTGCAATATTAAGAAAAAAACAGATTGAATCGACTAAATTGGGGTTTGAAATGTTAAATTTAAATTAATTGTGTTTCCCCATTTGGGATCTGCATTCTGTGTCCATTTAATTGCTCTAGAATTTCAAGCCATCCAGCAAATTGATATACGTTTCGATTCCCGCGGCTATTTCAGAGATCAGAATATATTCATTTGCAGTATGCGACCGTGCAGAATCACCAGGACCCATTTTGATGGAGGGGTACGGGATAACAGCCTGATCAGAGGTTGTAGGGGAACCATAGGTATTTAGGCCCATCGCTATTCCCCGTTTTACTAACGGATGATCCGGACTTATTCCCGACGAATTAAGTCTGAATGATCGTGGGTTTACTTCGGCGTTGATTAATTCTTCAATTTTGTGGAATACTTCATCGTTTGAATAAAACTCATTTGTACGTACATCGATCACAAAACGGCACGAATCGGGCACCACATTGTGCTGGCTCCCAGCTTCAATCTGAGTAACAGTCATTTTCACAGGGCCCAGAAGCGGTGACTCAAGAGGAAATTTATAATTCTCCAGAATCTGAATATCAATAATTGCCTTATAAATGGCATTATCTCCTTCATCCCTTGCTGCATGGCCGGCTCTCCCCTTTGCTTCGCAGTCGAGAACAATTAATCCCTTTTCGGCAATGGCAATATGCATCTGAGTAGGCTCACCCACAATTGCCAAATCGATTTTACCTAATTGATCAAGGACAGAGGCAACACCGTTCTGACCCGAAATTTCCTCTTCGGCACTTGCACAATAGATCAGATTATAAGGGAGGTTTTCGGCATTATAGAAATAGCGGAATGCTCCAAGTAAAGCTACAACCGATGCCCCGGCATCGTTACTGCCCAGACCCGTTAACCTATCGTGCTCAACGGTTGCTTTAAATGGATCGTAGGTCCACCCTTTACCGGAACGGACAGTATCGACATGTGAATTAAACAGGATTACAGGTTTCCCTTCGGACCAGTTCGCATTTCGGATCCAGATATTATTAAGACTGCGGTTTGTTACAAGACCCCAGGAATTAAATTTTTCAATCAGATAATTACATACATCATTCTCCTCACGACTCAACGAAGGAATTTCGATCATCGCTTTTAACAACTCAATACTATCTGAAATTATTCGGTTCTTCTGCATCTTCTAAAGTACTAGTCTGGTTCCTCTTAGCCCTCCGGATATTCCCTGGGCATTTGTAATTACAACAGCGCTTACACCTCGTCGAAGTGCATTAAAGCCACTGTCCAGTTTAGGAATCATCCCCCCTGTTATAATTCCCTTAGCTTTTAATTCTTCAAATAAAGTGGGATTGATTTCGGGGATAATGGAATTATCATCTGCTTCGTTTAACAAAACGCCCTGTTTTTCAAAGCAATAGATTAGCCGCAATTCATATCTTCCGCATAAAGATCTAGCCAATTCGGAGGCGATATTGTCTGCATTTGTATTTAATAATGAACCTTTCCCGTCGTGCGTAATGGGCGCCACAACAGGAACTGCTCCATTATCAATCAAATCGTATAATGCCTGGGCATTCACCCAGTTAATATCTCCAACAAATCCGTAATCGACTGCACCAACAGGCCGTTTAACAGCCCTGATAATGTCAAGGTCGGCGCCACAGAGCCCAATTGCATTTGTTCCAAATGCCTGCAAGCCAGCCACAATATTTTTATTTACCAATCCGGCATAGACCATCGTAGCAACTTTCAATGTTTCCGCATCGGTAATACGGCGTCCTTCGACCATTTTTGTTTCGATTCCAAGCTTTTCAGCCAAAGCTGTAGCGCTCTTACCTCCCCCATGAACAAGAATTTTACCACCTGCAATGCGTGAAAAGTCTTTTAACAGCATGCGCAGGGAAGCCTCCTCTTCAACGATCTGGCCTCCTACCTTTATGATTATCAAATGTTCTCTCATACTACCCTTCCAAAATCATTTTTAAAATTGTCTGTGCCGAATATACACGATTTTCTGCTTCGTCAACCACGATGGATGATGGTCCATCAAGAACTTCATCCGAGACGATCATATTTCGGCGTACCGGAAGACAATGCATAAATTTTGCATTATTTGTAAGTGCCATTTTTTCGGGGGTAACTGTCCACGACCTGTCCCTTGAAAGTATTTCTCCATATTCGGTATACGAAGACCAGTTTTTGGCATAAATAAAGTCAGCTCCCTGGAACGCTTTATCCTGATCATATTCAACCTGCAGACCTCCCATAAATTTTGCATCCAGTTCATATCCTTTAGGGTGAGTAACGACCAGTTCATAGTCTGTTTGACGCATCCATTCGACAAATGAATTAGGTACAGCCTGGGGAAGCGCTTTGGGATGGGGTGCCCAGCTCAATACTACTTTAGGGCAAGGTTTTGTCTTATACTCTTCGATGGTCAGATGGTCGGCAAAACTTTGTAAGGGGTGACGTGTTGCGGCCTCCATGCTTACCACGGGGACTCCGGCAAAATCTATAAATTGGTTCAGTATTTTTTCATTGTAATCATCCTCTTTATCTTCGAGGTTTGCAAATGCCCTGACACCAATGATATCACAATATCTGCCGATCACAGGAATTGCCTCACGCATGTGTTCAGGTTTATCCCCATCCATTATTACGCCTAACTCATTCTCCATGCGCCACCCATCCTGGTTTACATTCAGCACCATCGTATTCATTCCAAGGTTCATTGCTGCTTTCTGGGTGCTCAGTCGTGTCCGGAGGCTCGAATTGAAAAAAATCAGCACAATCGTCTTATTCTTCCCCAGGTGCTGGAAACCATAAGGATTGCTTTTAATATCGCGGGCTGTTTTAATTGCCTCCGACAGATTTGGAAGGTCATAAACTGAAGTAAAATGTCGCATATTGGATGATAAATATTTAAAATCGTTTAGCATAAATCTTTAAAGCAATATTACGGACGTATTTGTCCGTCCCCTTCGATCAGCCATTTATAACTGGTAAGCTCCTCGAGGGCCATCGGACCACGGGCATGTAATTTCTGAGTGCTAATTCCAATTTCTGCCCCTAATCCAAATTGCGAACCATCGGTAAAGGCGGTACTTGCATTCACATAAACAGCGCCAGCATCCACAACTTTAAGGAATTTTTCACAATTTTCCATGTTTTCCGAGATTATTGCTTCACTGTGTTTAGAGCCATATTTAGTGATATGTGCCACCGCTTCGTCGAAGGAACTGACCGTTTTGAGCGCCATCTTATAGGAGAGAAATTCGGTTCCAAATGAATCACTCGTAGCGTTTTTTAACAAGTGTTCCGGGTATACTCCATCGAGCATATCGTAGGATATCTTATCTGCATAAATCTCAACTTCATTCTTCTTAAGTGGAAGGGTAATCTCCTTTAGATCATGAAGCCGTGAATCATGAATAATCAGGCAATCAAGGGCATTGCAAACACTTACCCGACGTGTCTTTGCATTATTCACAATCCCGATCCCTTTGGCAAGGTCGCCAAACTCATCAAAATAGGTATGGCAAATTCCGGCCCCGGTTTCAATCACCGGTATTGTAGCATGTTGCCGTACATAATCGATCAGTCCCTGGCTACCCCGTGGTATAATTAAATCAACATAACCCCGTGCATTGAGCAATTCGGTTGTCGCTTCGCGCCCTGCAGGTAGCAATGCGAGTATATTTTGGTTTATATGATTAATATCAAGCACATTATGAATGATACTTGCAATTGCCTGATTTGAATAGAGTGCGTCACTTCCCCCCTTTAGAATGCACGCGTTTCCCGATTTAAGACAGAGCGAGAAAACGTCGAAGGTAACATTCGGGCGGGCCTCATAAACAATTCCGATTACCCCGAAAGGGACAGTCACCCGGGTAATCTTTAATCCGTTCGGCCGGACAGTTTCAGAGATCACCCGTGCCAGTGGGGAGGGGAGAAAGGCCACATTACGTATATCATCTGCAATATTTTTAATCCGTTCGGCAGTAAGCTTCAACCGGTCATATTTTGGATCAGATTCCTCCATTCTGGCGAGGTCTTTTTGGTTCTCACGAAGAATAAATGCGGTACTCTTTTCAGCTGCAACCGCAATTTTCAGAAGAATTTCATTGACCTTTTCGAGGCTCAGCAGGTTTAATTCCCGGCTGGCTGCTAATGTATTTTCAAATTGCTGATGAAAGTTCATAGAATTAGTTTTAGAACAGGTATAAATAATCATAATGAATAAATGGTTTCGACCGCTTGCCGCCCATCTCTTTTAACACTTCTTCCGAAGAGTAAGAGGCTTTTCCGAGCCCTAATAATTCTCCGTTCACATCTTTTACCCGGACAATGTCCCCCTCCTTGAAATACCCGGTCACTTCTGTAATTCCGATAAGCAACAAACTTACGGCCTGGTCTGAAAGGAGTGCATCTTTAGCGCCGTAATTAATAATCACCTCACCCTTTGCAAAATCATCCGAATGAGCCAGCCATTTACGCACACCTGTCGATCTCTTTTTGGATGGTAAAAAATGGGTCTGCACCGCAGCCTCACCCTCCAATAAAATTTTCGATAAAGTATTCTCCTTTATTCCATTTGTAATATGAACTGAAATACCTTGCCCGGCAAGTTTTGAAGCAATATGAAACTTAGTTAGCATTCCACCTCTTCCAAAGTTAGATCTTTTTCCGGAAATAGCTTCAATATTAAGTGTTTCTCCCTGATTTATTTTAGTTATCAATTCACTTTCAGGTTCTTCGGGCGAACCGGTATAAACACCATCTACATTTGTGAGGATAACAAGTGCCTCCATATCCATCATTGAAGCGATCAATCCGGAGAGTTCGTCATTATCGGTAAACATTAGTTCAGTAACCGAGATTGTATCGTTTTCATTAACCACCGGAACCACATCGTTTTCCAGTAAAGTTGTCATGCAGTTGCGCATATTAAGGTAATGAAGCCTGTCGCTAAAATTTTCCTTCGTTGTTAGAACCTGCGCACATAGTATTCCACGTTCCCGGAAAAGGTCTGCATATTGATTGATAAGCTTTACCTGGCCCACTGCCGACCATAGCTGCCGACTTGACACCGGATCCAGTTTACGTTGCGGTTCAACCTCCGCGCGTCCGGCAGCCACAGCGCCTGAGGTAACAAGAATGACCTGAAGGCCTGCATTGCGAAGAGAAGCCAGTTGATCAACGATGTGAGCCATCCGTTCAACATTAAGCATCCCGTCTTCCCGCGTTAACACATTGCTCCCAACCTTAACTACGATTCTATTATATAGTAATGACATAAAAATTAATTTTAAGATCGGGAAATCAGAAAATCTGCTCCGATCCTTTAAACGATATTCAGCAATTATTTAGCAGAATATCCTACTTCTGTTCACTTTTTTCCCTGATCTCAACTCTCCGGATCTTGCCACTGATGGTTTTTGGCAATTCCGTCACGAATTCTACGATCCTTGGATATTTATAGGGAGCGGTAACTGTTTTAACATGTTCCTGAATCTCCTTTGCGAGTTCTTCACTTCCCGGCCTGTAATCGGGAGCCAAAATAATTGTAGCCTTAACTACCTGACCACGAATCTCATCCGGAGCTCCTGTAACTGCACACTCAATAACGGCAGGGTGAGTCATCAGGGCGCTCTCAACTTCAAAAGGCCCAATGCGATAACCGGAGGATTTAATCACATCATCGACACGTCCCACAAACCAGTAATACCCATCTTCGTCCCGCCATGCAAGGTCGCCGGTATAATATAAACCACCATAATGGCATGACGCGGTTTTTTCCTCATCCTTATAATAACCCGAAAACAATCCCACAGGGTTTTTTTCACTGGTACAGATCACAATTTGCCCAACTTCGCCATCCTCGCAACTGCGGTTTTCGCCATCAATAAGCTTCACATCGAACTGCGGTGAAGGGACACCCATCGAACCTGGCTTTGGCTCCATCCATGGAAAGGTCGCAATTTGAAGTGTTGTTTCAGTCTGACCAAACCCTTCGCGCAACTTTAATCCGGTAACCTGATAAAAAGTGTCATATACGACCGGATTCAAGGGTTCACCGGCTACTGCTGCCCATTTTAATTTGGAAAGATCATACTTCGAAAAATCCTCCCGAATAAGATACCGATAAATAGTGGGGGGTGCGCAAAAACTGGTTACCCCGAAAGCGCTGATTTTGTTCAGCATATCGTCCGGAATAAACTTCTCAAAATCGTAAACAAAGACTGCGGCACCAGCCAGCCACTGACCATAGATCTTTCCCCATACCGACTTGGCCCACCCCGAATCGGAAACTGTAAAATGGAGGCCGTCGTTTTCGACATTCTGCCAGTATTTTGCAGTTACAATGTGTCCCAGCGGATAGGTAAAATCATGAACAACCATTTTGGGATTTGCAGTTGTTCCCGATGTAAAATACAACAAGGAGATGTCGCTGTTTTTAGGGGCATATTCCCCCTGCGGTGGTACAAAAGGGGCGGAATCTTTCTGACCATCGCGAAAGGAGATCCATCCATCAGGTGTAGGATCTCCAACAGTCACCAATTTCTCAACGGTTGGCGACTTCGTAATTGCCTCATTAATATTTGTTATAATTTCCGGCTCCGAAACGGTAATGATCATTTTGACACCTGCTGCATTATTGCGATAGATCAAATCTTTAGGTGTCAATAAATGGGTTGCCGGAATGCCAATGGCACCAATTTTATGCAATGCAAGAATTGAAAACCAGAATTCATACCTCCTTTTCAAAATCATCATCACCTTATCACCACGCCCGATTCCAAGCGACTGGAAGAAGGAGGCCGTTTCGTCACTTCGCTGTTTCAGCTCGGCAAAAGTAAAATCATGGGTTTCACCTTTGTCATTTACCCAACAGATCGCCCGTTTGGAAGGATTTGTCCGGGCGTATTCGTCAACGACATCATAAGCAAAATTAAAATGCTCAGGTACAATAATTTCAAAGTTTTGTTTAAAATCTTCAAGGGATTCAAAAGCTGATTTTTTTAAATATTTCTCAAACATGCAGACTCGGCGTTAAAGGATTATAGCTATAAATTTGGCTGATTTGTTGTCCAGAGAGAGCATTCCATGTGGTAGCCCTGCATCGAAATAGATCGAATCGCCAGGTTCAAGAATCATCTCTTTAATACCAATGAAAAACTTAAGTCTCCCTTCGAGTAAATAAATAAATTCCTGGCCGGGATGTGTATTGAAACTTGCATTTAAATCTTCTTTAGGTTCCACAATTACGACAAAGGGATCCCCTTTCCGGTTCAGGTAATTCCCCGCAAGTGCCTGATATTTATAGGCCTTTTGACGCTCAACGCTAATCCCCTTATCCTTTCGGGTTAAGGTATAGGAGTGCATATGAGGCTCTTCACCAGTAAGAAGGGTTGTGAGATCAAGATTTAGTTTCTGAGCCATTCGATGCAGAATGCTCACCGGGATATCCACGGTCCCACTTTCGATCTGCTCATACTGTGCTATTGAGGTTGCACAGGCTATTGCAGCCTCTTCTGTTGATATTCCAAGCACGTCACGCATTCCGCGCAGACGGTCGGCTATTCGTTTAATCTGTTCATCCATAACTCAAAGAATTTAGGAATGCGATTAGGTTATTTTGCGTTGTTAATTTTATTGTAAGATACCAATAATCCCCTGATCAAAGATGAGGAAAACCCCTGATGTTCCATCTCGTTTAAACCCGATATTGTAATCCCCTTGGGGGTAGTAACCTTGTCAATTTCCTGTTCGGGATGATGACCGGTTTGCAGAATAAGTTCAGAAGCCCCTTTAACTGTCTGCGCCACAATTTGCTGCGCCACATCTGCACCGAACCCGATTTCAACACCCCCCTGAATCGCTGCCCGGATAAAACGAAGTGCAAAAGCAATTCCGCAAGCTCCTAAAACAGTTGCCGCAGCCATCAACTCCTCATTGATAAAGATCACTTTACCCAACGATTCAAAGAGTTCCTGAACCAAGTCAATTTGCGCAGGAGAACAATCAGGAGCTGCAATCAGGGTCATTGATTCCTGCAAGGCTACGGCAGTATTAGGCATTACCCTCAGTGGGATTACCTCTGAAGGTAAAATCTCCTTCATTTGAGCAATGCTGAATCCTGTCATCAGCGAAGCGATTAACTGACCCGGTTTGAGGCTTGTCTTAATTTCGGCAAAAACCTCAACAGCCTGATAGGGTTTTACGGCAATTATGATCATGTCAGCCTCCGCAACCGCAGCTTTATTATCCTGAACAATCCGGATACCTTTGGCCGCAAGATCATCCAGCAGTTGAATACGACGGCGTGAAACGGTAAGTTTTGAAGCAGCGATCCCTGACTTCAAAAAACCATCAGCGACAGACCTTCCCAGGTTGCCACCACCAACGATAGCAATTTTTAAATTTTGTATCTCCATGAGATTCTATTTGCAATTTTTTTAGGCAACGCAATTTACAATTATTTCAGCAGCTTTATCAACGCATCTACAAAAAGATCGCATTGAGCCGATGTCAGAGTTAGCGGGGGTAGGATGCGAATCACGTGGCTACCGGTAACCCCAGTAAATATTTTCTCTTCAAAAAGAAGCTGTTTACGTAGCGTTGCAATCGGAAAATCAAACTCTATTCCGATCATCAATCCCTTGCCCCGCAGCTCCTTAATCTGAGGAATCGCTGCAAGTTTTCCGAATAAATAATTTCCAACTTCAAAGGCGTTTTCAACCAGGTGTTCCCCCTTCATAATATCAAGTACCGCAATTCCGGCCGCGCAGGCGAGGTAATTTCCCCCAAACGTTGTCCCCAGCATTCCTGACCAGGGTTTAAGATCGGGACTGATCAGAATTCCACCGATCGGAAAACCATTTCCCATCCCCTTTGCAACTGAAATAATATCCGGACGGATACTGGCATACTGATGGGCAAAAAACTTTCCGCTACGACCGTAACCCGATTGTATTTCATCAAGGATCAATAATGCACCGTATTTTTTGCATAATACAGACGTCTCCTGAAGAAATTCAGCTTCAGGAACAACACATCCACCCACACCCTGGATCCCCTCAACAATCACAGCTGCCACATCACCCTTTTGCAAGGCCGACTCAAGAAGATCAGCCCTATTCAACGGGAGCAGCGTTCTTAAAACTGTATCATTAAGCGGTGAAATAATTTTTGGGTTATCCGTAATGGCAACTGCAGCGGAGGTTCTGCCATGAAAGGCTTTCTCAAAGGCAATGATTCTCCCTTTTCCGGTATGAAAAGAGGCAAGTTTTAGTGCATTTTCATTAGCTTCGGCACCTGAGTTGCAGAAGAAGAGTGAATAATCAGGATAACCTGAAAGTTCACCTAACTTATATGCCAGCTCTTCCTGCATTGGATTCTGAACCGAATTGGAGTAAAATCCGATTTGCTGAAGCTGTTCCGTAATTTTCTGCACATAAACGGGATGTGAATGTCCGACCGAGATTACCGCATGTCCGCCATATAAATCGAGATATTCAATCCCATCCTGATCAGTAATATAACAACCATTTCCCGATACCGGTACAATATCAAAAAGGGGGTATACATCAAATAGTTTCATTTTTTCTGTTTTAAGATTCAATAATTTAAATGATTTTTGAATCTGTTATAGTTTCCTGTATTAATTTGCAGTTGGAGACCAGCAGCTGCCGGCTGGCGACTGATTGAGTTTGCAAAAAATGAATTCTAAAACCCGATAGCCTTCAAATTCAAGCCGCATCGCTCATCGAGACCAAACATCAGGTTCATATTTTGAATTGCCTGTCCGGATGCCCCTTTAATCAGATTGTCAATGCACGAAATAATCATCAGTTTATTCCCGTGTTTTTCGAGGAAAAGCAACCCTTTATTTGTATTAACCACCTGTTTCATATCGGGATTTTCGGTAGCCATGTTTACAAAAGGATGGGTTGCATAAAAATCCGAATAAAGCTTGTTTGCCTCCGTAAGCGTCCCCTCAAAGCGGGTATAGGCCGTGACAAAGATTCCGCGCGTATGATTCCCCCGCACCGGAATAAAATTGACATCCATCTCAAAACCTGGCTGAGCCTGCCGCAAACTTTGGCATATTTCACCAAGATGCTGATGTTCAAAGGCTTTATACACTGAAAGGTTATTGTCGCGCCAGCTAAAATGGGAGGTCTTAGTAGGTGCCTGACCAGCCCCTGTAGATCCCGTGATCGCATTGATATGCACTTCATCGATCAGTAATCCTGCCGAAGCAAGCGGTATTAATGCAAGCTGGATTGCAGTTGCAAAACAACCGGGATTGGCAATTTTGGAAGCCTGCCTGATCTGAGCACGGTTGAGCTCCGGCAAACCATAGACGAAATTATTTCCGGCTCGGTTTAACCTGAAATCATGACTCAGATCGATGAGCTTAACATGATCCGGGATCTCCGTTTTATTGAGATATTCGACAGACTTACCATGACCGGAACACAAAAAGAGAACATCGACCTCCTCAAAATTGATATCATTGAATACCATTGTTGTATCTCCAATCAGATCGGTGTGGATGGAGGAGATTAATTGTCCATTATTGCTGCCGCTTTGAATGTGGGTCAACACAGCCGAAGGATGGTAAAGTAAAATACGGATGAGTTCTCCGGCAGTATATCCCGCCCCGCCAACAATCGCGACTTTGATCTTTTCGCTGTAAGCCATTATTTCTGATTTACAGAGTGATAGATTTTCAGCTGATTAGCAAGAATTTTTGTAAACCCTTTTGCATCGTCGGCTGTCCAACCTTTGTTCATCTCGCCATACTGACCAAATTCAGATTTCATCAGGTCGTGTTCCGATTCGATTCCAACCAATTGAAAATGGTAAGGCATCAATTTTATGATTACTTTTCCTGAGACATTTTCCTGACTGTTTTCAAGGAATTTTTCGATGTCGCGCATTACTGGCTCGAGGTACATTGCCTCGTGTAAGAACATCCCATACCAGTTTCCGAGCTGTTCTTTCCAGTATTGTTGCCATTTGGTAAGTGTATGTTTTTCAAGCATCTGATGTGCCTTGATTATCAACATTGGAGCGGCTGCTTCGAACCCAACGCGTCCCTTTATACCTATTATAGTATCTCCAATATGCATATCACGACCAATTGCCCAGGCTGAACCTAACTTTTCAACATCGTTGATTGAGTCAACCGGATCGCGGTGAGTTCTTCCGTTTACGCCCCTGAGTTGTCCTTTTAAGAATTCGAGGGTTATCGTTTCTTCACCCTCTTTCTGAAGGTGTGTAGGATATGCCTCCTCGGGTAGGGTCTGATTACTGTGCAGCGTCTCCTTACCTCCTATGCTTGTTCCCCAAAGCCCTTTATTTACGGAATAGGCCATCTTCTCAAAATTGTCTACCACGCCGTGTTCGCGCAAATAGGCAATTTCGGCATCACGTGATAATTCAAGATCACGCGTTGGAGTTATTATTTTAATTTCGGGGGCCAGCACTTCGAATGCCAGGTCAAAACGGATCTGGTCATTCCCGGCCCCGGTACTTCCATGAGCCACATGCGTAGCACCGATACTCTTGGCATATTCAATTACAGCAAGTGCCTGGAAAATGCGCTCAGAACTCACCGAAATCGGGTAAGTGTTGTTTCTAAGAACATTGCCATAGACCATATAGCGTATTCCTTTGTTGTAATATTCACTTGTAACATCGAGCAACTTATGTGATTTTACCCCCAATGAATAAGCTTTCTTCTCGATAAGGTCCAACTCTTCTTTCGAAAATCCCCCGGTATTGGCAATGGCCGTATGAACTTCCATCCCTTTATCCACTGACAGATAAATTGCACAAAACGAAGTATCCAATCCTCCGCTAAATGCCAGAACTACCTTTTCTTTCATGACAAATATTTTTATTGATAAATTATTTCAATTCTTAAAATTAATTATGCAAAACTATCCCCGACCCAGAATAATTATCTTTTTCCAGTCAATGGCCGAGAAAGATAATTTTTCATTCTTCCGTTTTTCAAGCCACTCCTTATAGATTTTGAACGGAGTTTTGGGTTTTTGCTTTTTTGCCTCCCATGCCGGATCATAGATCATTCCGGTACATAAACATTTGGTTTTATTCATCCGCAGCAGGATATCGTAGTTCACGCAGCTTTGACACCCTTTCCAGAATTGTTCATCATCGGTAAGTTCTGAGAAAGTCACCGGACGATAACCGAGTTCCGAGTTAATTTTCATTACCGCCAGACCGGTAGTCAATCCAAAAAGCTTTGCAGTGGGAAACTTTGAGCGCGACAATTCGAACGCCTTCATTTTTATACTGCGTGCCAGGCCGTGACCACGGTAATCCCAATGGACGATAAGTCCTGAATTTGCCACATATTTGGCATCATTCCAGGTCTCAATATAGCAAAAACCGGCAAATTTTTCACCTTCAATGGCAATAATTGCCTTCCCCTCCGAGATTTTAGAGGCAATATACTCATGCGAACGGCGGGCAATCCCCGTCCCACGTTCCAAAGAGGCTTTTTCAATCGTATCGTTGATTTCGTCAACAAAACGAAGATGCTCCTCGCCTGCTACCAAAACCTGAATATTAGGTTTCTCAGCTTCAGACTCCATTTTCTTAAATATCATAATCTTATAATGCTTCTACAGTTAAATTTTATTCTCAAGTTTTGGCATGATCGATTTCAGAACCTGAATCACATCACTCCTTCCAATTCCATCCCTCATTATTAAAAGGATCGTATCATCACCGGCTACAGTTCCAAGAATCTCATAAGGATTCACCTTATCAATCAGTATTGCAACACTATTGGCATATCCGGGTAGGGTTTTTATAACCCCGAGGCTGGCCGAAAATTCAATCCCTACAACACCATCGGCCATATAATCCCGTTGTAAGGCCGCTGATGCCAGCTGTCCGCTTACCAACTCATTGCCCGCCAAGCGGTAGATATACCCGTTTTTATCATCGCTGGCCTTAATTACATGCATCGATTTCAAATCACGCGACAAGGTGGCCTGGGTCACCTCGCACCCCCGCTGCTGCAACCTGATCTGTAACTCATCCTGACTACTGATTACCTCTTCCGAGATAATCTTCTGAATTAAAAGAATTCTTTGCGACCGGTTTTTCATTAATTATTCGATATCAATGAATATTTATTCCATTAAAGAGTGCAATTTTATGCATTTTATTTGATAATTATGCACATAATTGCATATTTATCAAATAAAGAGTCTATTTATTAAATTAATATGAATATTTATAAATTTTCACAAATGATTTTGCGAGATTCACATAATTAGATTACTTTTGCAGCTGTGCGACATCAACTAAGAATATCGATGAACAAGACGCAGAAAAATGCGTTTTTACTACTGATAAAAAAGTAGTGAAAACGCATTTTTTTTGAGAATTAAGTGTTGAAATTAAGTTAACCTGAGAAAAACAAGCGTATAATGCGAAAAGTAAAACTGATTCTTGAGGATGGAACAGTATTGGAAGGAAAATCTTTCGGCTATGAAAAGTCTGTTGCCGGAGAGGTTGTTTTTTATACCGCGATGACCGGATACCCTGAAAGCCTTACGGATCCCTCCTACACGGGACAAATACTGGTTTCAACCTATCCGTTGATCGGGAACTATGGCGTACCGAAAGATCTGATGGAGAATGGAATTCATAAACACTTCGAATCCAATAAGATTCATATTACAGGATTGATTGTATCCGATTATTCTGTTGGATTCAGTCACTGGAATGCAATGATGAGTCTGGGTGACTGGTTGAAATCTCAGCATATTCCTGGACTCTATGATATTGACACCCGCCTGTTGACTAAAATTCTCCGCGAGAAGGGTTCGTTGCTGGGAAAAATCGAATTCGAAGGTGAAAAGATTGAATTCTTCGATCCAAATCTTGTAAATCTGGTTGCAATTGCCAGTACCGACACCGTTGAGACATACGGTGACGGGGAGTACAAAATTGTAATGGTTGATTGTGGCGTGAAAAATAATATCATCCGTTGTCTGCTCGATAGAAACGCAACGGTTGTCAGAGTACCCTGGGATTACGATTTCACTCAACTTCAATACGACGGACTCTTTCTGACTAACGGTCCTGGTGACCCGGCCATGTGCGCTGTAACAGTTAAGCATATCAAAACAGCGATTAAACAGGAAAAACCAATCATGGGTATTTGCCTTGGAAATCAGCTACTTGGATTGGCCGCCGGAGCAGAAACCTACAAGCTGAAATACGGTCATCGCAGCCATAATCAACCTGTTCTGCTAAAAGGCACCAACCGTTGTTTTATAACATCTCAGAATCATGGTTTTGCAATTGCTGACGAAACACTTCCGGAAGGTTGGGAATCGTTGTTTGTGAATGTGAATGATAATACAAATGAGGGGATCAGACATCAGTCAAAACCGTTCTTCTCCACACAATTCCATCCCGAAGCCTCTTCCGGTCCGGTAGACACGGAATTTCTGTTTGATGATTTCATTGCAAGTGTAAAAAAAAACAAATCAGATAAATGATCAACTCATCTATAAAAAAAGTAATTGTCCTGGGCTCGGGGGCATTGAAAATCGGTGAAGCGGGAGAATTCGACTATTCAGGTTCACAGGCGCTTAAAGCGTTGAAGGAAGAGGGTGTCTATACAATCCTGATTAACCCAAATATAGCCACCATCCAGACTTCTGAAGAGATAGCCGATAAAATCTATTTCCTCCCTGTAACAGCCACATTTGTTGAAAAAGTGATTGAAAAGGAGAAGCCGGACGGCATTCTGCTCGCTTTCGGAGGACAAACGGCCCTCAACTGCGGGGTGGACCTTTTCAGACAGGGAATCCTTGAGAAGCACAATATTAAAGTTGTCGGAACCCCGGTTCAGTCAATTATCAACACCGAAGACCGTCAGATATTCTCAGATATCCTTCACGAAATAGATGTTCTCACACCCAAAAGTGTCGCCTGCGACACAATCGAAAAAGCACGGGAAGCTGCCATAAAACTTGGATTTCCTTTAATCATCAGGGCCGCTTATACCCTTGGAGGGTTAGGCTCCGGATTCTGTTCAAACGAAGAAGAACTCAATAAACTGGCCGAGAATGCATTCAGTTATTCTCCCCAGATCCTTGTCGAAGAATCGATCAAAGGATGGAAAGAGGTTGAATATGAAGTTGTCCGCGATATTTACGACAATTGTATCACCGTTTGCAACATGGAAAACTTCGATCCGCTGGGAATTCATACCGGTGAGTCGATTGTTGTTGCCCCCTCTCAGACACTGTCAAATGCGGAATACCATAAGTTACGCGCACTCTCGATTAAGATCATCCGCAAAATCGGAGTGATTGGGGAATGTAACGTTCAGTTTGCCCTGGATCCCAATTCAGAGGACTACCGTGTAATCGAAGTGAATGCACGTCTCTCTCGTTCTTCGGCCCTCGCCTCTAAAGCTACAGGTTATCCGCTGGCATTTGTGGCTGCCAAACTTGGTCTTGGTTATGGACTGCATGAATTGAAAAATTCGGTTACTAAGGTTACCACTGCCTGTTTCGAACCTGCTCTTGACTATGTTGTCGTTAAAATTCCCCGCTGGGATTTGAATAAATTCGAGGGCGTATCCAAAACACTCGGATCGAGCATGAAATCGGTTGGTGAGATCATGGCCATCGGGCGCTCATTCGAAGAGGCGATTCAGAAAGGGATCCGCATGGTCGGTGCAGGAATGCACGGCTTTGTCGGCAACCGTGGAGAGATGGAGATCACCGATATTGACGGAGAATTAAAAAACCCGACAGACCGCCGGATCTTTGCTATCGCCGAGGCGATGCACAAAGGGTATTCCGTTGACAAAATCTGGGAGATCACCAGGATTGACAAATGGTTTCTTCAGAAGCTTAATAATATTTATGAGCTGCGGAATAAACTCATGGAATTTAATACCCTCGAAGAGTTACCAAATGACCTATTGTTACTTGCCAAAAAACAGGGATATTCAGATTTCCAGATTGCACGGCTGGTATTAAAAACAAGTGATAAGCATATCCAGGCAGACCTTCTTAAAGTAAGGGCTCACCGGAAAAGTCTGGGGATTGTTCCGGTTATTAAACAGATCGACACCCTTGCCGGTGAATACCCTGCCCTGACAAATTATCTTTATGTCACCTATAACGGAACAGAGCATGATGTCGAGTTTCAGCACGACAACAAATCGGTTATTGTGCTTGGTTCAGGAGCCTATCGCATCGGCTCCTCGGTCGAATTTGACTGGTGTTCCGTCAATGCGGTAAATACAATCCGGAAGGAGGGTTTTCGTTCGATTATGATCAACTATAACCCTGAAACGGTTTCAACGGACTACGATACCTGCGACAGGCTCTATTTTGACGAACTCACCCTTGAGCGGGTACTTGACATTTGCGATCTGGAACTGCCTTTGGGAACTGTCCTTTCAATGGGTGGTCAGATTCCGAACAACCTTGCAATGCGTTTGCATAAACAAGGAATTCCTATTCTTGGGACCACCGCCGAAAAGATTGATAATGCCGAAGACCGTAATAAATTTTCGGCTATGCTCGACCGTCTTGAGGTTGATCAGCCCCGCTGGAGCCAGCTCACTACAATCGAAGATATAAACCGGTTTGTCGACGAGGTTGGCTTTCCTGTTTTAATCCGCCCTTCCTACGTCCTTTCCGGAGCTGCAATGAATGTTGTTTCGAACAAAGATCAGCTACACCACTTCCTTACCCTGGCCACTAAGGTCTCAAAGGAACACCCTGTAGTTGTTTCCGAGTTTATTGAGAATGCGAAGGAGATTGAAGTAGATGCTGTTGCTAAAAACGGTGAGATTGTCGCTTATGCGATCTCTGAACATGTCGAATTTGCAGGGGTCCATTCGGGTGATGCAACGATTGTTTTCCCTCCCCAGAAACTCTACATCGAGACGATCAGAAGGGTCAAAAAAATATCGCGAAAAATTGCCAAAGCACTTGAGATCACAGGACCATTTAACATTCAGTATCTTGCAAAAGACAATGATATCAAAGTAATCGAATGTAATCTGCGGGCTTCACGCTCCTTCCCTTTCGTCTCAAAGGTGTTGCGCACGAATCTAATCGAGATTGCCACCAAGGCAATGCTGGATGTCCCCTTTGAGAAACCGGACAAATCATTATTCGAGCTTGATTATGTAGGAGTTAAAGCGCCACAATTCTCCTTTCACCGCCTTTTAAATGCCGATCCTGTTACAGGCGTTGATATGGCTTCAACCGGAGAGGTCGCTTGTATTGGCGAGAACTTCTACGAAGCCCTGCTTAAATCGATGTTGTCTGTCGGGTACCGCATTCCAAAGAAGACAATCCTGATCTCCTCCGGACCAACGCGCGGCAAAGTTGAGCTTCTTGAAAGTGCACGAATGTTAAAAGAACGCGGATTTACGATCTATGCAACAGGCGGCACACACCACTTCTTCCGGGAAAACGGCATTGAGACTGAACAGGTTTTCTGGCCCGACGAAGACAAGCAGCCA
Organism: uncultured Bacteroidia bacterium; assembly: GCA_903918045.1. Lineage (GTDB taxonomy): Bacteria > Bacteroidota > Bacteroidia > Bacteroidales > Prolixibacteraceae > JAAFHB01. The sequence continues at coordinate 22,733 of CAIXCY010000234.1, forward strand.
AACACGTTGGACCTGATTAAAAACAGAAATATAGAGATGGTTATCAATATCCCAAAAGATCACACAACCCGCGAAATATCAAATGGTTACAGAATCCGAAGGAATGCCATTGACTTCAATATTCCACTGATTACAAATGCAAGAGTCGCAAGCGCATTTATTTATGCAATCTGCAAACTCGATTTGAATGCAATTCCAATCAAAGCCTGGAACGAGTATAAATAAAGTTTAAATTCAGTTCTTAAACTGTTTAAAAGGAAGAGGGTGTCGGTTCAGGCATCCTCTTCCTTTTTTCAGATTGACTGATTTAACTATAATCCATTTAAGTGAATTTTCAGTATTCTTCGAATCGTTTGATTTTTTTAGTAAATTCGTCCATTTTGCATACTGACTCTCAATATAATATCGATTAAGAACAGTTTTGGATTTTCAGCCGGCAACTAAGATAGGTTTGCTCCCGTTATCGCTTGTATAAATTGAGGTCCTGAAACAAAAATGCTCATTCTTATGTTACAATAAAAAACGCTCTGATGAAGATTCTCCTTACAGGTGCTACCGGATATATAGCCCAGCGATTACTTCCAGTCTTGCTGGAAAATGGCCATCAGGTTGTTTGTTGTGTCCGGGATAAATCGAGGTTCAACCGGGAGCGTTATACGACAACAGAACTCATTGTAATTGAGGTTAATTTTCTGGACGAGCAGACACTAGACCGGATTCCCGTTGATATTGACGCCGCCTATTACCTGATCCATTCAATGTCGACCAGTGTGGGTGATTTCGCAAAAATGGAAGATGTTTCAGCCCGTAATTTCAGATCACGAATCGAACAGACCAGAGCTTCACAGGTAATTTACCTGAGCGGAATTACAAATAATAAGCAGCTTTCCAAGCATCTAAATTCACGCAAAAATGTAGAGGAGATTCTGCGTTCCGACAAATATGCCCTAACAACCCTCAAAGCTGGTATAATAATCGGATCCGGAAGCGCTTCTTTCGAAATAATCCGCGATTTGGTTGAAAAACTCCCGATGATAATCGGTCCTAAATGGCTAAGTACACGCTCACAGCCGATTGCCATTCGCAATGTACTCCAATATTTACTAGGGGTACTCCATAATCAGCCAACCTATAACAACAGCTATGATATCGGTGGGACGAAGGTGCTCACCTATAAAGAGATGTTACTTCGGTTTGCCAAAGTGCGGGGACTGAAACGGGTGATCTGGGTCGTTCCTGTAATGACTCCGCGCCTCTCCTCCTATTGGCTCTATTTTGTAACTTCCACCTCCTACTCGCTGGCAAGCCATCTGGTAAACAGCATGAAGGTAGAGGTGGTCTGCAAAGAAAATAACCTCAACGAACTAATCGGTGGAATTGAACTGATCGGATATAACAAGGCCATTCAGCTTGCTTTTGGTAAAATCGAACAGAATCAGGTTGTATCGAGCTGGAAAGATGCACTAACGAGCTCGATCCTTTTAAACGGTATATCGCCACACATTCAGGTACCAAAATATGGATGCTTCATCGATAAGCGAAGGTTTAAAATTACACAGGATGTCGACAGGGTTTTGCAAAATATCTGGTCGATCGGAGGAATCAGGGGATGGTATCACGCCAATTGGCTTTGGGAAATCAGGGGCGCCATGGACCGGCTTACAGGAGGTGTCGGCCTGCGTAGAGGCAGAAAAAATCCAATGGAAATTTCTGCCGGCGAATCACTCGATTTCTGGCGGGTTTTACTGGCCAATAAATCGGAGAAGCGGCTACTGCTCTATGCGGAGATGAAACTTCCCGGCGAAGCCTGGCTGGAATTTAAAATAGTCAATAACAATGAAATTGTCCAAACAGCAACATTCAGACCATTAGGAATATGGGGGAGACTTTATTGGTACTCCGTACTCCCTTTTCATGGATATATCTTCAGTGGAATGATTCGGAAAATTGCTAATTCTTAAACTGAAAAATTTAAAAGATAGACCATGAGATCTGCAAAAACCACAATTACATTTTTAATCTGCCTGATACTCCCCCTTATCGTAGGAGGGATTTCAGGATATGCCACCGCCTCAGGAATCCAAAGCTGGTATGTAACGCTGCAAAAGCCATCGTTTAATCCGCCAAACTACCTTTTTGGTCCGGTATGGACATTTCTTTATGTCCTGATGGGTATTTCATTGTTCATAATCTGGAGATCGAAGCAGGGTATAAAGCGGAGTGATGCACTGAAGATATTTTCCCTCCAGCTCACCCTGAATTTCCTTTGGAGTTTTCTGTTTTTTAAATTCTATCTGATCGGGTTGGCCTTTTTGGAGATTGTTTTAATTTGGTTAAGCATACTCTATATGATCATCCTCTTCAGTCGTTTAAGTAAACCTGCAGCATATCTTCAGATTCCATACCTGTTATGGGTTACCTTTGCGACGATACTCAATGGTGCAATATGGCTGTTGAATTAAAATTAATCTTATAATTAAATCTATGCCGGTATATACTTTTCGGGAAACACAATTTATCCCAACAACCCTCGATGTTCTGTGGGATTTCATCTCTTCACCGCAAAACCTCAGGAAAATAACACCTCCCTCCATGGGATTCGATGTGATCACCAGCGACCTTCCTGAAAAAATGTATGCAGGAATGATCATCGCCTACCATGTCAGGCCCTTGTTTGGAATTAAAACGACATGGGTCACCGAAATAACCCATGTCAATGAGTTTAAATATTTTGTTGACGAACAACGTTTTGGTCCCTATACGATGTGGCATCACCAACATCTTATTGAACCTGTCGAAGGGGGTATTCTAATGACTGATATCATTGACTATCAACCGCCAATGGGATTCCTTGGGGCAATTGCAAATAAGCTTGTTATCCGAAAAACCCTGAAGGAAATTTTCGCTTTCAGAAAAATTAAACTGGAAGCGTATTTCGGGAAACCCTGAACATAAAAAATAGTGTAAAAAAATCCACTTTTCCTCCATTATATGCCAAAATTTAATCAATTTCGTACTCTGTTAAACGAAATTGTTGCTGCATGTTTTTGGAGCAGGGAAATGAAGGGAAAAACGACATTGGGAGATGGATAGCCATGATAATTCTGGCGGCGGTGGTATCCCAATTTATCGGAGCGATACCGCTTCAAATCCTGATTTTTCAGAAGATGACTGCGAATCCCGATCTTCAGCCAAATCCTGATAATTCACTCGACCTTTCTGCTTACGACATTTCTCCAATCACAGGCTTTGCTTTGATGATCATACCCTTTGTCATGGGGTTGATTACTCTGCTTTTCCTTATGAAACCGATCCACGAAAGGCCTATGCTTTCGATAGTGACCAGTCATCCCACCTTCCGTTGGAAAAGATTTTTCTGGAGCGCTCGGGTTTGGTTTATCCTCATGGTTATTTACGCCGTTTTCGCCACAATTACCGGCTTTCAAAAAATAGAATTACAATTCAATCCTTTGACGCTGATGCAGCTCTCCCTGGTATCGGTAGCGCTAATCCCTTTGCAGGCAGGATTCGAAGAGGTTTTTTTCAGGGGCTACCTGATGCAGGGATTTTCCCAGGTATTAAAATATAAATGGTTAACTTTGCTTATGACCTCCATAATCTTCGGAGGGCTTCATTTTTTCAATCCTGAAGTTAAGGAATTTGGTGCGATGATAACCCTCCCCCAATATTTCTGGTTTGGACTTATCCTTGGAATTTGTACCCTGATGGATCAAGGTGTTGAACTGGCACTGGGTGTGCATGCAATGAACAATATTTTCTTATCTGTATTTTTCACACAGGATTCAAGCGCTGTACAAACACCGGCATTATTCCGGATTACTGCCTTTAATCCGATTTTTGATCTGATTGCAATTATCTTAATATCTGCACTTTTCCTCTTTTTTGCCCGGAAAGAATTCCGATGGCCGGAATGGAGCACTTTGTTATCCAGGGTTGAGAATCCGAATCTCCCGGAAGAAGAGCTCACTGGGTACCTGGAGGATGAATATGAATAGAGTTGATTGAACAATAACTTTCTGATAATGAGAATCAGAAAAACAATAAATAGAAATTTAACCTATTTGAGCTATGGAATTATTTTCAGCAAAAGATGTTTCGAAAACCTATGCCAGCCAGCAGGCCTTGACGAACGTTTCAATCGCAGTTGAGGAAGGGACTATTTTTGGTCTTCTGGGGCCTAATGGTGCGGGTAAGACAACCCTCATCCGGATTATTAATCAGATTACGGCACCAGACAGTGGTTCTGTCTGGTTCGATGGCCGACCCTTAAAACCGGCAGACATTAGTCAGATCGGTTACCTTCCAGAAGAACGCGGCCTCTACAAAAAGATGAAGGTTGGCGAGCAAGCCCTTTATCTTGGACAATTGAAGGGGTTATCACGCCACGATGCGATGCGGGAACTTAAAATGTGGTTTGAGAGATTTGAAATTACCGCCTGGTGGGATAAAAAAGTGATGGAACTCTCAAAGGGGATGCAGCAAAAAGTGCAGTTCATCTGCACTGTTCTACACAAACCGCGGTTACTTATCTTCGATGAACCATTCAGCGGTTTCGATCCAATCAATGCTGATATTGTAACACAACAAATCCTGCAAATGAAGAAAAACGGTGCAACAATCATTTTCTCTACCCACAATATGGAATCAGTAGAGCAGCTATGCGACCATATTGCACTGATTGACAAGTCCCGTAAAATTCTTGATGGTCCGACAAAACAAATCAGGGAACAATACAAATCAAACATCTATGATATTACGTATCGGGGGGAATTTGATGTCAACACGCATGATATGGCCAATAAATACAATATTATCACCCACTCCCAAAATGGAAATGGCAATAAATTATGCATTCAATATCCCGAAGGAAGTAATTCGCGTGAACTTATAAAAGATCTCGTAGAGCAGGTTGAGATTATTTCATTCAATGAAGTAATCCCAAGTATGAACGAAGTATTTATTAAAGTCGTCAAACAAAACTCCTAAAATTATTTAACATGCATAAGATATTACTGATCATTCAAAGAGAATATACAACACGGGTTCAGAAAAAATCATTTATAATCCTCACTTTGCTGATGCCAATTCTGATGTCGGCAATGATGTTCCTTCCCGGTTATTTCATGTCAATGGACGATGAGCAATCCAGAACAATTGGCGTATATGATGGTTCTGCCGTATTTCTCGGAAGGCTTGAGAGCTCTGCATTCACAAAATTCAAATTTATACCCAAAGAGGAATACCTCTCCGCGAAAAGTGATCTTAAACAATCAACTTACTACGCCCTTCTGTCTATTGAACCTAATTTTCTGATAACCAAGACAGTACAGGTCATTTCGCAAAGCAATATTCCGTGGGATGTTAAATCGCAGATCCAGGATAAGATTCAGGGTGTCGTAGAAAAGGATAAGATGGCAGAGGTAGTGCGTCAGACTGCCATTCCCGATCTGGAGCAAAAAATTGCAGCAACAAAAACACATATCAATGTAGATACGATCAAAGTTGGAATCAGTGGTGAAGCGAAAAAGAGCTCAACCGAAATTGGAATGGTGCTTGGTTACATTTTTGGGTTTATGATCTATATGTTTATATTTATCTACGGCACAATGGTGATGCAAGGGGTAATGGAAGAGAAGCAAAGCCGGATTGTAGAGGTAATCATTTCAAGTGTGAGACCCTTTCAGCTCATGATGGGTAAAATTGTTGGTATTGCACTGGTAGGACTGACCCAATTCGCATTGTGGGTAATCCTGGGCGTAGCAATCTTCTCTGCCTCCAAAAGTTTCTATCCCGGAGCCTCCAAGGCACAGCAAATCCAAAGTGTCATGGCTCAAAGTCAGGATGCTGCACAACAGGCTGCCCCACAGATGGATAAAATGCACGAGATTTTTTCTATGATTGATACAATTAATTTCCCGTTACTGATCGGCTGTTTTATCTTTTTCTTTATTGGAGGATACCTCCTTTACAGCTCGATGTTTGCGGCTGTCGGCTCTGCCATTGATGCACAGGAAGATGCGCAGCAGTTTATGCTTCCAATAACCCTGCCGATTATCCTATCCATTATGGTTATGATGAGCGCTATAAAAAGCCCTGAAGGACCGATTGCATTCTGGTTCAGCATTATTCCGTTCACTTCACCAATTGTAATGATGGCGCGAATACCATTTGGAGTACCTGTCTGGCAATTAGCCCTTTCAATGATTCTATTAGTGGCAACATTTGTGGGTATGGTTTGGGTGACCGGCAAAATCTACAGGACCGGTATTCTGATGTACGGCAAAAAACCATCCTGGAAAGAGATTGGCAAATGGCTTATGTACAAATCATAAGAACAAAAAAAAGACAAAAGAGATAACTGGAAACAGATAGAAATAAAAGTGACAGGTACATTTTCGGTGTACCTGTTTTTTTTGCAATAAAGATTATTAACGGTTTCGGGATTCCGGATTTCCGCATGTAGGATAAGTTATGTAAATTTACCTGATCGATAAATAGTTTTAAAAGGTAATAATATGGTTCTGCTTTTAATTGCAGCTTTTATTTTAGGGTACTCCTTGATAGCCTTTGAGGAGGCAATTAAAATAAATAAATCTGCCATAGCCTTAATTACAGGGGTGCTCTGCTGGACAATTTACAGCTTATTATCTCCGGATTCATCGGTTGTCAATGAACAACTCACTCAACACCTGGGAAAACTTTCAGGAATTTTGTTTTTCCTCTTAGGGGCTATGACAATTGTCGAAATGATCGATTCACACGATGGCTTTGACCTCATAACTACCCGAATTTCACAGACCGATAAACGAAAACTCCTTTGGATTATCGCATTCATCACCTTTTTTTTATCTGCGGTTCTGGATAACCTGACTACGACCATTGTTATCGTTTCATTGTTGAGAAAACTCATTAAAAACCAACACGACAGACTCTTCTTTGCAGGAATTGTAGTGATCGCAGCAAATGCCGGAGGAGCCTGGACCCCCATTGGCGACGTAACAACCACCATGCTTTGGATTGGTGGACAAATTACCACAATGAATATAATGCTCAAACTTTTTCTCCCAAGTATCGCCGCCATTGTCGTACCGCTAATTGTCATTTCTTTCAAATTTAAAGGCATAATTGTTCGTCCAGCCATAGCAGAAAAGGAAAGTTCAGGAACACTGACCTCTTTTGAAAGATCAACGATATTCTTTTCAGGAATTTCAATTTTAATTTTAGTTCCTGTCTTTAAGACATTCACCCACCTTCCGCCCTACATGGCCATTCTGGGGGGATTGGGAATACTATGGGTGGTAACTGAGCTAATCCACGGTCAAAAAACCGAGACCGTAAAACACTCCTATTCAGTTGTTCTGGCACTACGTAAAATCGACACGGCAAGTATCTTGTTCTTTTTCGGCATACTTGTTAGTATTGCAGCGCTCGAATCTTCAGGTGTTTTAACCGGTCTGGCACAATGGATTACCAAAGTGACGGACAACCTAAATGTTGTGGTTCTCTCCTTTGGATTACTCTCCTCCATAGTCGACAACGTCCCCTTGGTTGCCGCTGCGCAAGGAATGTACAGCATGGCTCAATTTCCAACTGATCACTATTTCTGGGAATTCCTGGCCTACTGTTCCGGAACAGGGGGGAGTATGCTTATCATTGGCTCTGCGGCAGGTGTTGCAGCAATGGGAATGGAGAAAATTGATTTTCTATGGTATCTGAAAAAAATCAGCTTGCTCGCAGTACTGGGTTATTTTTCAGGTGCAGTTGTGTATATCTTGCAAAATGAGTTGTCAGGATTATAATACAGGAATAAATGAAGATTCGAAGATTCATATTGGCAATGGGCTGCATAATTTATTCATTGGCGTGTTTTCCGGAGAATAAGGGTCCAGATGGCAAAGTTGATACTTCACTAAACCTTAAGTTATCGTATAATAGCTCTCTGATCTATCCGGGCGGACGGTTGGGAATTGAATTTCCTGTAAAATCATTTATTTCAACCAGGATGAAAAAATCGGGCAAGGAAAAGGAGCTGATCAAAGACCGTTTTATTGCACTTAATCTGAGCTGGTATCATCATCCCTCCTTTCATGATAACCTTTATCTGACAGCAGGGTGGACAATGAGACGCACACGAAAAAGTGGCTTTTTTACCGAATTTTCACCCGAAATGGGGGTAAGTCGCACATTTATTGGCGGAACGACCTATCGGGTTGACGATAGCGGAAATGTTTCACTGGAAAAATTTGCCGGCTATTTCTATGCCCTGGTTTCAGTTGGCGGAGGAATCGGTTATGATTTTTCAATAACCCATTCAAAACCAATCATGGTTTTTTATAAATTAAATCTTCTATCAATGTATCCTTATAACAGCACAATCTATTTGCGACCAGCGATGGAAATCGGATTAACCTGGAAACTCTGCGGCATTCATTTAACAAAAAAATGGCGGAAAACATAGATGAGACAGGAAAAATTAATACTCTTCAAAAGAACAATTGCACAGAGAAAATACGCCTTTCAAAAAACGTATTCAAAGTGCTCACAATTCGTACGCCTGATATCCTCAATTCTATTTTTAGGTTATATTGTCTCCTGCCAAAAAGAGAAAATCTCAATAGGTACAAATGTGTCAGACACTTTTTATCTGGACAATGCCGGGGCATCAATGCGCATTCTTATCGAGGGGAATACCTTAAGCCATACCTTCCTGATTATCGTACATGGAGGGCCTGGAACAGGTTCTTCATTCTATAATACGGACTATATCAGTCAAAATATTGAGGATAAGTATGCAGTTGTTTATTGGGATCAACGAAATTCAGGCGCTTCTCAGGGAAATTCAAACGGAAATAATCTGAATCTGACACAAATGACTGACGATCTGAAGAAGGTAATTCAGGTTATTAAGAGCCGGTATGGTACTGATGGCGCTGTCTTCATCCTTGGACATAGTTTTGGAGGGCTACTCGCCACTTCATTTATGACATCCGGTAACAACCAATCGATGGTTAAGGGATGGATTTTCGTGGATGGATCTCACAACTATCCATTAAATGATACATTAACCAGACAAATGTTACAGACAACAGGACAGCAGCAAATTGACCTGAATAAAAATGCTGACAAATGGAGTCCTATCCTCACTTGGTGCAATGCCCACCCGGGGAATTTCACCCTCGCTGAATCAGACCAATTGGCAACTTTTGCAACCAGCGCAGAGACTTATATGGACGAAGTGAATCAGTTTGACTATTTAACCTATATCAAAGAGCATCTTTTTAGTGATAATTTGACCCTTACAGCACTATTATTTAATCACTTATATTCCGAAAACGCAACTTTTAATAATGAACTTGCAAAAACAGAATTCTCATCCACACTTTATAAAGTAATAAAACCCACTTTGATTTTATTTGGTCAATATGACTTTATTTGCCCTAAAGGTTTGGGGGATGATGTTTTTAAACGGATTAGTTCCCCTCAAAAACGAATGGTAATTTCAACAGTAAGCGGGTATAATTTCATGTTCCAGGATGAGGGACTATTTTGTTATGAAGTCAATAATTTTATTCAACAGTTTAAATAGAAAACAAAAATTAAATATGAGTCATTATGCCATCATAGACCTCGGAACTAATACTTGTAATTTACTAATATCCAGATTATTACCTAACGGAAAAACCGAAACATTATATGATCGTAAACTTCCTGTTAAACTTGGGCGGGGCGGGATTCATAAGAACATCCTCCTTCCCGATGCCATCGAACGGGGAATAAAGGTCTTGCAAAACCATGCGATTACAATCGCGACCTATGGTGTAAGTAATATCAAAGTGATCGGTACTTCGGCTTTACGGGGCGCTGCCAACAGGAACGAATTTCTGCTTTTAGTAAAGGAAATGCTAGGCTGGGAGATCGAAATCATCGACGGTGAGCTCGAAGCAGCTTTGATATTCAGAGGAGTAACATTAACATTACCTGAGAGTATCGGGAAATACCTGATTGTGGACATCGGTGGCGGAAGTACGGAATTTATTCTGGCACAGGACAATCGTATGATTTGGAAAAAAAGTTTCAACATCGGCATCGCCAGGGCACTCGAAACAATTCAGATGTCAGATCCTCTAACATCTGACGAAATCACAAAGTTTGAGAACTGGTTCGACGACCATCTCACAGAGTTATGGGATATCTGTAAACAACATCACCCCTCGATACTGGTTGGATGTTCCGGGGCATTTGACACCTTCATGGATATTTACGAACAAGAGGAACCCGATTTAAAGATCAGAAATATTTCAGAATTTCCATTGGTAAATTACCGGAAAATTCACGAACAACTGATAAAATCAGATCATGAAACCAGAGCAAAGATGAGGGGAATGGACAAAATGCGCGTCGAGATGATTGTCATTGCCTCAGTTTTCACTAATTTCATCCTCCAAAGATTGCAGATCAATAAACTGCTACATACCCATAACTCACTGAAAGAGGGAGCCATGGATCGATTTATTACTAACGGAATATAAATTATAAATATGGTCAAAATATTGGTTATTGACGACGAAAGGAGTATACGTAATACGCTTAAAGAGATTTTGGGATTTGAAGGTTACTCGGTTGAGGTAGCTGAAAACGGAATTCTCGGACTGGAAATAGTCAAAAATGCTGATTTTGATATCATACTTTGTGATATTAAAATGCCTGAAATGGATGGAATTGAGGTTCTTGGAAAGATTCTGGAAATTAAACCCGAAACGACTGTTGTGATGATCTCCGGGCATGGGAACATTGACACAGCAGTAGAAGCCATAAAGAAAGGGGCATTTGATTTTATTGTTAAACCCTTGGATTTAAACCGGCTATTAATTACGATACGAAATGCAGGAGATAAGTCGCTTTTGGTGAAAGAGACTATCGTTCTGAAACAAAAGATCTTTAAGCAATATGAAATAATTGGTGAATCAACACTGATTAAAAAAGTGCTTGAAATGACTGACCGTGTTGCCCCCACTGATGCCAAGGTTCTGATTACCGGGGCTAACGGAACCGGGAAAGAACTTGTTGCAAGACGCTTGCACCAATTATCAGCCCGCGCAGAAGCCCCGTTCATTGAAGTTAACTGTGCTGCAATTCCTTCAGAATTAATTGAAAGTGAATTATTTGGCCACGAGAAGGGAGCCTTCACCTCGGCAATAAGACAACGTAAAGGCAAATTTGAACAGGCCGACGGAGGGACACTCTTTCTGGATGAAATCGGTGATATGAGCTATTCTGCCCAGTCAAAGGTGTTGCGTGCCTTACAGGAAAACATCATCACGCGTGTAGGAAGTGATACGGCTATTAAAGTAAACGTAAGGGTGATTGCTGCGACTAACAAAGACCTTGCCGAAGAGATTAAAAATGGCAATTTCCGCGAGGATTTGTACCATCGTCTGAGCGTAATACTGATAAATGTTCCATCACTTGAAAGCCGAAAGGAGGACATACCCCTGTTAGCCAGCTATTTCATCGAACAGATTTGCAGCGAATATGGTCAGCCCCCAAAAGATATTGAACCAGAAGCAATTGCAGAGTTACAAAGCCATCAGTGGACCGGAAACATCCGCGAATTCCGGAATGTAATCGAACGATTAATAATCCTTTGCAATAAAACAATAACCCGGGAAGAGGTGAGACTTTATGCACCACCGGGAAATTCTGCTATTGAATAATTTCGGATGAAAAATTTCGCTTAATGAAAAGCTGCTCCCTTCAAATCGATTCGCCACTTATCTTAAAATGGCAAATCCGGGAAGGTCAAACTTCGATTTATAGTACGATTTTCGAACAAGAGTTGTGTGTAAATAGAAACCTGGAAAAACCGATGAACAATATATTTTTTAAAAATAGTCGCCAAAATATTAATTTTCAGCCATATAGACGCCTTGAAGTTATTAACAATTGTTGATAATAATGGTTGAATTTAAGTTGATACATAGTTGATACAAAAACCTTAAAATAGTTGCAATCAGGGCTATTTCTGTTGTATATTTGAAATATCAGGTAAGCGATAAAAGGTTACTCTGAAGTAGTGGAGACGGGGAGAGACTCTTAGCTGAGTAAGGAATCGGATCATTCAAACCCTCGGGTTTGCACGACGGAAGGGTCAGAGGTTGGACGAAAGGAGGTGATCCGATCGAACAATCAGCCGGAAATAACGCCAGTCGTTCATTAGAAGGTTGAGTTTAAGACCGAAAGAAAAAAGAGACGAAAGTTTTTTGTAATAAATTCGGAGAACAGGAAAACTGAAAAGCCAGTACTTTCCATGCAGATGAAGAACCGATCGAAAGAGAGGAACCGCCCTGTATGCTCAAAACACTCCGTCCGGGAAAGTTAACCGCAAGGAAAACTGAAGGGACAGCAGGAGGATAATGCCTTAAACAGCAAAATCCGAAAGCGATGGGTTGCAAAATTAATCTGCACAATGCGCAAGCACAAAGGAGATCAAATTGCAGCCAACCACGATAACAGTAGCCTGACGCCACAAGTGAAGCAATTCATTAGCGACGAAATGGGAACAACTTGAAAGAGTGGTTCCCATTTGTGTTTTTATACCTTTCTGTAACTTACTTCTGCTTGCCCAACCACTTCAGAGCATCAATCACAAGTTTATTCTGAATATCATTTGTAAAAGTTTGCGACAGATCCCTGTTCATCTTCCCTTCATAATCAATATCATTATGCCCCATATTGATATAAAGCATCCTGTATTTTCTGTTAGTCCATACAACTGGATAGTCCCCTTTATGCCAGATTTCCCATGCCTTCGGACCCGTTCCTAATGGGAAACTCGATGGGTCGATGGATAGTAAAATATCGATATCCGGGTTCTTCCTCAAATCATTCTTCCAGCTGTACCATTCATTTGGCGAAGCTTTGAATGTAGGGGGCAAATGCTGAGACGCCGGATGATGAGGCCTCTCCACTCGCAATATCGCGGCTGTTGGACGCCAGGTATTCCCTTTATATTCACCGGCTCCCAAAAACTCATTGTGATACCAATTCCAGTTCTGAGGAAAATCGGACGGAGTAAGGGCAAAAGCTGCAAAATGAAATCCCATCCATGCCCCTCCACCCTTCATAAACTGCTCAAAGGCAACACGCTGTTCTTGCTTATCAGGACGCGAATCGAGGAAAAGGACAATTTCATAATTTTTTAAAAATTCAGAATTCAGGTTCTCCCAGTTTTTGGTTGAATCGTAAGAAAATTGCATCTTTCGGGCAAGACCTGCAAACCAGCGATTGGCTTCATGAACAAAACTGACATGAGCCTTGTCGTTTATACCCGTATAAAAACCAATTACCCTGAATTTGGGTTTCAGAGATTGTGCAGAGAGCGAAAAACTAAAGAGCATCAGGAGCGCTAAAAGATTCAGCCTGATTAAGAAGGTTATTTTACAACAATTTATCCGGATCATGACTTAGCTACTCAATTAAATTTTTAAAATGCGCGTTCTAAACTTCTGAATGGATTAGCAAAGCTTATCTTTATAAAAGTCAGCAGGATTCAGAACAGCAAGTTCATAAAGGAATCCACCTATTTTTTCGGTCACAACATTAAAAAAGGATTCCCCTTTTTCAGCGGTAGCAAGTGCAGGATTCCCAATACCGGTATCGTTGGTAACCCGGGTCCATTCCCGCTCGGCCCACGCCCACCCCTGATTTAGCGCTGGAATAGCAAAAATACGAGCCTTACCATCGCCTGCCTCGGCTAAAGGAAGGACAAGCTCCGGAGCTAAATACATCATAAAACTGGTCTCAACCTCCCCTGCATGTTCCCCCAAATCGGAAAAATAATCCTCTGCCCCGGGAATTTTAAACCAGTTGCACTGACAAAGAAACATTTCAGGAAATATCAGATTTAACTCCCTGATGATCTGTCTGAAATCGTTTCCCCCGTGTGCATTTAAAATAACCATTTTATGAATCCCCTGGCGATTTAAAACGGTAATCAGATCTCTTAAAATCATCATTTGGGTCCCCGGATTTAGGTTCATATCGAGTTTAACATCCGGCTGTCCTGTATTTACACCAAAAGGAATCGCCGGAAGTACGATAACTCTCCCTCCAAGATTTGTAGCCAAAGCAGCAGCCTTAGCAGCAATGCGTTCTGCAATAATATTATCGGTACCATAGGGTAGATGATAATTATGAGCCTCCGTAGCCCCCCATGGCAAAACTGCAACCTGGAAATCAGTTTGCTTCACTCCCTTCCAGTTTGTTTCATTTAAAATATAAGATCGCATATGTTCAAATTATTAAAAACATAAAAATAATAAAACTTAGTTAAATTAAACCCGTTGGATTTGTATATCCGATCGATTATCTTTGAAAAATAATACACTTAAAAATAGCAACTATCCTCAACTATGATCATTCCATTTTATCAGGTCGATGCCTTTACGGACCAGTTGTTTAGTGGTAATCCTGCAGCTATCTCTCCACTTGATTATTGGCTATCCGACGAACAGCTCCAGAATATTGCCGCAGAAAACAACCTTTCCGAAACGGCCTTTATCAGAAAACGGGATCACCTTTACGAGATCAGGTGGTTTACCCCAAATTCTGAGGTCGAATTGTGCGGTCATGCTACGCTGGCGGCGGCTCATGTGCTCTTCAAACATCTCCAAACAAAGGGAGATCATTTGATATTCGAATCTGCTTACAGCGGATTACTTGAAGTTACAAGAGATAACGAAATGCTCACCTTGAACTTCCCAATTGATCATATCGAACCGGCTTTACCACCCGATCACCTCTTTGAAGGGTTGGGTAAAAGAGCACAGGAAGTCTGGAAAGGAAAAACAGATTACCTGCTTTTCTACCCTTCTCAGGAGGATATTGAGGAGATTATGCCTGATTTTGGAATACTTAAAAAAATTGACGCACGCGGGATAATGATTACCGCACCGGGATATGACTGCGATTTTGTGTCACGATTCTTTGCCCCGCGGGTTGCAGTTAATGAAGACCCTGTGACCGGTTCTGCCCATACGACACTTGTCCCCTTTTGGGCCCACCGGATGAATAAACTCAACTTTGATGCACGACAGCTTTCTGCAAGGGGCGGCAACCTAAAATGTAAGCTTATGGGGGACCGGGTTTTGATTTCAGGTCAGGCAATCACCTATCTGACAGGCTCAATCAATCTTTCCTTTTCAAAATCCGAATAAACGGTTCATAACTAACACCTGTCGAGTTAAGTAATCGGAATGATTTATAGCCTAAATCAGGCTTATATTAATTGTAAACAAATCATTGACAAGGAATTCAAAAATTGCGCTTTATACATTTATAATCTCTTAATTTAAAACCACTAAAACAAATTCTGAAAATGAAAATTAACGTTTTGAAAATTTCGATTTTCACCTTGCTGCTGATGATCTCCTTTACCGGCATTTCAAAGGTAACCCTTCCTCCGCTTTTTAACTGTAATATGGTATTACAGCAGGGAATCGCGATCCCTGTCTGGGGATGGGCATCTGCCGGGGAAAAGATTACTGTGACACTCGATAAAAATGTGGTGACTACACGCACCGGTAAAAACGGAAAATGGCGGGTTGATCTCCCTAAAATGAATTATGGAGGTCCATTTAAGATGACAATCAAGGGGAACGACCTTCACACTTTCGGAAATATTATGATTGGGGAGGTATGGATATGCTCCGGACAATCAAATATGGAATTTAAAGTTGCCTCTGCAAAAAACGGGGCGGCAGAGATTGCCGCAGCTAATTACAAAGATATCAGGTCATTTACAGTAAAAAAACGAATTTCAAAGGAGACTCAACAGAATCTTGAAGAGGGTGAATGGTGGGAGTGTTCACCCCAAACCGTCGCTGATTTCACTGCTGTGGGTTATTTTTTTGCCAGAGACCTCTACGAAAAATTAAAAGTTCCAATCGGTATAATCCATACTTCATGGGGTGGAACGGTTGCCGAAACCTGGATGAGCCCTGAGGCAATCGCCTCAGATCCCGACTTTTCACCTATGCTCGAAAAGCTCAATGCTGTCGATCTGAATACTGCAAAAATTGGTCCAAATAACTATCCTACCCTTCTTTTTAACGGGATGTTGAGTCCTATTATCCCCTACGGGATTAGAGGGGCTATCTGGTATCAGGGTGAATCAAATGCTTCCCGTGCACAACAATATAAAAGGGTATTCCCAAATTTAATAAAAGACTGGAGAGAAAAATGGGGTGAAGGAAATTTCCCATTCCTGTTTGTCCAACTTGCCAATTTCAAAAAAGCGGACATGGAACCCGCGGAGAGTGAATGGGCGGAATTACGCGAGGCACAGACTCAAACACTTCACCTTGAAAATACTGGTATGGCAACGATCATCGATGTTGGAGATGCCATCGATATTCACCCAACAGACAAACAAACCGTCGGATATCGCCTCTCTTTGGCTGCCCGAAAAGTGGCTTACGGTGAAACCCTGGTCTATACCGGGCCATCCTATAAAACCATGAGATGTGAGAATAATAAATTACTGATCACATTCGATCAGGTAGGCAACGGACTTCAGGTACACGATAAATACGGCTATATTAAAGGATTTACAATCGCCTCCGCAGATGGAGACTTCAAATGGGCAAAAGCAACCCTTATGAACAACAATACGGTGATGGTGACAAGCGATAAGGTTGCTAATCCAACCGCGATCAGATATGGATGGGCTGATAATCCCGATGATCTGAATCTTTATAATTCAGAAGGATTGCCTGCCAATCCATTCCGGACAGATTCCCGTCCGGGCATAACAAAATAGGATAATCAGATAAACGAAACAGGCGGTCAATAATGATCGCCTGCTTAGTTATCCTTAGCATAAATATTGATTTGCTAAAAGAATAGCTAACCATTTTATAATTATGATATCCGATAGGCTATTCCAAAAGAAAAGGCCACAACCTGCCGGATAGCATTGCACTTTCCCAGATTTTAAACGGCTTGCCCGAAAGCGATAATCCATATTCTTCCGCCCCCTGGGCAAAACTAACCCCCTTCTTAAAAAGCCAATACAAGTGGCTTTCAAATAATTGAGAAGCCGTAATCTTTCGGTTCATAATCACTGCCAGATCAAAAAGATCCTTTCTGAGAATCGTGTCAGAAATAGGCTGGTTTTTATCACGGTGAAGAACCGTTTCATGGTCCTGCAATTTATTCAGAACCCTGTAAAATACCCTGTAATTTTCATATTGAATTTTATAGGTATGACTCTTGCCTGTTAACTTGCGTGTAAAATTAAAAAGAAGGTAATCAGGCTTTTTCATAAATTGCCCGGATTTGATTTCCAATGCCTCGTCAGCAGTTAAACCATAATTATAAAGCAGAAATAAAATAACACGCTGACGATCAGTCTCACACCTGCTCATAACCGTCCGGATCTCTTCCGGAGAAAAATAATCATCCATAGTGATTCCAATTAAAAAATAATGCCCTGGATAAGATATGGTAGAATAGACAAAAGACTAATTCGACTTAAACCCGCTTCAACAATTAAAACAGCATATTCTTAATAAAACCAAAGTCCGGAGGTTGAACTTTTCTCTCTCTATTTACATTACAAATATACGGTATTAGTTATACAATTAATAATTATTTAGCTAAATCTATCTTATTAAGGAATATAATAACCGGATCTCCTCTGCCCAGATCGTATCATCAGGTGTTTCAAGAATAATTGGCATATTATCAAAATGGGAATCATTCATGATCAACTCAAAAAGTTCCATTCCAATGAAGCCCTGCCCAACACTGTGGTGTCTGTCAACCCGCGTAGCAAGCTCTTTTTTGGAATCATTTAAATGGATGGCCCGAAGGTAATTCCATCCCACAACCTCACCGAATTTTGCAAAAGTCTGCTCATAAACCTCTTTCGTCCTTAAATCATAGCCTGAAGTAAAAGTGTGACAGGTATCAATGCACACCCCAACCCTTGTCTTATCCTCAACCTGACTGATAATTTCCGCAATCTGGTCAAAGGCATAACCCATATTGGTTCCCTGTCCTGCCGTATTTTCAATAACCGCAGTAACATCCGAAGTCACCTCTAATGCGATATTAATAGATTCGGCAATCCTTCTGAGACATTCGGAGGGAGATATTTTATTCAGGTGACTTCCAGGATGGAAATTTAGCATTTTCAGACCAAGTTGTTGACAACGGGTCATCTCGTCATTAAATGCTTCCCGTGACTTAGAAAGCCCCTCCTCTTCAGGATGCCCCAGATTTATCAAATAGCTGTCATGCGGCAGAATCATCCCGGAAAGAAAACCGTTATCCGAACAGTTTTTTTTAAAGGCAGCAATGCTCTTTTCGGTCAGAGGAGATGCATTCCATTGTTTTTGATTCTTGGTAAATAGTGCAAAGGCTTTTGCACCAATCTCTTTCGCATTTAAAGGGGCATTTTCAACACCACCACCTGCACTGACATGTGCTCCAATATATTTCATTCGATTAAATTTAATTTATCTTATTATTACGAGAATTTTGATCCCAAAGAAACCACTGTTGAATCATATATAATCGCTGGAAATCCTTTTCCGCGAAGGGTTTTTATACATTAATAATCCCATATCAGGAGATCGAATAGAACAAAAGTCACTGATCATCGATTCGGTGTAGTTAATTTATAATCCCTGATGAGTTTCAAAAAACATACTCACCTAATCTGTAAAATGCTTAAATTTGATATTAATGAATCAAATTATTCGATCCCGGGCGCCTAAATTCTTGCAAATATGGTGAATAAAAGGATTATAAACCCAATGACTATTTAAGATTCTACAAATATCAGGATAAAAGATTTACATTAGCAGAGTTAAACTAATTTACTGAAAAACCTGTCCTATATGAAACAGATACTTCTTGTTTTTGTTTGCTTATTTTTATTTGTGATCCCACCTGCCGTTTTTGCAAAGGATTTTAAAGTAAAAACAGATTCGGTCAGGATAAAAACAGGATGGAATTTTGGCGCCATTCCTACCATTACCTTTGATACTGATCAGGGGTTCCAATATGGTGCCGCCGTTAATTTCTATAATTTCGGAGACGGCAGCTCCTTTCCAAAATACAAACATTCCCTGTATTTTGAAGTTTCGCATTTTACAAAAGGAAGTGGGATCTATCGCTTTTACTATGATTCCGAGTCACTCCTAAAAGGAATCCGTATAACTACAGATTTAAGCTATCTTCCTGATGAAGCTTATGACTTTTATGGATTCAATGGCTATGAATCGGTGTTAAACAAAGAGTGGGAAAAACAAAATAGTGATATTTATAAAACACGGATGTTTTATAAATATCAACAGAAACTATTTCGGTTTAAGACTGATTTACAGGGAAAGTTTCGTGATTCCAGCTTTGGCTGGATCTTCGGAGTTAACTTGCTGAATTACCAGAATGCATCCGTAGATATTAATAAGCTAAACAAAGGATTGAGTGGTGCCGATAAGTTACCCACAGTTGAAGAACAACCAGGCCTTTACGAAAAATATATCCAATGGGGTCTGATCACTCCCCGTGAGGCAAAGGGTGGATTTATTCCCGAAATTAAAGCAGGTATTGTTTATGATACCCGCGATAATCAACCCAACCCAATGAAGGGAATCTGGACAGAAGTGGTGATCGCTACTGCTCCTCAGTTTCTGGGTGCAGGAAGCGGTTTTTCAAAGTTTTCATTTACCCACCGGCAATATTTCACACTAATCAAAGATGATCTGTCGTTTGGTTACCGGATTAACTGGCAGCAAACTATCAGCGGCCATGTTCCCTATTATTATGAACCTCAAATCATATCATCAGTTATGACAGGAGCCTCCTCAACGGGACTTGGAGGAGCAAAAAATCTGAGGGGGGTACGACGAAACAGAGTTGTTGGCGACGGATATATCCTTGGGAACCTTGAATTAAGGTGGAAATTTACCCGTTTTAAAATGATCAAACAAAACTTCTATTTAGCATTGAATAGCTTTGTCGATTTCGGTCAGGTGACCAAAAAAATTGACACTTCGAATATGCAGCTCCCTCCATCGGTAATCAGGTCAGACTATTTTAATCCAGGGGCAGAAAAACTTCATACCAGTTATGGAGCAGGATTACGACTTGTAATGAACTACAATTTCGTGATCGCAATGGATTATGGAATCGCCACCAACAAGCAGGATGGAGATTCAGGGATTTATATCGGATTGAACTATCTTTTTTAATTGCGGATTATGCCACCCTTTTCGGGTTGTGATGGATGATATTATCTGATTTCTTCTATAATCATTTTACCCCTTCGGGGTTTGGTCGTTAGGCCCTTGTTTACTCATGCAATCGTGCAGTCGTGTAAAATCTCTCCTCATCTCCAATTCGCCAATACCCACGATTTCAGGACTAAACATGCTGTTATGTTGACTTCTAGACAATATCGTCGTACTATCGTATAGTCGTGCTATCGTGTAGTCGTGTGTCGTGTAGTCGTGAGTCGTGCCATTCATAATCTTCTCCCTCTTCTATCCAACGCTCAGTCGTATTCCTGCAGAACTGCAACCTTTTTCTTAAACATCTTTTTGTTTACAAGAAAGATTCCGGTAAGCACAATCATCGCGCCAAATACCTCTTCAATAGTTAACTTTTCACCAAGAACCGGAATTGCTATCAGGGCCGTAAATACCGATTGGCTTAACAGGCTGACTGATGCAACAGTAGGCGGCATAAATGCAATTGCATAATTAATAGCAAGCCAACCACTTAGCTGGGATATTAATCCAAGTCCGGTCAAAGCCTCCCAGGTCGAAATGGAGAAACCAGTCAGGGGCGTGCCGGTTATTAAAGCGACAAAAAAGAGGACGATTGTACTGGAAAGCATTGAAATCATTGTGAAGGTCACCGTGTCAAGCCGAAGTCTTCCCTTTCGCATGATCAGCAAATAAATGGCATAAAAAAAACTGGCCAGGATAGCCAGAAAATGACCTGCATTCAATTCTGAATTATAGATCTGGTTAATTCCAACGATTATTGCAACTCCAAACAGGGCAACTGCAGTGCCTGTCCAGAAGATACGGCCTGGCTTTTCCTTTAGAAAAACAATTGCACCAATTCCAACCCAGACAGGTGCAAGATTTGCAATAAGGGTCGAAATAGCAGCCTTGGTAAGCATAATCGAAAGATTCCAGACTGCGATATCAAATGCAAAAATCAAACCGCACAATACGGCCAAAGCGACAGACTTCAGATCAGGAATAGGTCTCCTACGGAACAACCAGAGTGGAAGAACCCCAATAAACCCGATGAACATGCGATAAAAAGCAGAACTTAGCCCCGAAACATCGGCTAACTTAACAAAAATAGCAGACCAGGATATACATAGTATCCCAAAAAATAAAATAAGATAATGGGTCCAACGGTTTGGAGGCATAATTATTCAGTTAAGTGGTAAACTCTGATGCCTCCAGGTCATAAAATCGATTCCTGTAATTAATATTCAATCAAATAAATAGCAATGCAGGTGACTCGACAATATCAAATATTGGGCTTAAAATGCAAAGTTAGTTTTTGAAACCAGTTTAAAAAACTTAAAAATGATTTTATTAATGTTAAAATAATATTGAACTTAAATAGGAGCCATTTTTTAAATGGGATTCAAAAAAAAAGATTGTTTCAAGGAATCGGACGCGTATCTAATCTGGAATTAGTCTATTTAAAGCAATGACTGCCAGCACAATTCCTATTATTCAAAACCAAAAATCAGGTTCACTTTTATACAACTGATTGTTAATAATTTAATATTAAAACGTCACTAATTGGTCACCCTATTTTTAGGTGTAATCTATTTTTCACACCCTTGTAATCAATTGAATTAAACGATCTCATTTTGGAGGTTTTAACCATCAAATAAATGACTACCTTTGCGGCTCAAAATAAATAAATGCAAAATATCAGAAACATAGCTATTATAGCTCACGTTGACCATGGAAAAACGACGTTGGTTGACAAGATGATCATGGATTCGAACATCTTTCGCGGCAACCAGAATCCCGGTGAATTAATCCTCGACAACAACGATCAGGAGCGGGAAAGAGGAATTACAATTCTTGCCAAAAACGTATCTGTAGTCTACAATGGTACAAAAATAAACATCATCGACACTCCCGGGCATGCTGACTTCGGCGGGGAGGTTGAACGTGTTTTAAACATGGCTGATGGTGTACTGCTGCTAGTTGATGCTTTTGAAGGAACAATGCCCCAGACCAGATTCGTACTTCAAAAAGCAATTGCACTGGGATTGAAACCTATCGTAGTGATTAACAAGGTCGATAAACCTAATTGCAGACCCGACGTTGTTCATGAACAGGTATTCGAATTGATGTATAGTCTTGATGCAACTGAAGAACAGCTTGATTTTCCAACAATTTATGGTTCTGCCAAGCAGAACTGGATGAGCTATGACTGGAAAGTTCGGACTGAAAATATCACTGAATTGTTTGATGCGATCATCGAACATATTCCAGCCCCGACCGAAAATCCGGGAACACCTCAGATGCTTGTTACTTCACTTGATTATTCCCAATATGTTGGACGTATCGCTATCGGTCGTATCCACAGGGGAGAACTTAAGGAAGGACAAAATGTTACACTGGTTAAACGGGATGGAACAATCTCCAAAACCAGAATTAAAGAGCTTCATGTCTTTACAGGTTTAGGCAGGGAAAAGGTCTTAAGTGCCAGTAATGGTGATATTTGCGCCTTGGTTGGTATCGAAGGGTTCGAAATCGGTGATTCAATTTGCGATTATGAGAATCCTGAGCCGCTTGAGCCAATCTCGATTGATGAACCGACAATGAGCATGTTATTTACAATCAACAACTCGCCATTCTACGGAAAGGAAGGGAAATTTGTAACGAGTCGTCACATTCATGACAGGTTGATGCGTGAGTTGGAAAAAAACCTTGCATTACATGTTGAAACAACTGATTCGGCCGATGCATGGAACGTTCATGGCCGTGGTGTTCTCCATCTTTCAGTTTTAATCGAAACGATGCGTCGTGAAGGTTATGAATTACAGGTAGGACAACCACAGGTATTGTTTAAAGAGATCGACGGTGAGAAATTTGAGCCGATCGAGATGTTGCATATTGACCTTCCGGAAGAATTAAGTGGTACTGCAATCGATCTTGTAACACGTCGTAAAGGTGAAATGTTAAATATGGAGAAAAAGGGTGACCGTATCAACCTTGAATTCCATATCCCTTCACGCGGAATAATTGGGTTGCGGACCACAATGATGACCTCGACTCAGGGTGAAGCCGTTATGGCTCATCGCTTTATCAAATATGACAAATTCAAGGGCCCCATTGAAACACGGCTTAACGGATCATTGGTTGCACTTGAAACAGGAACAGCTTTTGCTTATGCCTTAAATAAACTTCAGGACAGAGGAAAATACTTTATCGATCCACAGGAAGAGATTTATGAAGGACAGGTAGTGGGAGAAAGTAGTCGCGAAGGTGACCTTGCTATGAACCTCACTAAATCCAAAAAGCTGACCAATATGCGTGCATCAGGTTCTGACGATAAGGTAAGGCTTGCTCCACCAATTAAATTCAGCCTTGAAGAAGCGCTCGAATACATTCAAAAAGACGAATATGTGGAGGTAACTCCAAAGTCAATCAGGCTCCGCAAAATTATGCTAAATGAAAATGACCGCAAACGTGCTTCAAAAAAGGTCGTATAATCAATAAGATAATAGTTAAACAGGAAATCCCTGAATTGCAAGAAATTGCGAATCAGGGATTTCCTGTTTAAAGGCGGGCCTTTTTTTAGCTTATTGCCGCACATTCCTTATCAATAAACCAGTGTAATTCTCCGGAAGGTTTAATATGTGCTGCAGGGAAGCGTAATGAACCCTGGGCATCATGAATAATAGCGTTGTAAATAGTTGATTTTGAATTCCCCGCCGCTAAAAAAGCAACTCTTTTAGCATTGTTTAAGACCTTTCCCGTAAGGGTAATCCGTTGCTGCCCGGTTTCTGGGTGTAACGCGACTGCAGTGATCCGATCCGATTCGAGCAGCTCCAATTCATTAGGAAATATGGATGCGGTATGGCCGTCGTCACCCAATCCAAGCATAATCAGATCAAAACATGGCCAGCCGTTAACACGAGTGATTTCCGACTGAATCTCCGTGCTATAGTTTTGAACCTCCAGATTTATTTCCACTTCCCCTTTAATCCGGTGAATTTGGTTAGGTGGCAAGCCCACTTTTAAAAATAGAAGCTTATTAACAACGCCATAATTACTTTCGCCATCTTCAGCTGGAACCATCCGTTCATCACCCCACCAGAAATGGATTTTCCGCCATGAAATAGCGTCTCTGTATTTTCCTGCAAGAAGCGTAAAAAGAAGCGAGGGAGTTTTACCACCCGAAAGCGCCAGGTGAAAGGTATCCTCCTGAGAACTATCCACCCATTTAATAAGTTGAATTGCAAATCTATCGGCCAGATCTTCAGGAGAATCAGCTATATGTATAATTGGAGTCATAATAAAAAATAAAGAGGGTGGCTACCGGATGTTTTCAGTTCTTACAATTCACAATATAGACCGTCATCAGCAAGATTTTTACAGGGATACCGCCAGTTTGTGTCCCCGTCGATTAATTGGTCCGATTCGTGAGGTCCCCAGGTTCCCGCAGGGTAACCATAGATTGGGATAGAGGGATAATTACTCCATGCATCCAGGATAGGCTGAATAAAACTCCAGGCGGCTTCTACGGTATCACCACGCGAATAGAGTGTTGCATCACCCATTAAACAATCGAGTAACAGACGCTCATAAGCAGCAGGCAATTCGACGTCAGCCAGATCAGAATAATGAAAATCCATGTTCACCTGATTAACTTTGAACCCTGCACCCGGCTCCTTCATGGCAAGCTTCAATAAGATTCCCTCATCGGGTTGTATTCTAATTATAAGTTGATTGGCATTAGTAATATTAAACGAATTCTTTTCAAAGAGATGATGGGGTGTAGGTTTGAATTCGATCACAATCTCTGTTACCCTGGTAGGAAGTTTTTTCCCGGTACGGATAAAAAACGGGACTCCTGCCCAACGCCAATTGTCAATATAAAACTTCATTGCTACATAGGTCTCAGTATGAGAGGCCGCATCTACGCCGGGCTCCTCGCGATACCCGGCAACAGTATTACCCTTAATGGTTGATCCGGTATATTGACCCCTGACGACCTGATTTTGCATATCCTCCGGCTTAATAGGTCGCAACGATTGGAACACTTTCATCACCTCATGACGTATCGCATCAGCTTCAATAACAACAGGCGGCTCCATGGCAACCAGTCCCACCATTTGAAGAAGGTGATTTTGCACCATGTCACGCATAGCACCCGAATGGTCGTAATAACCTCCCCGCCCCTCAACTCCGAGACTCTCCGCAGAGGTTATTTCGATACGCCCAATAAAATTACGGTTCCAAATTGGTTCAAAAATCCCATTGGCAAACCTGGTTACCATGAGATTCTGAACGGTCTCCTTCCCCAGATAATGATCTATACGGTAAATCTGATTCTCCTGATAATTATTCAAAAGACTAATGTTTAATAGTCTGGCACTCTCCAGACTATTTCCAAACGGCTTTTCAATGATCAATCGTTTAAATCCATCCGTTTGGATATGAAGATCGGCAAACGCTAGCTTCTCCGGTATCAGATCATAGAGATTTGGTGGTGTAGAGAGATAAAAAAGATAATTTTCGGGAATGTGAAGTGCCTCCGTTAATCCGATCAAGCGCTCTTTTAACCTTACATAATCCTCGTTTAGGTCGTAATCAATCTTTTGATAATAAATATTATTTAGAAATGAAGAAACCTGTTCCTGACCGGACGGGAGGAATTCAGTGATTCGTGTCCGAAATTCGTCATCGGTAAGCAAGGTTCTGCTTACCCCAACGACTGCAAAATTCTTCGGGAGGTGATGATTGATATATAATTGATAAATGGCCGGGATCAGCTTTCGTTTAGTCAGATCACCTGAAGCGCCAAAAATTACAATAATATGCGATTCTGGAGTTTTCATTTTAATAATATTTTCTAAAAGTGATTTACAAGGAGACATATTTTAGCTGCGATTGTTCAACGCGGCTAAAAAAAATTTATTTTTTTTATTGTCCGATTTGATTTACTTCCGGGGTACAGCCCCAAACAAGGATTACCTCCTTTTCTTCAAGAAATTCAAGCTGGATGAGAAATTCTTCCAACTTCCATTTAAAAAATCCATGAAAGGAACCTGAATTATGCGTTGCATCATTTAAGCTTACCAGAATGTCGGTTGAAAACTCGATATTACTGAAAGGAACCATTTTAAAAATCGCCTCTTTAGCACACCAGTGTATGAGTAATTTACGATTTGACAATTCAGGTTCTGAGGTGCAAAATTCCAACTCCTCAGGTGAAAGAAAACGTCGGGCAACCCGGCCCACCTGACGCGACAAACACTCGATATCAATACCTGGAAGGGAGATCTCATGCAGCATAATAGCGACAAAACCAGTAGTATGTGAGATGCTTATATTTAGGTGGCTGTTTTCAAGAAAAGGTCTGCCATCATTGTGATAATTTATCTGTGTCCCCTTTCCCATCATCAGGTTGAGCAATGATCGCGTTGCCAGCCACTCCTTTTTGCGATGGAGGGGAGAAATCTCTGAATAAGTGATCAGGTCGTCAGTCGATAATCCTGCCAACTGACTTAAATCTTCAAGCTCTTCGGTAATTTTCCAAAGTGCAATCGCTCCGTTCTCAATCGTTCTATGAAGTATTAGTGGCATTATTTAACCTTTTTCCACTGGGTGGTTTTTATAAGCTGCAAAACATCCTGAGTGAGAAACCGAATAACAGGCTGCAAACTATCGCTGTTTGGTATCTCTTTGATATAAAGCGATCCGCGCAAAAAATTCCCGACACTGTCGGTCAGATAGAACTGTATTGGAGAAGCGGCATTCCCCTTGATGTTATAAATCGTGCCATACACCCGTTTCGATGGATTTATGAAAACCTGTTCGTCAATAGAGCTGGCCTTTTGCGAATGTTTATAAGCCAGGCTATGAGATTCTTCAATATATTTTCCGAGGTTATTGCGGATCAACCTGTAGCTCAGATGTATCTGTGCATGATTAGCAGGAACGTCAATAGTAACCCAATTTGACTGGTCAGGACTTAACAGATCAGGACCTACTGTTGCATAGACCGGCACCTGGAAAGAATAAGGGAGAGGTAATTCCAGGGTCTTATAGATTTTTGCAGGAAATGAGATTCTGAAATATCCCCTGGGCCTGGGGGTAAAATCTTTTTTGCATGTTGCAAAAAGAAACAGCACAACAGCCAAAATTGAAAGTAGTTGATATCTCATACTTTTCCGATGAATTGAGGAAGTCCGTGAGCCCCTATTCCGGAAGCGGTTTTCGATTTAGAATGGCAGATCATCACCCTCCTTATCTCCATTCCCACTGTAGGAACCCTGACCACCCCCAGGTTCACTAAGGTGTGTCGGCTCATTTACCTTCGTCCCTTCATTGGCCGACCCATCAGCTCTTTTACCTAAAAGTTGAATTGAGTCAGCATATATTTCGGTGATATATCTTTTTGAACCATCCTGAGCATCGTAACTGCGGGTTCTGATTCTCCCATCAATATAAATCTGAGACCCTTTCCGGATATAATTCTCAGCAAGTGTAGCCTGATTTCTCCAGCAGACGATATTGTGCCACTCAGTTGTTGTCACCTTCTCACCGTTTTTATTCGTGTAATTTTCAGAAGTAGCGAGGGGAAAATTAGCAACAGAAACATTGCTCTCAAGATGCTTTACCTCAGGATCTTTTCCTACATTCCCAACCAGAATTACTTTATTTACTGACATGACTTAAAAGATTATAGTTTTAAACCTCAATTTGCAATTTTCCAATTACGGATACAATACTTCAAAGGTATAAAATTACCCGGTCATTTGAAGACTGTTAATCCATTTTGTTCCTGTTTTTTTCCATTAGAAAGTTGTCGATTAATTTGGGAATCGGGTATTCAGACAGCGCCTCGGGAACAATTTTTATCCAACCTGTTCCGGCTTGATTCTTTGAAATTGAAATTTCAAAAAATCTGACGTGCAATTTCTGATGAGATAAAATGTGGAGGATTTCACTGCTAACCGATTCAATGACAATTGGGTCTTTTTCAAACAATAACTTGAATTTTTCATCCAAAAGCAGCTCCTCGGTAGTTATTGCCTTAATTGACTCAATTAGTGGTAGTTGATACATATTCTGCCAGATGTCATTTCCTTCCCGCTTCTCGAGAATAATCGATTTATCATGTTTCAGATAGAGGTAATTAAAGAACCGGTGTCGCACCTTCACTTTGATTGATTTAACCGGTAGCGCTGCAATTTCAGAGCGGCTGAAAGCAATGCATTGATTTTGAAAAGGACAAACAGTGCAATCCGGATTTCGGGGAACGCACTGCAAGGCTCCAAATTCCATGAGAGCTTCGTTGTAAGCACCGGGATTGTCCCTTTCAATCAGAAACGTTGACAGCTCAAGGAATTCACGCTTTCCTTGTGTTGAATCGATTGGGGTATGTATTCCAAAGATTCTCGATAAGACACGATAGACATTTCCATCGATCGCGGCGTGCGGCAATCCAAATGCAATAGAAGCGATTGCCGCGGCAGTGTAATCACCAACCCCCTTAAGTTTTAAAATATCATTATGAGAATCGGGAAACCGTCCATTGAAGTGGTTCATGATTTGCCCGGCAGCGACATAAATATTCCTTGCCCTGGAATAATACCCTAAACCCTGCCACATTTTTAAGACCTCATTTTCGGAGGAGCCAGCAAGAGAAGCTATATTTGGAAACTGTTCTATGAATCGAACGAAATATTCGATACCCTGATCGACCCGTGTTTGTTGAAGAATAATTTCGGAAATCCAAACATAATATGGATCCCGATTTGATCGCCAGGGAAGATCGCGTTTATTGTGTTTGTACCAATCGCTCAATATTTTATGAAATTCAGACATAATCTTTATGATTTTGAAAATTTTTCACCAAAAGTGGAAAAAATATTGATTAGTATGTTGTTGGTTAATTCAAAAGCTATATATTTGTGCACCAAAATTGAAATAAAAGGTCGAATCATTTAAATTTTTAGTAATGACAAAAGCAGATATCGTAAACGAGATTTCAAAAAACACCGGTATTGAAAAAGTAACTGTTCAGAAGGCAGTTGAGGCATTCATGGATACAGTATCCGGTTCGCTTGCAGAGGGAAACAATGTTTACCTTCGTGGATTTGGTAGTTTTATCGTGAAAAAACGCGCTGAGAAAACAGCCCGTAATATCTCACGTAATACAACAATCATCATTCCTGAACATTTCATTCCATCTTTTAAGCCAGCTAAAACTTTTGTTGGTCGTGTAAAGAATAATGTAAAATAATTAAAACGAATTCAAAATTATGCCAAGCGGTAAAAAAAGAAAAGGACATAAAATGGCTACCCACAAACGGAAAAAGCGTTTGAGGAAAAATCGCCACAAAAAGAAGAAATAATTTCTTTGTGGTAGGAAAAGAATTTTGAACCTAAAGTGCTTTTGCACTTTAGGTTTGTTGTATTTATAAATATTTATTTAAGTTAAGAGTAGAGATCGTGAGCAATGAACTGATTATTGATGTATCGCCCTCACATGTTGAAATCGCTTTACTCGAAAACAAAAAACTGGTAGAACTTAACAGGGAAAGCAGTGATCTGAAATTCTCGGTAGGAGATATTTATCTTGCAAAGGTAAAGAAGATCATGCCCGGACTAAACGCTGCTTTTGTTGATGTAGGCTATGAGAAAGATGCGTTCCTTCATTATTTGGATTTAGGACCACAATTCCAAACTTTAAACAAGTTTCTGAAACAGTCAGTCTCCAAAAAGATTAAGTTAACCTCTGAGTTACGAATCCAACCGGAACCTGACATACAGAAAGACGGAAAGATTTCCGACGTTCTTAAAACCGGACAGACCATTCTTGTGCAAATTGCAAAAGAACCGATCTCGACAAAAGGACCAAGGCTCACCTCCGAACTGTCTGTCGCAGGAAGAAACATGGTTTTGATCCCTTTTAGCAACAAAATTTCAGTTTCTCAAAAAATCGAATCGACTGAAGAGAAAAGTCGTTTAAAAAAATTGGTTCAAAGCATTTGCCCAAAAAACTACGGGGTCATTGTTAGAACAGCTGCTGAAGGGAAAAGGGTTGCGGAATTAGATCCTGAATTAAGAAGACTGGTGACTAAATTTGAGAATGCAGTAGTCAAACTCGAAAAACAGGTTGCCCCTTCACTGATTCTTGGCGAACTCGATCGCACAATAGGGATGATCCGGGATTTATATAACCCCGATTTTTCCAATATTTTTGTGAATAACGAGGAGATTGCGGCCGAAATTAAGGAGTATGTAGGAACTATCGATCCCGAAAAGAAAAAAGTAGTCAAATACTACAATGGCAAAATGCCAATTCTTGAATATTTCGGAATCGATAAACAAATTAAAGCATCTTTTGGTAAAACGGTCTCCTTTAGGAGCGGCGCCTACCTGATCATTGAACACACTGAAGCTTTTCATGTTATTGATGTGAACAGCGGAAACCGGTCAAAAACCGGTGATCAGGAGACAAATGCCCTGGAGGTCAATCTCGCTGCAGCAGAGGAAGTTGCCAGCCAATTACGCCTTCGCGATATGGGAGGTATAATTGTGATCGATTTTATCGATATGCACGGGAACGAAAACCGGCAGAAAGTTTTCGAGAAGATGAAGGAAGCAATGTCTTCCGACAGAACAAAGCACAATATTTTGCCATTGAGCAAGTTTTGTTTAATGCAAATTACACGGCAGCGGGTTCGCCAGGAGATGGCGATTGAAACTGCTGAAATTTGCCCGGTTTGCAAAGGTTCAGGGAAGGTTACCCCGACCCTGTTATTCATCGAAGAGATAGAACAAAAAGTGAGGTATATCTTCGAAGAATTACACAAACAAAAACTGACTATCAAATTGCACCCTTTTGTGGGCGCCTTTCTTACAAGAGGTTTCCCATCCAAAGCCTTAAAATGGAGATGGAAATACCATAAGAGGGTAAGAATAGAAGAGATCAATGCAATGAGTTTCCTCGACTCAAAGTTCTATGACGAGAACGCTGAAGAAATTATCTTTTAGACAATAGGAGCTCATGCCAAAATGCATGAGCTTTTTTTGTAGCTTTGAAATTTTATGTTTGTAAAATGAAAAAATCCTTACTCCTTCTTTTTCTCTTTCTTTGCACCGGTCTCCAATCTTTCGCCCAATTAACAAAACCGGTGATTTGGAATCTAAACCAGCGTTCGCTCTCCAATAAGGGGGAGATTGAGCTCTCTATAACTGCAAAGATCCAATCCGGATGGCATATTTATTCAACTAAACTGCCCGATGGAGGCCCCGTTAAAACCTCCTTTACTTTTACCCCGGATAGCAGTTGCTTCAGGTTAATCGGAGAGACCACACCACTATCTGCTCCAACCAAAGAATTTGACAAGATCTTTAATATGGATCTCGAATTCTTTAGTAAGGAAGTTGTCTTCGTACAGAAAATAAGACTTCTCACTCCAAAGAGCTTTGAAATAAAGGGATCAGTCGAATATCAAAGCTGTAATGACGAAACATGTACCCTCGATGAGCATGATTTCTCCATGAAAATTCAAGGTACTGAGGATTCTTTGGTAAATAATCCAGGAAATAAAGATAGTCAGGAAAACACAGGACATGGCCTGTGGTGGTTCCTGATTTTCAGCTTTATTGCCGGATTGGCAGCCATTCTTACTCCATGTGTATTTCCTATGATACCAATGACGGTATCTTTTTTCATGAACTCCAGCAAATCGAAAGCCCAGGCCCGGATGCAGGCTTTTATCTATGGCGGATCCATAATTTTAATCTATACACTCATCGGCACCCTGGTTGCGCTAACTCTGGGAGCCGATTTTGCCAATTGGATAAGTACCCATTGGATACCAAATGTGCTGTTTTTTATCGTTTTTGTCCTGTTCGCCTTCTCATTTTTCGGAGCTTTTGAAATCATTCTCCCCGGAAGCTGGGGTAACCAAACAGACCGATTTGCTGATAAAGGAGGGATAAGCGGTGCATTTTTTATGGCTTTAACATTGGTTTTAGTCTCCTTTAGCTGCACAGGTCCAATTGTGGGCGCCATTCTCGTGGAATCAGCCGGTGGAATGGTTGTCAAACCTATCATCGGGATGCTTGGATTTTCCCTGGCCTTTGCGCTCCCTTTCACCCTCTTTGCCCTTTTCCCACAGTGGCTCTCTAATTTGCCTAAATCGGGCGGATGGCTTAATTCGGTTAAGGTCGTTCTCGGTTTTGTGGAATTAGCCCTGGGACTTAAATTTCTGAGTATTGCCGATCAGACCTACCATTGGCGAATACTGGACCGTGAAGTTTATATCGCCTTCTGGATCGTTATTTTCACAATGATGGGGTTCTATTTGCTTGGAAAAATGAAGTTTGCACACGACAGTGAAACCAAACATATCACCGTACCCCGATTGATGATGTCAATAATTACTTTCACATTTGTGGTTTATCTGATTCCCGGAATGTTCGGAGCTCCGCTCAAGGCAATTTCAGGTTACCTTCCCCCAATGACCTCCCACGATTTTGACCTCCATAAGATTATAAGGGATGAAGTCAAACTTGTAGACCACGCGGCGGGAAATGGATATCAACTTAATTCGACATCCGCTGTATGCGAAAAACCAAAATTCAGTGAATTTCTCGAGTTGCCCCACGGCCTGGAAGGATTCTTCGATTTTGAACAGGGATTAGCTTGCGCCAAGGCCAGAAATAAACCAGTATTTATCGACTTCACAGGTCATGGCTGTGTCAATTGCAGGGAAATGGAGGCCAACGTCTGGTCTGATCCGCGGGTGTTGGATAAACTCAAAAACGAATTTGTGATCATCGCATTATACGTGGATGATAAGACGGCGCTTCCGGAAAGTGAATGGATTACCTCATCCTATGACCATAAAGTGAAAAAAAATATCGGTAAAAAATTTGCCGATTTTCAGATTTCAAGATTTGGTGTCAATGCTCAACCTTACTATGTTTTGCTTGATCATGACCAGCAACTGCTTATCAAACCAACTGCCCGGGATCTGAATCCAGATCATTTTATAGATTTTCTGGACAGAGGTTTAGCAGAATTTAAGATCCGTCAGGCTAAAAAATAGACATTTATTAGTAAAATACGATATTGACAATGAATAATAAAAGTATCCTGTTCTGGAATGTGGATACCCAGGAGGATTTTATCGATCCGCTAGGGAAGCTATATGTCACTGGAGCTGAAGTAATCAGACCGGTTCTTGAAATAATTACAGCATTGGCAAAATCGAAGGGTATCCGGGTGGTGAATACTTGCGATTACCATCAGATTAATGCCTTTGAAATTTCAGATAACCCGGATTTTATAACAAAATTCCCTCAGCATTGCATGGCTGGATCTTCAGGCGCTGAATTCATCTCAGAAACAGACCCCGAAACTCCGCTTATTATCGACTGGGATTCTGAACTGAAAATCATCCCTGAATTGGACAACCCTGTTAAATACAGAAATATTATACTTCGGAAAAACGCATTTGATGTATTTGCCGGAAATAGATATACAGAAACAATTTTGCAAATTCTAAATCCTGATCGGGTAATTGTTTACGGAGTTACGACAAATATCTGTGTCGATAATGCGGTAATGGGATTAACAACACGTGGAATTCAGGTTTATGTGGTGAAAGATGCAATCAAAGAACTTCCAATGTTACCCCTTCCCTTTGAGAAATGGAACGAGAATGGGGTGACAATGATTTCATTTTCAGATCTTAAAAGTTATTTGTAACTTGCCTAAACGAATCAATTCACTAATTGGGATATTCGTTCAGAACATCTGTAAGCACTTCATATCCAGTTTTCGTGACTAAAATAGTATGTTCAAACTGAGCAGATAACTTCCTGTCAACTGTCCGGGCAGTCCAGCCATCCAATTCATCGACTTTCACCCTGGGCTTTCCTTCGTTGATCATCGGCTCAATGGTAAAGATCATTCCGGGTTTCATAATGGGTCCGCTATTTTTCCGTGCTGCATGATCAACCTGAGGATCTTCATGAAACTCAATCCCCACACCATGTCCGCAATATTCATAGACTACCGTAAACCCCTGAGCTATAGCATAACGTGATATTGCATACCCAATATTACCCAGGTAATTCCCGGGTCTTACCTGTTGAATACCAAGGTTCAGGCAATGCTTGGTGGCAT
This sequence comes from uncultured Bacteroidia bacterium, assembly GCA_903918045.1. Lineage (GTDB taxonomy): Bacteria > Bacteroidota > Bacteroidia > Bacteroidales > Prolixibacteraceae > JAAFHB01. Next base: position 57,197 of record CAIXCY010000234.1, read on the forward strand.
TAACCAGTCTTTGTGCCGCGTCGGAGGCCTCTCCAACAATAAACATTTTACTTGTATCACCGAAAAAACCACCCAGAATTGTGGTTATATCAATATTGAGGATGTCTCCGTTCTTTAAAATCACATCATCGGAAGGGATCCCATGACAGATCACATCATTCGGTGAAATGCAACACGATTTTGGAAAACCGCTGTAATTGAGTGTGGCCGGAATGGCGCCATGTTCTATGGTATAATTATGAATAAGTTGGTCCAGATATCCCGTGGATACCCCCTCTTTAACAAATTCTGAAATATAGTTTAGTACTTCGCCGGCCAGTTTTGAACTCTTACGGATTCCGTCGATCTGCTCTTCGTTTTTAATAATGATATTCATTGAAACTTTCTGATTCTTTTAAAATTTATATTTTCGACCAGGTTATATTTTAGTAACGCTCAGATTGATAGTTTTGTTCAGAAGAGGTCGCGGGAACAATTAACCTTCAAGCCATTTAATAATTAGCGCTGTTTTATCTTCTGTTCTCAATTCGCTATCAATCCATCTAATTTTAAACCCTTCGCGCTCCATCTTGCGGAACCAGGTCATCTGCCTTTTCGCAAACTGGTGAATAGCAATATTTAATGCCTCAAACAGCTCATCATAAGATAAAAAGCCTGATAAGTAATTAGTTATATATTTATATTCCAGTCCATAATAAGTTAAGTCATCTGGATGAAGTCCGCCATTAAGTAGTTCCTGAACTTCGTCGATCATCCCATCCGCCAGCCGCTGCTTTAATCTAGCTGTAATTCTTCTCCGGCGAACCTCACGTTCGATCCGGACACCAACGATCAGACTATTTATCGGAGGGAATGAGAGATCAGCTTCAGGATGAATGGCACAATACTCTTCGATCTCAATCGCCCGGACAGCTCTTTTAACATTCTCAATATCACTGGTATTGTGAATTGATTTATAACTCCTTAAGATCTCCTTGAGCGCCTCAAGTGATAAAAGACGAAGTTCAGAGCGCCGCTCTTCATTGACCGGCACCTGAATCAGTTTGTAACCCTTCAAAATAGCTTCGAGATACATCCCACTTCCGCCACACATTACCGGGAATGCTCCTTTTTCCTTTAACTGCTGATAAACATTTAAGAAATCGCGCTGAAACTCAAATACATTATACTGATAACCGGGTTCCGCAATATCAATCAGGTGATAGGGTATTTCAGTTCCATTAATCCTGTATTCGGTAAGATCCTTTCCTGTTCCCAGATCCATTCGGCGGTAAATTTGCCTGGAATCTGCAGATATTACCTCTCCATTTAGTTTATATGCCAGATTCACAGCTAATTCAGTCTTTCCTGAGGCTGTTGGCCCCAGTATCGTTACCATATCAAATTTGGATCCGGTCATCAGGAATAAGAAATATTTGGCAAATTAGCTTAATTTTGGATATCTAAAAGGATAAAAATGAATTTAAAGCTATTTATTCAGAATTTATACTCGCGGGCGCTAGGAATAATAGGATCACCAAAGGAGGAGTGGATCAAAATAAAGGAGGAGAATGCTTCAATTGGCCATTTAATTGTAAACTTTGCCTTGCCCCTTCTTCTGATTACCGGCTTGTCATCTACTGTGGGGACTTATATTCATCAGGATGGGAAATCGTTGAGTACCGTATTGCTGGTTATTGCCGGATTAAGACCGATCTTGAGCATCACCTTTTCTTTGGGATTTAGTATTCTCTCAATCAGTGCGCTTATCAGGAGCTATGGTGGGAACCCGGATCCCGCTATCGCCACAAAACTCGTATTTTTCACTTTCCTGCCGTTGATTCTGGTAACGATAATACTCGGAATGGCACCCGACATCTATTTTGCTGGATTATTTTCCCTCTACTCGTTTTATATTCTGTTTTTCGGGGCACAGGTATTGCCCGAAATTGAGTCCGAACGACAATTGAATTTCAGCATGCTTTCATCAACGATGATTCTTGCCACATACATTATCCTCAATTACATTCTTTCTGCAATCTTTGGAGCAATTCAGTAAAGAGGTTAGGGAATCGTTCACGGTTTTGCTAAATTTGCAGATCGAAATTCCGGAATATAAAAATGATCGTTCAACAGCATATCAATATAAAGAATAAGAGGGCCAGCTTCGACTACGAATTTATCGACAAATACGTAGCTGGAATCGTCTTGTTGGGTACCGAAATAAAATCGATCAGGTTGGGAAAAGTCAGCATGAATGATGCCTATTGCCATTTTGTTTCGGGTGAGCTCTACATCAAAAACCTGAGTATCTCGGAATACGATTTCGGGAACCTTAACAATCACGAGGTTCGTCGGGAACGAAAGCTCCTGATGAGCAGACGTGAACTCAACAAACTTGAACGGAAATTAAAGGAATCGGGCCTTACAATAGTCCCTGTGAGGTTATTTATGAATGACAAGGGGCTTGCAAAGATGGAGATCGCCCTTGCCCGTGGTAAAGCTAACTACGACAAGCGGCAAAGCCTAAAATCCAAGGATGCAGAGCGGGAGATGGACAGGGTGAGGAAGTAATAACCGGTTCGACCCAATCGAAGACCGGTGACGCTAATTTCACGAATCTTATCGGTACATCCCATCAGAAATTTGAGTTGGGCAGAAACAACGATAGTCGTCAGATATTCTGTTCCGGATGGGACGGAACAGAAAGCGACCAACGGTCGTTATCTACCCATATTTTATGCCTGACGGCACAATAGAACTAAAAAGATATTTAAATTCAATTCCCGGATCGTTGGCTGTATGGTTCGTTGCCGATTTCAAAGTGATATCTTATCTAGACACAACAAACTTCGATAAGCGCTAAAACTTTGAAACCCGCACTTAAAATTAATTTTCAATTGTATTGGTCGAAAATTAAACACGTGGAGCAAAATAAATAATGCAAACACCCAACAAAGCAATTGTAGCTCCGATTACATCATATTTGTCTGGTGAGTAATTATCAAATTTCATTGCCCAAAGTAAAGACATAACAATAAAAAAACCTCCATAAGTAGCATAAACTCTGGCGAAATTCGACGTCTGCCACGTTGCAACTATACCATAAAAAACGAGAATTATACCTCCTAAAATTCCATACCAAATGGGCTTTTCACTTTTTAACCAAAGCCAAACTAAATAGCCACCACCAATTTCACAAAGACCAGCAAGTATAAATATTACTATAGTTTTTAATACTGACATATTTTATCGAATTCATCCCCTATTTTACCCCCATAAAAAACCTGTTCCATCGGATTTTTGAAAGAAAACTCTTATTCTTATCCAACGATAGCCAGACAAATGAGGCTTTACCAACAATATGATCCTCAGGCACAAATCCCCAATACCTTGAGTCCGCCGAGTTGTAGCGGTTATCGCCCATCATCCAGTAATAATCCATTTTAAACGTGTAGCTCAAAGCTGGCGATCCGTTAATAAAAATTACCCCATCTTTTACCTCCAAATTATTCCTTTCATAAACACCGATTACTCTTTTATAGAAAGGCAGATTGGACAGGGTTAAGTTAATCGTAACCCCTTTTTTGGGAATCCATACAGGGCCAAAATTATCAAGATTCCACCCTAGCTTAGGATCATGCGGGAACAAAGCCGGATCACCCTCACCTGCAGGTATAAGATACCTCACCCTGGATTGAATAAATTTTAATCCATCCAACCGCTCATACTGAGCAGTGGTTAAAGATAACAGATATTGCGCACCATTACCTTCCAGCTCAGAATGGGAAATATCCAATTTCTCAAGAAGAGCCTCGTTTAGAGCCTCTCCATTAGTCGTAACAAGGTATTTATATTGTATTCCCGGAATTTTTTTCTGCAGCATACCGTTGACAAATACCTCCCCGTTTACAATTTTGAGGGAATCCCCCGGAATAGCGATACATCGTTTGATATAGTTTTCCCGTTTATCCACCGGACGGTAAACAATATCCCCAAATGTTCTCTTGTCACTCCAAACCCGGTCGCGGCCATACAAACGGACCAACTCATAATAACTGCTTGTTTCCTGCAAATTTACTGAAACAGTATCACCTTCAGGGAAATTGAACACCACAACATCGTCGTTTCTCACCTTCCCCGTTCCTGCAATTCTTCGATATGGATATTGAATAAGAGTTGAATAAGATTGTAAGGACCTGGTATGGGGCATCGTATTGTGGACAAATGGAAAAGAGATCGGTGTATTTGGCATCTTAGGGCCATAAGCTGTTTTACTGACAAACAGGTAATCACCAACCATCATCGATTTCTCCATTGAAGAAGTTGGAATGGTATAAGCCTCTATAAAGAAGAGCTTTATAAATGTGGCTGCAATAACTGCCAATATTAAAGCGTCTACCCATTCCACCAACTTGGTTTGCTTCCCTCCAGGAGGATTCTTCTTCTTCCAGAATGCCCAGTGAACCCGTTTGGTAATATAGGTATCAAAAATGATTATAAGTCCGATCAACCACCAGAAATTGCTGAGCCATATTACCCATAACAGATAAACAGAAGCGGTTAGGCCAAACTTAAACCATTTATTGTATACTAGATTACTCATTTTCATCCTTTTTTTCAGCCTGTTTACGGCTGAATTTTTCAAAACTTTTAAGGTCTTCAACCTTGAAATTCCCATAGAATGAAACCAGACAACTGAACTCTTTATCGTCACTGTTGCAAACGATTACATGGCACTCTTTGACAGTTTTTGAATTCCCTTCAATCCAGAATTCCACATTCTCGCTTCCTTTGCTATCCGAGGGGTCGATCTTCCGGTAATTTAACTTTTCAAACTTCCCTGAGAAGAGCTTGTAAAGTGAACCGATCTCCTTATTTTTCTCACGGTTCACTAACAGAATCCGCACTTCCATGAGATCACCGGTAACCTTTTTGTTCTCCTCGTCAATTGTTAAGTTTACAGCATCGATCATTGCTTTTGAAAAAGAGAGTGAGATAAACCCTTCACGTTGTGCATATTGGTCATATATATGATACGATCTGCTTTGGGCAATCACTACTGTAAAAGTAAGCAGAAGAACAATCGTAAGTGCAAAACGGTTTATAGTATTCATTTTTTGATTTTTTTAGGTGTTACAACAGGGGCTTGTTTTCTTTGTGCAATTTCCAATCCTTCGGGTTTCATGGTCCAGTATTTGCCCCCCATATCACCATCCCACATATCGGAGGTATTTTTAATGTCACTAAGAATTTTAACCATTTCGTTGCTTATATAAATGGTTTTATTTTCTGGAACCTTCAGTGTAATTTCGATCTGCTGCATGCGCCAAACCGATTTGTCAGGCATCATAAACCACGGTTGGAAAGTGATGAGTGAGTCCCTTAATTCGTACTTATAGTTCATATCACGGGCATTATTCTGCGCATTATCCAAATTACGACCTCTTGCTTTTGATTTGATAACCAAACTGAAATCGTTCGTTTCACTTTTTACAATATCAAGTTTGGGTTCATACAGGAGAAATTGTTTTCCATTGAGTGCCGCAATACGAAGACCATCGAAGTTGATATTTGAATCCATGAACTCGCTAAATTCATCGTTTCCAAGTTTAAGATAGAGCGTATCAGATTTGGTTAATACAACATCCTGTTTTGTGCTCGTTGAAACGCTTTTAAAGTCACCCAGGCCTTTTACAAGGATAAATATCAACAGGATAATACCAATCACCCAGAGTCCAAGAGAGGTCATTCCAACTGCACCATTACTCGATTTGAACCGAAAGATCAGTTTGGTTCCCAAATAGGCAATCAATAATAAAGGGATTCCAACCACTAATCCAATAGCGATCCAGAACCAGAAAAAGGTGTTACCGCTTATAAACAAATCGAGGTATTGGGGTATTCTATGACCAAAGGGGAAAACGCCAAGAAATTCATTGGTAACAAACATTGAAGTTACAAGTGCAATAATTGCGAATATCCCGGCAAAGACAAGGGCAATTCCAATAATTACAGCAATTACCTTTAAACCTGCGCTAAGGATTGATGAGGCGACAGAACCGGCCTGATCCATCCGATCTCGCCCCTTTCCGCTGGCCTTGAATTTTTCGTAGTTCTCCTTTACATCCTGAATCTCTTCTTTAATATTCTTGGATATATTGTTGATATTGACCTCTTCCCCTCTCATCTCCAGGCGTTGGGCCGAATTTGACGCCTTGGGAACCACAATCCAGAGAATAATGTAAATTATCAAACTTGAACCGGCTCCAAGAAATACAAGCAGGACAAAGATTAACCGTATAATTACAGGGTCAAAATTAAAATATGCACCTAATCCGCTACAAACACCACCCAAGACACGGTCATCAGGATCGCGATACAGTTTTCTCAGCCGGGGACGCGGTGATTTCACCCTGGTCTCCTCTGCCTCTTTGGCATCATCAAACGCTTCAGGTAATCCCATAATACGGATTATCTCTTCTACATGTTCAATGGTAATGACTTCATTGCCATCTTTTACACGCTCCTGAAAAAGCTCGGAAATACGCGATTCGATATCTTCAACGATTTCCTGAGCCTCTGCATCATTACCAAAGTGCTTGTTAATCTGTAAAATATAGCTATTAAGTCTTTCATACGCATCATCGTCAATATGAAAAACTGTCCCACTAATGTTGATTGTAAATGTTTTTTTCATGGTGATATGATTTTCTAAGGTGGTTATTTTTTAATTTGATTGATTGCTTCGACAAGTTCCCCCCAGGCCATATCAAGTTCATTGAGAAATAACTTTCCATCCTGAGTAAGTTCATAATATTTTCGTGGTGGTCCTTGTAACGACTCCTCCCAGCGATAGCCAAGATAACCATCGTTTTTCAACCGGGTCAGCAGGGGGTATAAGGTCCCTTCCACCACAATCATCTGAGCTACTTTCATCTCTGCAATAATATCTGATGCATAAGATGGTTTTTTTGAAAGGTTCAATAGTATACAGTACTCCAGAATCCCCTTCCGCATCTGAGCTTTTGTATTTTCGAGGTTCATAATTTTAAAATTTTTAATGGCGTTCAGATAAATAATCTCTTGATACCCGATTTCTCCCTTTTCTCCGGAATATTTATACCAGACGGGCATCCCGGTGAACACTTATTGAGATCGGCTTGACCCTTGGATTAACTATTGGTTTCTCAACTTTTTTAACGTTTGTACCGCTTCCCTTATCTGCTAGCGATGAACTTTTTAAAAATTCTCCTATTTTAGCTTCTGAAAACCGGGTTAGTTTTATCGTTAAGGCAGGAATTGTACGATTGACAACATTGATCCCAATGGCAGAACTGACCTTCACGCTGTTGCCGCAAGAAGAGAGAATTACCAACCCTGTCAGTAAAACTCCCAAATTCAAATTTCTTATCGCCTTTTTCATTGTTGAAACTATTAATTATAATACCATCTTATACCCTGAAGTATGTATTACAAATATACATCCTAAAGATGGTACTATGCAACACATAGTACTAAATATTTTTAAATATTTTGAAAATAGTTATATATATTTGATTATTTAATACTTACACATTAATAAAATTGAAAGGAATAAATAATAGGGGTGCAAAAATGAGTAAAAACAGAGATTTTAGTGAAATTAACTGAAGCGAAAAGACGTTCAAAGAACCACTAAAACGCATATTTTACCCGTCCGATAAGGGAAAGGATGAAAGAATAAAGAGTTTACTGAACCGTGATGGAGATCAAATGGGCTATTGGAATGTTAAATTCCGAATAATTAAATTCAAAAGGAGATTTCCAAGTTGCTTACATAGCAACAAAACCTGAAACGAAATTTCAGGTTTTTCACTGCCGTATTTTACAAAACCTAAATAAATTATTTGATCAAAAAATCAAACATCTTCCGTTCACCAATAAAACCTTCAAGACGGTCGTTGATTTTAACAGGACCCACGCCGGCTGGAGTTCCGGTATAGATGAGGTCGCCGATTTTTAGTGTTACGTATTGCGAGATATGCTCAATTATGGTATCAACTGCAAATATCATATCCCTGGAATTTCCATGTTGGACTGTTTCACCATTTTTTCGCAGCGAGAAGTCGATCTGACAAAGATCACCAAGCTCCTCTTTTGGCAGGAATTCGCCCAGAACAGCAGATGCGTCAAAAGCTTTTGCCTTTTCCCACGGCAACCCTTTTTCAATAAGATTGCGTTGTACGTCCCTGGCGGTAAAGTCTACACCAAGACCAATTTCGTCGTAATAGCGGTGGGCATAGCGTGCCTCGATGGTTTTTCCTAGGCGATTAATTTTAATAACAAGTTCCACTTCATAATGAATCTCACTGGAAAATCCCGGAAGATAGAAGTGCCGGTTATCCAATAATAAGGATGAATCAGGTTTCATGAAAAAAACAGGCTCTGTAGGAATGTCATGCTCCAGCTCTCTGGCATGTTTCAGGTAATTCCGACCAATACAAATAATCTTCATACTTATTTTGTTTAAAAACTATTTAACAAAGATAAAAATTAGAATTAATACCTAACCTAGATTTTCCGGTTTAAATCCCTCAGTTTTATTGCGGTCAGAACCTTTTTGGTGTATCTTGGAAACTCACCCTGCATCATCCAGGAAAAATAGCCTGGTTCTTCCTGAAGAACCTTTTCAACCGGTTTCCCTTTATGTTTTCCAAAATTAAAGACTTCCACACCTTTCTCATCGAAAACGATCCGACCGGCGAAATCCACACTTTTATCAAAAGCTGAAAATGATGCCAAGGCCTCAATATTATTGACTACCGGGGTAGATTTTTTTCCATTATCATCAAATTCAACTCCATCATACCGATCGAGTTGTGCCTTTAAAACTTCATAAGTTGCCTTGGTGTCCGCCATTGCACTGTGGGCATTTTCAAGCTCCTGGGCAAGATAAAATTTATAGGCAGCTGCAAGGGTCCTTTTTTCCATCCGATGAAAAATAATCTGCACATCTACAAATTTATGTTTCTTCATATCCACGTCGACATCTACCCTTAGAAACTCCTCAGAGAGTAGTGGGATATCGAATCGTGTAGAGTTAAAGCCTGCCAGATCACACCCTTCAATAAATTTGGCAAATATCTTTGCGACCTCTTTGAATTGAGGGGCATCTTTCACGTCTTCATCATAGATTCCGTGGATGGCCGATGTCTCCGGAGGAATTGGGATACCCGGATTAATCCGCTGAAGTTTCTCCTCCTCGCGACCGTCGGGATATATCTTTAAAAGGGCGATCTCCACAATACGATCCGTTACTACATTTATCCCTGTGGTTTCGAGATCCAGAAATATAATGGGGTTCTTAAGATTTAGCTTCATAAGGGATATATTTAAAATAAAAAACCCGGCAGTTCGATAACCACCAGGCTTGATGTAATTGTAATTTTTACGAATCAGGCATTGATCATCATTGGCATCAACAACATCAAAACATCTTCATATTCGAGCTCTTTTTCTGCCGGAAGCAACAACCCTGCCCGCGAAGGATCTGAAAGTTTCATCTTAACATCTGAGGAAGAGAGGTTAGAAAGAATCTCCACGAGAAAAGTTGACTTAAATCCAATCTCCATAGGCTGTCCCTCATATTCACATTTAATGGTTTCAACACCCGAAATAGCAAAATCAATATCCTGAGCCGAGACAATAAGTTCTGTCGGGGTAAGTTTCAACCTTACAAGATTACTTGCCTGATTTGCAAATACTGACACCCGCTTGAGTGTGGTATAAAATTCCACCCTGTCAATAACCAGCTCATTTGGATTATTCAATGGAATCACCGAATTATAGGCCGGGTATTTCCCTTCAACCAAACGACAAACCATTTTGAATCCATTGAGTGTGAAAAACGCATTCTTTTCATCGAATTCAAGTTTCACATCCGAATCCTCACGTGGAAGTAGATTTTTCAGTAAAGATGCCGGCTTTTTGGGAAGAATAAATGAGGCCACATCGGTGTATTTTACATCGCTCCGCTTATACCGGACCAACTTATGGGCATCGGAAGCAACAAAGGCAATCTCCTCTGGTGAGAGTTCAATAAAAATACCGTTCATAACCGGACGAAGTTCATCGTCGGCAGTGGCAAAAAGGGTTTTATTGATACCAGCAAGTAAAAGATCATGCGGCAGGCTTATTTCATTATGTTTCTCAGCAAGTTTAGGCAAAACCGGAAAATCTTCCCCATTATGCCCTACAATCGAAAATTTACCGTTTGCAGAGAGGATCTCCACAGCAAGTGTATCAGGATCGATATTGAATGTAAGAGGTTGTTCCGGAAACTCTTTTAATGTATCAAGCATAATCTTGGCTTGAATGGCTATTAAACCATCTTCGGCAGAATTTTCAAGCTCAATCCTGGTGGTTAGGGTAGTTTCCAGATCCGAGGCTGTAATTAATAACGTTTTATCTTCGAGCTTAATCAGAAAATTATCGAGAATAGGTAAGGTGTTCTTACTGCTGATTACCCTGCTTATAGCAATCAGATGTTTTAATAATTCGGTACTTGAAACAACAAATCTCATCGGTATAAAGGCTTAAAATTATGAATATTTAATACTTTTAATTCTCTTTTTATAACCTGAAACAGGCATTAGTCAACAGTTTCAGGAATTGACAAATTTACAACTATTCAATTACTTTCCAATTTCAAAACTGATAATTATTTTCAAATTATCGTCATTCGCATTAAAAACAGAGGTTGTCAATAGATATTCTATTAATTATCAGTCTGCTGTCTTGTATACCGTCTGCGCCTGAAAAACCAAAAGAGAAAACCGCCTGAAAGGATAACAAAAACCGGAAGGGCAACATTGATTACCTGCCAGAATATTTTTTCTTCCCTTATTTTCACCTTATCGAGTAACCGCATTTGCATCGACCGCGACCTTAACTGCATTAACCCGGACTCATCACACAAATATTGGATCGCATTAACCATAAACTCTTTGTTACCAAAAGTAATATTTGAAAGCTTATCAAATCCAAGGGGCTGGGCGGAGTATTTGCCACCTGAATAACTCACTTTGTTGGCAATTAGTCCTCCGTCAGAAATAAAAATCATTTTGGTGGGCTTACTTTGAGGTATCACCGTTTTAGCGGCACCAAACCCAAATTCCTGAACCATCCGATTTTTAAATACCGAACCAAAAACCCCTTCAGTCAGGATTCCCACCGGAATAAATTGCCGGTTAAACAATGATCTTGCCGGAGGAGCATCAATCATCGCAAGATTTACAATCATCGGGCTTTGGTTTGAACGGGCATAAGGGGATGAGGTCAGGATTACTGTGCTCCTCGTTAATGCTGAATCACCCACAAGATCAATCGAACTGACAAATTCAGAAAGTACCCTGTTGACATTTTTACCGATGGGATGATTTTGAGCAGGAGCCAGGAGGGGTGAAAAATACCATGGAGCATTGGAATATTTCGGAGGCTGCCCGATTTGCGCTGTATTTACTTTAATCTGCTGGCATTCTACATCCTGGATCAGGTCAGAATTGATCCGTACACCATAATGAAAAAGCTGGTCAGTCAGATTAAGCTCCCGCGGGAATGCAAGTGTAGACATTCCTCCGGAAAGACTATCCAGACTAACGCTGACCGGATCGATAAGCCACAATATTCGACCTCCCCTCATCAGAAACTGGTCCACTGCAAACTTATCCCGCTCTTCGAATGATTTTGTGGGATTACCTATAATGACACATTTAAAACTATCGGGAGAAGAAACCAGATCATTAATTGTAATTCGCCGGATATTAAAACTTTCAGAAAGACTACTGGAAATATCACGCACCTGAATCTCTTCAAGTTCATTATGGCCGGTAAGAAAGGCCACATTCTCCTTTTTTTCCTGTAATAGCAATTTAACTCCCCTCGAAATCTCATACTCCAGTAGCTCGACAGAGCGATTTAGGTTCTGCTCATCCCGAAGAAAAGGATCGTTCTTCAACAAATTTATGGCTATTTCATTTCCTCCAACACGGAGAATCAAGGTTGGGAAAACCGTTTTATTGGAAACTCCCCGATCAGTATTGATTCGCAGATTAACGGCTGAAACACCCATTTCCTGAAGATGTTCAAGGTATTTTTTCTTATCACCTACTTCGTACGGATCGGTAAGGAAAATTTTAAACGGCTGATCGCAATAGACCTTCAGATCTCGCAGTTTTTCAAGAGCAGCTCCCTGCAATTTTATAAAACCAGGAGGAAGATCTCCGGCAAGTAAGATCTCCGCTTCTACCGGAGCATGAATCTTCTTAAGTAGCTGAATGGTCTGATCAGAAAGTGTAAATCTTTTTTCTGCTGTTAGGTCAATACGGAGGAAATTGGTATTAGAAACTATGGAAAGAATAAACAATACACCTGTAAAAACCAAAAAATGTTTTAATGATCGGTAAAGCGGCACTCTTTTCCATTCGAGAACGATACGGGTTAGGAGGATGAAAAAACCAGCCATGAAAATAAAATAGAGTAAATCGCGACTATCAAGTACACCTCTGCTCACAGACTCATAATGAGAATCAATACCGAGGGTAATAATCATCGAAGAGACCCATAGCGGCAAAGAAAGCCCGGCCATAAAGCCAAAACCGGAATACCAGAAATAACAGAGAAAAACGGCAGAAATAAATGAAATAATCTGATTATCTGTTAACGCAGAGGTAAGCAATCCAATGGTGAGATAAATAATAGCCAGCCATAAAAGTCCGGCATAGCTTCCCCAGGTTGCACCTGTATCAATGCACCCGACAGGATTACCCAATTGATAAACAGTGAAAAAATAGATTAGCGTAGGCAAAAGGGTAAGCAGCACAACAGTAAGGGCTGCAAGTAACTTTGCCAGTATAAGTTGCAACTCTGAAACAGGGCGCACAAGAAGGAGTTCCATTGTCCCGCTCCGTTTCTCATCGGCAAACATACGCATAGTAACTGCCGGAATCAAAAACAGATATATCCAGGGTGCGATTTCGAAAAGACCATTTAAAGTAGCATATCCCCCTTCCGGAATATTGTAATTTCCTGAGAATACCCATAAAAAAAGACCTGTCGCAAGCAAAAACACCACAGTTACAAGTATTCCTGTCACAGATCCAAAAAACTGAATAATCTCTTTCCTGAGTAAACTAATCATCCCGCTCTCTATTTGGTTCTCAATAATTCGATCATCATATTTGCAGCACGTTCAGCACAACCCGGTCGGCCAAGAGCAGAAATCACTTCATTATAACCCTTTAGCATGAATTCCCGGTAATCGGTATCGGACAATATCCGTTTCAATTCATTTCCAACGGCATCCACAGTGCAGTATTGCTGAAAAAGCTCTTTTACAATTTCGCGGTTTGCAATAAGATTTACAAGAGAAAAATAGGGAATTTTTACGATCAGATCCTTTACAACAGTTCCCAGCTTCCCAGCTTCGATACGATAGCACACGACCTGAGGAATTTGAAGATAAGCTGTTTCAAGAGTTGCAGTTCCTGAGGCCACAAGTGCGGCACTTGATTGCTGCAACAATTCATAAGTTTGGCCGAAAACGACAGGGATGGGGATCTTACCTAAAACTTCACTATATAAGGATTGATGCTGAGAAGGGGCTCCACCGATTACAAACTGAAATTCGGGAAACCGAAGGGAAACTTCCGCAAGAACAGGTAAAATCCGCTTAATCTCCTGCCGCCGACTACCCGCAAGCAAGGCGATAATAGGCTTATTAGTCAGGTTATTACGCATTAAAAACTCAATAAAAGTTTCCTGCTGGTTTGGTCTGGAGAATAATTCATCAATGGTTGGATTTCCTACAAACCTGACCGGATAATTATATTTTTTGTAAAACGCTGTTTCAAAAGGAAATATCGTAAACATCTCATCCACAAATTTCTTCACCTTATGAACCCGTTTGGTTTTCCATGCCCAAATTTTGGGGGAGATATAATAGAAAACCTTAATTCCATGTAAATGAGCAAACTCAGCCATCCGAAGATTAAACCCGGGATAATCTACCAAAATCAAAACATCAGGTTTAAATTCGAGAAGCTTTTGTTCCGCTATTCTGAAGTTTTTCTTGATTTTACCAAGATTCAAAAGAACAGGGATGAGCCCCATGAAAGCCATCTCGCGATAATGTTTTAAAAGGGTACCCCCTTCGTGAAGCATAAGATCTCCGCCAAAAAAAACGAATTCGGCATTCCCGTCAGCCCGCTTTAGTTCCCGCATTAAATGAGAAGCATGCAGGTCGCCTGATGCCTCACCGGCTATTATAAAATATTTCATGGAAGATTACACGTTAGAAAAACCTAATAATAAGTTGTACTAATAAATCCAATTAAATCAATGTTATGATTTACAAAACAAATTTCAATATAAAAATTATTACACCCAATACAATTGTAGCTGCAAGTACCCCCCTTCCGGAACTGTAGCGGCTGCTGTTAATAAGCAACATAAAAGGGGCCAGATTAGGCAAAACAGAGAGACTTAAAACGTTAACCAACTTTTTCGATTCAATCAAAAAATGAAGGTAATCGACAAAGCTGTGATGTCCGAACCGAAATATATAGTACAAGATAAACGAGATCACCGGAGTCAGAAAACCGACAATCAATCCATACCCAATTTTATTAAAAAATAACGATCTGTCATCGACATGCATAAGCTCAGAATTTCCATTTTTGCATTTGAGGAAACGCGGTATAAGCGGTAAGATCGGTATTCACGGGGACTACCGACACAAATCCGTTAAGCACCGCAAAATCATCGGTATCAAGAGCCTCTGATTCTGCATTATTAAAATACCCTTTTAGCCAATAGTAGCCGCGCCCATGCGGATCTGTCCTTTTCTCAAATTCCTCAACCCATTTTCCCCGGGTCTGCCGGCTAAAATTGATCCCCTTTACCTCTCCCTGCGGAATATTTACATTCAAACAAATTCCTTCAGGCAAACCGTGCTGGGCCACCGTTTGAAATATCCGGGCAACAACAATCTTAGCCCGGGAGAAATCAGCATCCGGACTATAATCATTAAGCGAAAATCCAATTGAAGGAACACCGTGAATGCACCCTTCAAGTGCAGCTCCCATTGTTCCTGAATATAAAATTGAAACGGATGTATTTGCCCCATGATTGATCCCGGAAATTATAAAATCGGGCAATTTATCCAGTAACTGATTACAAGCCAATTTTATACAATCAGCAGGAGTTCCGGTACAAGAGTAAATCAACAGTCCGTCCTCCTCCTGCAGTCGTGTAACACGCAACGGATGATCAACTGTAATTGCATGCCCCATTCCTGAACGGGGACTATCCGGCGCTACAACCACAATATTACCAAACAGACGCAAAACTTCAATCAGTTCATTGATCCCTTTGGCATAAACGCCATCATCATTGGAAATTAAGATTAAAGGTCTCTCGTCCATTGTATGTTTTACAGATTAACAATTTGCCAAAGATAATGGATTCGAAACAATGTTGAAGAGAGATATACAAAAATTCGGAACATGAGCTGAAACCTGGTATCGAAAATGTACTCTGCAAAAAATGCCCCGGTTAAATCATCCTGGAATCGTTTGCTATTTTTTTTACCTTTGTGTTAAAATCTGATTGCTTTGAAAAAAAAGATTATTTTACTTGGAACTACATGGCCCTTCAGAAGTGGGGGCATTTCAACTTTCAATGAGCGACTTTCAAAAGCGCTGATCGAAGATGGAAATGATGTAATCAATTATACATTTTCTCTACAATATCCCTCCTTTCTATTTCCTGGCAAGACCCAATTTTCGGATCAACCATCCCCTGAAGGTCTGGATATCCGGATAAAAGTCAATTCAATTAACCCTTTCAATTGGATCTCGGTAGGGCGCGAACTTTACAGGTTAAAACCGGAAATGCTCTTACTCCGGTACTGGACCCCCTTTATGGCTCCCTGTTTAGGTACGATTGCCCGGATAGCCGGAAAAAATAATTACACGCAGGTTATTGCTATCGCAGATAACATTACGCCTCATGAAAAACATTTTTTTGATAATCTGCTGACTCGTTATTTCACAAAAAGCTGTAATGGGTTTGTAACAATGTCAAGAGCCGTACTAAATGATCTGAAGCGGTTCACTCCTGAGTCGCCGATGATTTATACTCCTCATCCCCTATATGATATATTTGGAAAGATAGTGACCCGGGAAAAGGCCTTAAAACGTTTGAATTTAAGTGATCAATACCGATATCTGCTTTTTTTCGGATTTATACGTGATTATAAAGGGCTTGACTGGCTTTTAGAGGCATTTGGCGCCGAAAAGCTTCGCAGTTTTCCCGTCAAACTTATTATAGCAGGTGAGTTCTACACATCCTCCGAAAAATATTTGAAACTTATTGCAGATAAAAATCTTACCGATCATGTAATTTTACGAACAGACTTTATTGCAGATCAAGATGTTGCAAATTATTTTGGAGCTGCAGACATGGTTGTTCAACCCTATAAATCGGCAACTCAGAGCGGCGTTACACAAATTGCATTTCATTATAATAAGCCGATGCTTGTTACGGATGTCGGAGGATTGGGCGAAATTATACCACATGGTAAGGTTGGGTATGTTGTAAAGCCGGGACCTGAAGCAATAACCGATGCGATTTTTGATTTTTACAAGAATAGTCGCAACGACTTTTTCACCGCTAATGTAATTGCAGAGAAAGAGAAGTTCTCATGGGGAACAATGGTTGAAACAATTGAAATTGTGTTCAATAAAATTTTAAAAAGAGGTGTTAAACAAAATTAACCAGCTTGATCATTAATTCTAAAAAAATTATTTTTGATGGCACTAAAACTCTAAGATTTGCAGACTGAGATTGAAAAAAGAGAGATTGAGGATTTGTTTGAAGACCTTATAAAGTCATTTACAAGGCCATTATCTGCAGAAAACGAGCAGCTCATCCGAAAGGCATTTCAATTTGCCAATACTGCCCATATGGGAATCAGACGCAAATCGGGAGAGCCATATATTATTCATCCTATCGCTGTTGCTAAAATCGTTGTGAGTGAAATCGGCCTTGGAACAAAATCGGTTCTGGCAGCTATCCTTCACGACGTAGTTGAAGATACAGAGTATACGTTGGAGGATATTCACAATATGTTTGGCGCCAAAGTGGCCTCGCTGGTCGACGGCCTTACCAAACTCTCAGGAACTTTTGATTCAAACCAGGCAACCAACTTCAGGAAAATGCTTCTCACCCTTTCGGATGATGTGCGGGTGATCCTGATTAAAATTGCCGACCGATTGCATAATATGCGGACACTGGACTCAATGCCGTATCACAAGCAACTGAAGATCACCTCTGAAACCCTCTATATTCTCGCACCCCTGGCACACCGCCTGGGACTTTACGCCATCAAATCAGAACTTGAAGACCTCAGCCTGAAATACAAAAATCCGGATGTTTATCAGCAAATAAAAATAAAACTCCAAAGCGAAGAAGAACGCATCAATTATCTCGTATTTGATTTTTCAAAA
>CAIXCY010000235.1 GCA_903918045.1 uncultured Bacteroidia bacterium
GCCAGCTGCCTGAACGGTATCCGGGAATTTTTTTGAGGTTATCTCCATAAAACGGGTCGGGGTAAACTTTATTCTTGACCAAAGCTGCCAAAACAGTGGTGGGAACTGATGAAGAGTACCATTTCTCAGCCTGAAAATCAGAGGTTGAAATAATACTGCCGCCCTGAGGAACATAAGCTGAGGACTGGATTTTCCAGTTATCTTTTAGCTGAAGAACTGAAGGATCGGGTCGGATGCAGCTGGTAACCAGAAGAATTATTGTAACGAATAAGCCATAAAACAAAAGTTTTCCAGATTTCATAACAAGAGATTTTAAGGCTGATCAGTATACCAATAAGGCAGACATTATAAATGGTTATTGAATACCTTTTTACCGCAGAGTTGCGCAAAGAAGACTCCAGGACCGCAGAGTTTTTCTAAATCAAAAACACTCTGCGAGCCTCTGTAATATTGCTTTGCGGTACTCTGCTGTTAAATTGATAATTCCGAAACGATCCTATCAATTTTATATATCAAATTAGTAATCTCAATTAGGTCAGCCCAGATTTACCACCTCACCAGACTCAGAGGATTTGTAGGCCGCATCGACGATATCGAGAATAATCTGTCCTTCAATTAAACCGGGAACCGGCGTTTTACGGGTGCGGATACAATCGACATAATGCTCCATCTGACGGGTGTACATCGACTGGTCGCAATGTTCTGTTTTGGCCGGCAGCTTGGCATCAAATTTCCCGGGAATGTTGCCCACTTTATATTTAAGGAAGGTAGGGAAGACATTGGCATATCCTTTTGTTCCATAGATTCCGGTGGCTGCTTCGGGGCCGTCCATATGAGGTTGCCACCAGCCACTTTCGATTACTGATTCAGCGCCATTATCCCACGAGATCATGATAATTCCGGAGTCATCCACATCATAATCACCATAATGGGTTCCGATTTTAGCATAAACCTTTGTTGGTTTCGGGTCTCCCAAAATATAACGAGCGGTATCGATCGCATGAACACCCATATCTGCCAGCGCTCCGCCACCTGCAAGAGCCTTCTGAGAGAACCATCCGGCCGGTCCCCAGTTTTCATGGATTCCGTACCCTTTTGTTTTTACGATTTTACCCAGCTGACCTGAGTCAACGGTATCTTTTACAAAATTCACATCGTTATCGAAACGCCACATGTGTCCGGTCATCACAATCTGATTTCCGGCGTCGGCTGCTACTTTTATCGTAAGTCCCTCCTCTGCAGACATTGCCATCGGTTTTTCGAGGAAAACATCCTTTCCGTTGTTCAGAAATTCGATGGCAAAGGGAGCATGGAATTTATTGGGTGTACCGATAACCACTGCATCAATATCGTCTCTTTTGAACAGTGAAGTAACATCGGTGGTTGCCTCCTTGATATTATATTTATCTGCAAAAGCCTGAGCAGCCTCGATAGGGAGTCCGACAACAACAGCGATTTCTACGCCGGGAATAGACTGTAGTCCGCGGGCATGGTAATTGGAGATATATCCGGCGCCAATAAGGGCAATTTTTATAGTTTTCATTTGAAGTATAGTTGGGTTTAATTAA
>CAIXCY010000236.1 GCA_903918045.1 uncultured Bacteroidia bacterium
GCCAGCTGCCTGAACGGTATCCGGGAATTTTTTTGAGGTTATCTCCATAAAACGGGTCGGGGTAAACTTTATTCTTGACCAAAGCTGCCAAAACAGTGGTGGGAACTGATGAAGAGTACCATTTCTCAGCCTGAAAATCAGCGGTTGAAATAACACTGCCATCCTGAGGCACCATAGCTGAAGACTCGATTTCCCAGTTATCCTTAAGTTGAAGAACCGAAGGATCGGGCCTGACACAACTAATATCCAACAGTATTAAAGATATTAAGAACCCATAAATCTGAAATTTGGAGGATTTCATAACGATGGTATTAGAGGTTAATCAGCAATTGCACGCTGAGTAATCGAAGGTTCAACTTCAGATTATTCAGGGAATATCCGACCAGCTTCAAGGTTGGATATTCTTTCTTTTTGATTCTTGATTTAGCATTACCAGAACTTTGCGCCCTAGCGACTTTGCGTGGGGAAAAAGGAAAAATCACGCAAAGACGCTAAGTCGTAAAGTTGTAAAACAGGACATTATATCCCGACTCATATATTTAAAGTATGGTAAATAAATAATCTATCGCAGGTTTACCACCTCACCCGTTTCAGATGATTTGTAAGCCGCATCGACGATATCGAGGATAATCTGTCCTTCCATTAACCCGGGAACCGGGGTTTTGCGGGTCCGGATGCAATCGACATAATGGTCCATCTGACGTGTATACATCGACTGATCGCAATGCTCTGTCTTAGCCGGAAGTTTGGCGTCAAATTTTCCAGGGATATTGCCAACTTTATATTTTAAAAATGTAGGGAAGACATTTGCATACCCTTTAGTACCATAGATTCCGGTGGCTGCTTCGGGACCATCCATATGAGGCTGCCACCAACCACTTTCAATGACTGATTCGGCACCATTATCCCATGAAATCATGATAATTCCTGAGTCATCAACATCATAATCACCATAATGAGTTCCGATTTTGGCATAGACCTTTGTTGGTTTCGGGTCACCCAAAATATAGCGAGCAGTATCAATTGCATGAACACCCATATCTGCCAATGCTCCGCCACCTGCAAGAGCTTTCTGGGAGAACCAGCCAGCCGGTCCCCAATTTTCATGGATTCCGTAACCCTTGGTTTTAACGATCTTTCCAAGCTGACCTGAGTCAACGGTGTCTTTTACAAAATTCACATCATTATCAAACCGCCACATGTGTCCGGTCATCACGATTTGATTTCCGGCGTCTGCGGCGGCTTTGATTGTTAGGCCTTCTTCGGCGCTCATGGCCATAGGTTTCTCAAGGAAGACGTCCTTGCCGTTATTTAAAAATTCGATTGCAAAAGGGGCATGAAATTTATTGGGGGTTCCAATAACCACAGCATCAATATCGTCTCTTTTGAAAAGTGAAGTAACATCGGTGGTTGCCTCCTTGATATTATATTTATCTGCAAAAGCCTGAGCAGCTTCGATAGGGAGTCCGACAACAACAGCGATTTCTACGCCGGGAATAGACTGTAGTCCGCGGGCATGGTAATTGGAGATATATCCGGCGCCAATAAGGGCAATTTTTATAGTTTTCATTTGAAGTATAGTTGGGTTTAATTAA
>CAIXCY010000237.1 GCA_903918045.1 uncultured Bacteroidia bacterium
GTTTATCCCAAGTTCTTCAGGTTTTGCCAAACTTCCCAAAGGGTGGGATGGTGCCTGGCCCGATAACAAGGCCTCCGGGGTTTATAGCGGTGGTCCTTATACCTGGAAGGATTCCAAATGGTATTATCATTTAGCCGATACCGCAAAGGATTGGGTATTTAAAGATGAGACCGGTTTACCGTCTCAGCCACCTTACAACAGTTTGGTGAAAATAATTCCCAATCTGGTCTGGGATACCAAATTGCCGTTCCCATTGAATAACTCATGGGGGTACCACGATGCCTGCAGCGGAAACGGGAAATATGATCTCTATTATGATGCAATGGTAAAGCGGTACGGCGAACCTGCTTCGATGGAAGATTTTTCGAATAAGATGCAGCTTATGAATGCAATGGGTTACCAGGGTATTTTCGAATCTGCAGGGCATAAACTCAACGATATCGGTGGGGTGATGCTCTGGAAGTTAAATGCGGCTTTCCCAAGTGTTGTTTGGCAGATTTTTGACTGGTATCTTGAGCCAAATGCCGGCTATTACGCGATGCAGAATGCTCTTGAAACGGTTCATATTCAAATGAATCCACTCGATTATACCATTACAGTCTTAAACCGGACCTACAAACCAGTATCCAACCTTACTCTACAGGCTGATGTTTTCGGAGTAGATTCAAAACTTCTGAGTACCCAGACTTCGAAGGTAAACCTTACTGCTACAGATGTGCATAACACTTTCTCATTATCCAAAACCTTAGCAAATGCAAAGGGTGTAAGCTTTGTTGTCTTAAATCTGAAGGATGCGGCAGGAAAAGTTATTTCCCACAATGTTTATTGGGTTGCAGCTGATGATAACTTCAAAGCGTTAAATTCGATGCCAGGATCTGCGGTTCAGACTACCCTCATTAAATCAGAAAAGGGGAGGAGCGAGACAACATGGACGCTCAAATTCAGCAATACCACCAAACAACTTGCATTTTTTGTCCGTCCGCAGTTGATGGATAATGGGGCAGAAATTCTGCCTTGCTATTGGTCAGCAAACTATTTCTCCCTCGCACCGGGTGAATCGTTGAATGTTACGGTTAGCACTTCATCGGCCAAACTGAAGAGTAAGAAGATTGAAGTTCAGGTTGAGGGGTGGAATTTGAAAACGACGGTTATTGCATTGAAGGGGAACTGATTGGTTTCAAAGGGTCAAAACTAACATTGAGGCAGCTGCATTGGGTCCCGCGGTTTGGAACCGCGTGTAGATTGTCTTGCAGCGAATACAATTCGCCTCACCCAATCGTCGGATTCTATTCCCCTTATCCGGATTTTTTAATAAAATTTTGTACCGTATGTCCAATTCCTTTTCCATATTGTCTGACAGTCGTACCTTGTTCTTAGAAATGGTTCCATTCGGATTATATTCGGTTATTTTTTCAGACTCCACCCTTTTGCGAAATGAATATCTTTCATCCTCGATTCGGGGGTGACCTTAAGACCGGATAATTTTCCCTGTTTTATAACCCCTTCCACGATAGTTTTCTTCATCGCATGTAGTTTGAAGTTGACATCCCAGTTCTTAGGCCAGGCGGGGAGGAGGAGAATTTTGCCGTTATCCTCCTGGATCAGCATACGTTGAAGTGCCGTTGATCCCGATCCAAACTGATCGAAGTCGGGACACGAATCGGGACCCTCGCGTCCAAAGAGGGGGAATCGAACCATCGTTGAGGCGATCCGAAACCGGCGCACCAACCCTTTTGAAGCCTCTTCAGCATTACCGGCAAAAGCCCAGTCGATCTGATCCTGTGTCCAGCAACCTCCACCCATCGCATCTTTGAGGGAACGGTGTTCCATGGTACGGTTCACAATACTATCTGTACCATTAATAACTCCAAAACAGCGGAATGGAAATACGGGATAGAGCTCTCCATTCTCGGCGTTCTCACGCTTTTCCCACTTATCTGCCGGAGCTATGGCTTTATGACCATCGATCGTTTGCAAAGGAACATTGGGAATCTCACTTAGTAATTTACTCCATGTTTTTTGATCTTCAGCAGTGCCGGCTTTCATTCCAAGTAACTGACCGAGACAAAACCTCAAACCGGCAATATCAGGTGACGGGTTTATGGCGACCCACCAGGTTTCGACCACCTGTGCAGGTTCAAGATGGAGTTTACCGTTGGCTTCGCGTGGATAATGTTTATCAAAGAAGAGTAATATCTCACGGGCAAAGGGGAGCATGACTTTATCGCGAAACTCAGGATCAGCTGTGTAATTGACATTATCACACATCATTGCAAGGATTTCGAGGCCGCAGGTGAAATAATAATCGTGGTAGTACCCCACATATTTTTCACCGGGTTTAGTTCGCGGAGGACGCCCCTCATTTCCGCAATCATGCTCGGCGCCGTCGGGCTCAATATTTTCGCGGTAATAGGCTCCTTCGTGGCCGAACCACGCTTTTGTTATTGCTTTACGTACCTCAAGCAGGTTCGAATAATACCTGAAAAATGGTTTCATAAGGTCGTTATCACCGCTTGCAAGGAGTGGCCAGTAGAGTAACCGCTGATTTTGAAAAGTGTACCGCCGCCCCCATAACCGGTCATCCTCATGAGTGAGCCACGAACCATCCTTTTGCGGGATCATTCCTGTCCGGTTTTTCAGATCCTGCTCCTTAAATCTCAGCTGTTGGGTGAAAAGGCCACCATTGAACTTCGTCTGCACTTTTCCCCGGCTTTGACACGCCATGAGGAATCGAAAAACATTGTAACTCTGAGAAGTCAGCGCCGCTCCATCTTCCTCATCGCGGAAACCATCACTGTTGGCTTCACCTTTGAGAATTTCGCGTTTGGCTTCGGGAAGGGTATTGTCGGTGGCAATAATCCAGCTGCGGTTCCAGAAGTCTGACCACCACCGGGTGTGTTCGTTCCAATCCTTTTTCAGATCGGAGGGGCGTGCGGCCTGGTGTTCGATCGTGCTGATCCATTTTGACGGCTCAGAAGTTTGCATCGTGAGCGCATGAATCCGAATATCGAAGGTTTTTCCTTTGCCGGTAAGGGCGCCGTTAGTCAATGTGAGCTGCGGGCTTTCGAGTAGATTTCCAAAGGTATTGAAGCGGAACGGATCCGGAAATTTTGTAGCCATCTGTTCTACACCGTAATATTTGAGGTCATCTTTGTAAATACTCCGGTCACCAACGGGAAAGTACCAGAGAATTTTGCCGTTCCTTTCCAGTTTTACATCCTGCGATGGTTCTCCTGTCGCTGAAGGGTAGAACTTTACACCGTTGAATTCAGCGAGGTTAAAGACTGTACAGTCAATGCGTTTCCATAATTCAGGTTTGACCGCGACTGTAACCTCTGAAGGGGAAGAGATTTCTGCATGAAAGACAGGGCGGTTCGCGTCTGCCCAGATCCGGATAACTACCCCGTCTGCCTCGATGCGGATTGAGCCGGTTGCCAGGTCAAGAGTCTGTTTGAATGGCTTTCCGGACTTGAAAGGATTAGGGGTTAGCGAGATGCGCACCCGGCCGGTTTTGAAGATATCTCCCAGGTAATTATAGGCATCGTTTTTTGCAAGAAGCAGGTAAAGATCACCATTTTCAATGGCATAAACACCAGCGGCAAGGTCTCCGTTTCCGATAGGCATCACACCGGTGGCATCCTTTGACGGAGCGTTCCAAACGACATTATACCGGCTTATCTGATGGTCGGGTCGGGCTGCCGCATGGATAATATTTCCTGTAATAATAAAGAATATCAGGCAAATTAAAAAGAAGGACTTGTTAATAAGCATCGGAGACAAGTTTTAGTTAGATTCGGATTTTACCCTTATTGTTGGGTTTTAAAAATCCGGTTAAATCTACTAAAGAGTTCTCAAATAATTAGTAAGGATAGATACCTTTTGTGGCGCCTGTTAAATATGCATTTAAGATTTGTCCGTCAAATACGGAACCATCGCCGCGATTAAAAATTGCCATCGTATTATTGCCGGTTCCTCCGTTATCCCAGATAAAGGTTGCCATTCCGTTTTTCTTAGCATATTGTGTCACATATTCAATATAATAAGCCCTTGAATCCAGGTGGTGCTGAAGTAAACTGCCGGTCAGTGATGAACGGCGAACGGCACCAAATTCGCCTAAAATAACCGGGTAGCCTTTATCCACAAAATTGGTTTTCATCTTCAGAAATTGAGCCGCCAGATAATCTTCTTCTCCCCAGGAGGGAAGAATTCCAAATTGAGCAAAAGGGGCTCCCCAAAGATTTTTTACCGTAGCCCATGATGCATCGGTTTCGAGCCCGCAATATTCCCATGGATCGTAATAGTGCACCTCCACCATAAGGCGATTGGCCTGACTATCTTTTGCTATAATCAGATGATTCATAGCCTCGTCAATATTTGTTGCATACGACTGAATGACCAGATTCCGGTATGTGTTTTTACCACCCGTAGAACGGACTGCATTCACAAATGTCTGGTTATATGAGAGCTGTACCGTATAATTTTCAGCCGTTGCAGTGGTGCTTGCGCTTACTTCATTGGTCCCTGCGAAGAGAAGATGTTCGTCATAATCTCTGAAATTGACCGCTATTTGTTCCCAAAGCGCTTTTTGTTTGGCATTTACACCATCCTGACTCGCAAAATCGGGGTGATTTTCAAGCCAGCCACCATCCCAATGAATATTTAGGATAACATACATTTCATTTTTTATGCAATAATCAATGACCTCTTTTACGCGGGCAAGCCATGAACTGTTTAACTGGCATGTTGCGGAATTTACGATATAACCATTCCATCCGCAAGGGATTCGGATTGCATTTATACCAGTCGATTTTATCGAATCGATAAGGGCTTGGGTTGTTTTGGGATTTCCCCAGGCTGTTTCGCTGCCAGGTGCTTCGAGCGAATTGCCCAGATTCCAACCTGCAAACATTTTTGCTGCCAGGGTTTTGGCATCACTACCCATACCGGTTGAATTTGCAGGAATCGGATTACTGTAATCGGGATAGCTAATCTTAGCAATATTTTGTCTGATCCTTACCAATACCTGCGTTTTACTATCCATTACAAGTGAAAGGGTTGCTTCACGCACACTACCGGTTGAATTTGCATCGGCACTAACAATAAGCTTGTCAGTGGCCTTTGTAGAAGAGCTAAATGATAATCCAACCCAGGACTGACTGGAAAAGGCATTCCATTTCGTGCCGTTCATTGATATTGTTAGCGTATCTTTTCCTCCTGATTCACTGAACTTTAAAGTGTCCTGACTTGCAGTAAACTGAGGAGTTGGAACTACCACCGGAATTACCACAGTATTTGTTTTTTTGCAGGAACCTGCAACCACAATTATAATTATCGCGAAAAGAAATACGATTGTCTGTTTGGTCATTTCGGCTGGTTGATTTATGTTGTGAGTTATAATTGTGGGAAGGATTTCCACCCTTCCCACATGAATTCATAATTTCCGGGTTGTGTTAATGCAAATCGTAATAGGATTTGCTTACAAAATTATATACGAGGAAACAGGCACCCTGACCTGAAATTACCGGATCGCGCAAAATGGCAATCTGCAATTTGTCGGCAGTAAGTGAGAAAATTTTAAATTTCCCGGTCCACGATTTTGTTGTATTCGTATCGTAATTGATTGGGTGGATTACAGAAACATCATTCAGAGTAAGGGTGTGGTTTGCTTCATCAAGCATATATGTGCCTGATTGTTTTCCACCCATTTTGATACCGTCTGAAGTGGCAGTGTGATCCACCTGAACATAAGGGCCATTCTTGAGGTTGAAGGTCATGGATCCAAAATTGGCAGCTCCGCAAAGCCAGGTATTTCCTGACCATGAAGGGTTCCAGTTCCACGAGTCACCACCTACTTTGACTCCGTCAGTAACCGATATCCAGCTGTCATTCGTTCCATAGAAAAAAATGGGACCATCCCATATTTTGCTGACTCCCTTCGCATCAAGATCGAGGTACCAGGTTTTTTCATTGCCATATCCACCTGATAGGTTAGTCCACAAAGCTGTGCTAACCGCATTCCTGTCAACAGTGTTTATTGTTATCAAAAGTGAATCAGCCTGAACATAACCACCGGCACTCTCAACACCGTATTTAAAGGTATATACTCCCGGAAAAGCGACGTTAACTGTATCTGTTACACGTATTGAACGACCAAATGGAGTTGTCCAGAGGGGAGTAACACTGGGAGTTAAACTTGTCAGAACAATGTTGTTTGGATTTGATGCCGACGGAACGATCGTGAACTTCAATTCACTTTTGCTCATTAACGAGCCAAGTTCGTATTTATTGGGTGTACAAGCCGTGAAAAGAAGGATCATGGCCAATATCGCATATAAGATTCTAAATTTATTTTGCATAGCTGTATCTTATTAAATATAAATAATAATTACCAACCGGCATTTTGTTTCAACACGCCTGATGATAGGGTAATCTGATCGTCAGGTATTTGCTGGAAACCGCGGGTTGTTGTAATGTTTGACTGTAATTGAGCTGCTGAAGGTGGCGTTGCTCCATCATTAAGGAATGACACTGTTGTATTGGCTGCAATGGTTGACGCAGCAGTTGCCAGTCCCTGACGCATTAAATCCCAGTAACGTATTCCTTCTCCTACAAATTCCAACTGGCGTTCTGATAAAATATCTGCTTTGGAAACCGAAGCAGCGGCTGGCGCTCCCGGAATAGCACGTTGATGTACAAGGTTATAATAGGTTGCTGCATTTGAACTTCCCAGCTCGGCAGCCATTAATAAAACATCCGAATAACGAATAGCGAAATAATCCTGGTATTGGCCAATCATAAAGTTAGTCACAATGGAAGTCCCTGTTTTGTCGCATATCGGACTGTATTTCTTCAGATAATATCCCGTATATTCGCGGTTATGTGAAGCCAGAGAAAAAGGTATATTTTCTTCTGAGATAGCAATTACAGATGCAAACTGACGTGAATCAGCTGACGTGAAGGTGTGATACAGTTTTGGGTCAACGGAGCAGGCTCCCCAGCCATACTGGTAGGGATAATGAGATTCTTCACGGACTCCTTCCATTACCATCCAGGTATTTCCTGTGATATTTCCGTTGTAATCACCTGTTGAAGAGTATTTTATTGAAAATACGACCTCCTGGTTTGCTTCCCCGGCGTAGGTGACATCTTTTGCGATTGAGGCAGCAGGCCATAAAGTGGTGAAATCACCCACCAATCCGTGTCCGCTATGGGCAATAACGTCTTCTACTGCAGCCAGCGCTGTGGCAGAGGTTTCAGCACCAATAGCCGATTGGGCGTAATAACCTGCATAAAACAGGTAAGCGCGTGCCAATAATGATTCAGCTGCCCATTTGGTTACCCGTCCGTTTGTTGTAGCCGAATAACTAACCGAAGGGAGATTGTTGGCTGCAAAACGTAAATCGGTCATGATCTGGGCATAAGTTAAGGCAGGCTCAGATTGTGCAACATTTGCAAGTGATGGTTCAGTAAGTAATGGAACTTTTTCCCATAACCGAACCATATCGAAATAGCAAAATGCGCGGATAAATTTTGCTTCTGCTTCATACTTAGGTTTTAAGGCAGTACTGTCACCCCATGAGACCTGGTCTAAACTGCCAAGCAGTACATTGCAACGGTAAATGGCCTGGTAATAGCCCTTCCAGGTGCCGCTAAACATCGAATTATCGGATGGTGAGACAGTTTTATTAAATTCATCCATCAATTGGTATCCATATCCGTCTGAAGCACCCGTGGCGCCAAAGCAGTTATCAGAAAAAACTTCGGATGCAACAGGCATGGCCACGCCATTATTCCAGATCAGGTCTAAACCGTTGTAACATCCAACTAGTGCTGTTAAGGCATCAGCGGGGGTCTTATAATAGGTTGTATTGGTTTTCTTAGCATCCGTCAGTTCGGTTGTAAGAAATTTTTTGCACGAATTGAATGAGATCATTGCAATCAATGCAAGCGCGATCAGTTTATATTTTTTCATGTTCATCACTTCTTAAAAATTAGAATTTAATGTTTACCCCCACGAGGAATGTTTGCGGGCGAGGATAGAAACCTAAGTCAACACCCTGACCAAACGAATATACTCCGCTGGCGTCGGTACCCGAAAAGCCAACTTCCGGATCCATTCCGCTATATTTGGTGAATGTGATCAGGTTCTCAGCCGCAGCATATACGCGCAGCTGACTCAGATTCTTCCATTTGATCTGTTTGGCGAAATCGTATCCCAGGGTAATATTTGATATTCGTAAATAACTTCCGTCATGAACATAAAGATCGGAGAACTGTGCCCAGTTTGCATTGTCCTGTGTTACGCGGGGCATTGAATTTGAGGTCCCTTCACCGTGCCAACGGCTAAAAATGTCAGTTGTCCAGTTGCCATAAGAACTTGCAATATTACGATATGACTGAACGATTTTATTTCCGGCAACACCATTCGTTGTAACAGAGAAATCGAAATTTTTATAATTGGCAGAGAGTTTAATCCCGAAAACATGATGCGGATTAGGATCACCGATATTGGTTTTGTCGTTTGCGTTTATAATTCCGTCATGATTCTCATCGACATATTTCAGATCGCCCGGCTGTGCAGTTGGTTGAAGTACCTTTCCGTTACTCTTCCATGCCTGAACATCGGCCTCTGTCTGGAATACTCCTGCAGTTTTGTAACCCCAGAAATATCCGATCGGATTTCCTGCGGAGGCACGGAAAAATTCAGGTGCATTGTTATACAAAATATTTGAGCCTCCGTGGATAATTCCATCAGCAGTAGGAATGTTATTCACCTGATTCTTATTGTAGGCATAAGTTCCAGATACAGAGTAATTAAAATCGTTTCCAATCTTGTTGTTGTAAGTCAGTTGAAGTTCAATCCCCTTATTTGTAACATCCCCGCCGTTGATATACGGATTTGTAGATACTCCGGCAGTTGCCAGTAAGGGTGCAGCCACTAACCAGTCTTTGGTTAATTTGTTGTATAAATCGATGCTCACATTTAATTTGCTATTCAGGAACCGTGCATCAAAACCAAGGTTGGTTTGATATGATGATTCCCATTTCGTGCTGTTTACACCAATTGTTGAGGGATATGAACCTGCAGCTAAAGTGCTGTTGCTGTTTCCAAAATTGTACTGTGCATTTGATAATTGAATCAAAGAGAGGTAGTTGAATGCCGAAATGCCGTCATTCCCGTTTGAACCCCAGCTTGCGCGAACTTTAAGAAAATCCATCCAATTTTTTGTTGATTCCAGAAACGATTCGTTACTCGCTACCCAACCGGCAGAGAGTGACGGAAAGTATCCCCACTGATGACCCGGAGCAAACATTGTAGAACCGTCAGCACGGAAAATGGCTGAAGCCAGATAAGTCTCCTTGTAGTTATAGTTTACCCTTCCAAAGAAAGAGGACTGAGCATAAATAGCATTTGCATTTCCGGTGAGTGATACCGAATGAGTTACCGTTTGCATGTCAGCAGGGAGTGAACTAGGACTCATGCTGATGGTTGTAACATTGGAAGTACTTAAATAGCTGCGATCAAAATTGCCAAATAAAGTAGACCCTGTATTTGAGCCGTTTATAAAGGAACCCTGGTATTTGCGAAGTGAACTTCCCGCGAGCACATCAAATTTATGATCCTTGATTTTAAACAGGTAGTTAATTGTGTTATCCCAGTTCCAGGTATATCCGGTAGAGGCACTTTGAGTGATGTTTTCGTAATTGTTATAGGCGTAGATTGAAAGATTGCCATATTGCGGCGTATAGCTGTGATAATCTGAAGATGAGTAGTTTATTCCAAATGTGGTTTTAATTTTCAACCCTTTTACCGGCTCAAGTTCGGCATATACATCGCCTATGACTTTCTGAGTCTTCCTGTCATTTTGATTGGTATATTTCATTATGGCATAAGGATTTGATTCCCCGTTAAACCATGATCCGCCATTGTAAACAGTGGAATTCATACTGTTCAGATAATTGCCGTTTGCATCGTACATCGCCAACAAAGGACTTGTTCCAAATGCTCCGCGAAGTGTATTGTTGTATTGTCCCCCATCCTGGATACCCTTCTGATCAATAAAGGAATAGGTCAGATGTTCGCCGATTCTTAATTTCCCATCATACATCTTCCGTTCGGAATTTGAACGAAAATTATAACGTTCGTAATTCGAAAGATCGGGACCCCCGACAATACCACCCTGCTGAATATACGAAAGGCCAAGGGAGTAAGTCGAAATATCATTACCTCCATTTGCAGCTAAATTGTAATTCTGAGTCGGCACATTGGAGGAGAGCATCTGATTTAGCCAGCTGGTTCCTTTTCCCAGCGCATTGATCTGGGACTGTGAGAAAAGTGGTGCTTTACCCGAGTTAATTGCTGCTTCATTTTGAATTGTTGCATATTGTTCTGAATTCAAGAGTGCTGCTTTTTGCCCAACGTTCTGATTGCCATAAAAGGCATCAAAAGATACTTGCCCCCCTTTTTTACTGACTGAATTGCCGCTTCGGGTAGTGATCAATACAACGCCGTTTGCCCCGTTAATCCCGTAGATCGCACATGAAGCAGCATCTTTTAAAATATCCACAGCCGCAATATCTGAATTATTCAGGTAGGTAATATCTCCAGTTATAACTCCGTCTACAACATACAGTGGATTTGAGTTTCCAATGGTTCCCACACCACGTATATTAACCTTGTAACCACCGCCGGGCTGACCTGATGTTGAGGTGATGTTAACCCCTGCCGCTTGTCCCTGCAAAGCTTGCAGTGCATTGGTCGTACTTAGTTTTTCCAGATCCTCACCTTTTACAGAAACCGTGGCGCCGGTTACTAATTTTTTCTTTTGAACGCCATAACCTACGACAATAACTTCTTCGATATTTTTATTATCATCTAAAAGGGTGATGTTAAAGCTTGTCTGATTTCCGGCTTTTACCTCCTGAGAAATCATCCCTACAAACGAAAAGACCAGAATATTTTTGTCTGAACCAGGAAGTGTTAATTGGAAACGCCCTTCAATATCGGTCGTAATTCCAACAGAAGTTCCCTTAAGAAGAATGGCCGCACCCGGGATAGGGAGCCCACTGCCGTCTTTAACGACACCTGAAATACTTTTTGAAGGTTGCTGTTCACCCATTGAAGTTGGGGCAAGAACTATTTTGCGGTCAATTACGGTTACTTCAACCTCTTTTCCTTCAAAGATATTGCTTAGCACATCGCTGATCTTTTCATCCTTGACGTTCAGATCAATTTTCCGATCTACATTGATCAATTCGTTGTTATAGATAAAGAAAAATTCACTTGTATTTTCGATTGCCTTGAGTGCCTCTTTGACCGAAACACTCTTTAAATCAAGAGTTACACGCGTATTTTGCGAATAACTTCCTGCCGCTATTAAGCTTAGTGTTGAGGTGATTAGAATAAATAGGGTTAGTCTCATAATAAAAAACATTTTTTGCGGAAAATTCCGGGACGGAATTTTCCTGTCTTTGAATTTTTTTTTCATAAATTTGATCGATTTTTATTAATAATTAATTTTTGTTTGCCTGTTTTTCAGGCATCACAGGAATTTAAACAGGGGAGTGCTTCCAACACTTTCCTGTTTTTTTTTAAACTCACGCCATAGGCACGCTTGATTTAAGGGTTTACTGGTTGTTTGTTATCTTGATTTTAAAATAATCTTTCTTTTCGAGTAGGAGTTATCCGCCAGTTTCCGGGCTGGAATTACCTTGTATTCCATTTTTGAGGTTAGATTCAAAATGTTTAAAACCTGCTCCAATGGTTCGTCAATAAATGTTCCTGTAAAACGATATTTGTTTAGTTTAATGTCAGCTGTTACGATATCTACATTGTACCAGTTTCCAAGTTTTTGAGTGACAATGTTTACCGGGTCATTGGAAAATACAATTTTACCTTCCGTCCAGGCTGTATATTTACTCAAATCATTTTCGGTTTTGGAAGTCAGTAAGTTTTCCGATGGCTGGTAGGTGGCAATCTGGTTTGGTTTTAGTTCCATAAGCTCTTTTATTCCATTGCCTGAATTCTGCTCCAACCTGATGCTTCCTTCAATGAGGGCAATCGTAAAGGTAGAGTTACTCGGATAGGCATCAACATTAAATGTTGTTCCAAGGACCTTAATCTCCAGTTTATGGATGTCCACAATAAACGGTTGCTCCTTATTTTTGGTAACGGTGAAATGTCCTTCTCCTGTAAGTTCGACCTTCCTGCTTTTCATTCCGATGAACGAGGTGGGAAATCTAAGTGTGCTTCCTGAATTAAGGTAGACCACCGATCCGTCAGCCAATTCCACGCGGGATTGCATGCCATAGCTTGCTTTTACCTGCTGATAGGAAAGTTGCTCTGTTCTTTGCTGGGTTTTAGGGGCTAAAAACTGATTGTAGAGTACCGAAAAAAGAACTGCAAGGACCAGTATGGCCGCAATTTGGGAAAAAACACGCAACCATCTGACCTGGCTCTTTTCTAAACCGGCTTTCCTTCGGGTGGTAGTCAGCGATCCCGCAAGATCAATCTTCGAAGGCATAGCCAGACGTTTGGAATGATTCCAAATATCCACATAATCAGTATACTCTGAAAGATTAGCCTTGTCTGACTTCTTCCAGGAATTTAACAGAATTAATTCTTCATCTGTTAATTCACCGGAGAATGATTTTGCAATCAGACTGTAAATTTGGTCGTTCGTAAGATTCATTGTTGATTAGTTTCAATATAATGACAAATTACTGAAGCAGGCACCCTACATTGGGGTTGAAAATATTTTTAAAATAGTTTTCAGCAGATCCTATAATATACAAGGGGACTAAAGTTTAACCAGAATTTGTTTACCTGTGTACTGAACCGTATTATCAAATGCTGCAGCTATTCCAACACCTGTCCCGATGCCTGGACGTACTAAAACGATATTAAATTTCCGATCCTTGAGCATTCCATTAAATACCCCTTTTTGTTCTGAAATATACAAAGTTCTGGTTTTATCATTCCAGGTGAACCCGATTGTGGCATATTTCCCCTGTTCGTAATTATAGTTATCGTTTTCATCTTCATAAAGTACAAATTGGCCATCGGCGCCCGGATAAATTCGCAATTCGATCACATCGGCCTGTTTTTCTGTTGCGTATTGGAGGAATCCGCCCATAGGAATAATTGAACCGGCTTTTATATACAGTGGGATGGTTTCAATTGGTGCTTCTGCATCAATAGTTTGTCCTCCGTTTGTAGTTTTGCCGGTCCAGAAATCATACCATAACATAGATTTTGGAAGATAAACCTTTCGTGTTTTCTCTGCAGGAATATTGGTTTGAAGGCTGTACATCCGCTCGGTAACCGGGTTTACAAGGAATGCCGGTCCAAACATATACTGGTCGGCGATTGCATTTATCTTTTCATCATCCTTGAAATCAAAGGCAAGCGATCTCATCATTGTATACCCCTCGTGGGTGACCTTCCACGAAAGTGAATAGATGTAAGGGAGTAACCGGTATCTTAAATTATCGTAATTCAATAAGATATCCTTGGTTTTGGCATCCCAGTTATCGGAGTAGAGGGCGCGTTCACCTTTGCCATGAATCCTGAAGATCGGACAGAATGCTCCGAATTGAAACCAGCGTGTGAAGAGTTCTTTCTGAATTGGTGCTGTCCAGTCCGGTGCTGTCCAGTTCAAGTGGTATCCTCCGATATCGGATGTCCAGTATGGAATACCCGAGGAGCAGGCATTAATTCCCTGCGGAACCTGACTCTTAAAGGCCCTCCAGGTGCAGGTAATATCCGAAGACCATAAGGTTGCGGCATTGCGCTGGGCACCGGCAAATGACTGACGGATCAGGAAAAACGCACGTTTCCCTATAATGTCTGTTCTCCAGTGGGTATATAAACCTTCGGAGTGCATCAGGGAGTAGGTATTAAAATAGTCGATTCCTTTTCCGGTCGCGAAGTTACTCTGTCTTCTTAGATCGAGCAGTGCACCATTGTCTGGTTCACATTGGTCAACCCACCAGGCATCCCAGCCGTAGCGCCCCACCAGGCTGTCTTTGGCCTGCTTCCAGTATAGGTCTCTTGCTTTTGGGCTGTGGGCATCATAGTAATTATCAAAGGTATGAGTCATCACATTATCCCAGGTTATACTGGTTAAGCCTCCCGCTTTTTCCAAAGCCCGATAGGAAGGTGTCCCTTTGGCAAAAACCGGCCAGATAGAGATCATTGCATGGACGTTGGCTTTATGCAGTTCATCTACCATCTTTTTTGGGTCGCGATACCGTTCGGGCCACATCACATGCGAACCAATCACATTCGGCTCCCAGTAAAACCAGTCCTGAACAATACAGTCTACCGGTATTTTACCATTTCGGTATTTATCCTTTACCGTTAATACTTCCTGTTGACTCTTATACCTGTCCTGAGACTGAAATAATCCGAATGCCCATTTGGGAAACATTGGGGCTGCTCCAGTTGCGGTCCGGTATCCGGCGATAATCTGATCGAAACCGGGACCGTATATGAAATAGTAATCGATCATATTCCCACTTTCGGATACATAGTTGTATTTCGAATTTGAAGCCTCGGCACCATAAAAATTCGAAGCAGAATAGTTATCCCAGATTAGACCATACCCTTTATTGGATAGCAGAACCGGAATGGCTCCGGTCATATATTTAATGGCCAGATCCTGGTTTCTCCCTTTATAATTGATTGAAAGGGTATCCTCCGGATGACATCCCAGGCCATAAAGCGCCTCATCGGCCGGTGAGATAAATTGTGTCCCGCAATTGTAGGTTGTAATCCCCGCAATTGTAGCCTGAACCATATTTTTGCCCATCTTCTGATCTTCCGCAAGAATTGCAACATCATTCAGATCGCTGTAGCGAATTGCCTCGTTGCTCCTGTTGACGATCACCTTCATTTTGGCCGTTGAAATTGTAATATCTGCAGCCGTCTCAGCCACTTTAAAGGCAGGAGTGGTCCTCCATTCATTATTGATAACCAGCGATTTTTTGGAGGGTAGTGAAGAGAGAATTGTATATCTCACTTCAACAATATTATCCGCACATATTTTAATTTTCATTACACCTTTGTCCAATTGGAGGGATATTCCATCAACCTCTTTTTTAAAGGATTTAACAGATGCCTGTAGTGAAACTGCTGCGCTGATGAGCAGTAAAGTCACAAGCAGCCTAATTGCCGGAAATTTTAATTTCAACATTTTTTGGGTTATTGGATAATATTTATTCGTTGATTGGTCTCGGTATATAGACAAACAGAACGAAGGGATACCCTACATCCGAAGCGAAGAATATTTGGAGGTATATGAAAAGTCTTTTGCATCGTGCAATTTACCCGCAAGTTGTGAAACTCCAGCTTCAAATTAGCTTCCGCGTAATTTTAGTGAGCGAAAGAAGGAGAATATCCTTGATTTTGCCCCTTCGGACAGCGGGCAGGTATTCGAAAAGTGAAATACGCAGTGATTTTAAGGATCTGCCAATCAGGGCTTCAACGCCCTTTACGGTTATTTCCATTTTTAATGCAATCTCCTGATAGGTGAGATTTTCAAACCGGCTGTATTCAAAGGCCATTTTGCATCTTTCGGGAAGCGATGCCAGAGCGATCATAAGTTGTTCTTCAAAATCGAGGGTGTCAATTTGTTTGTCGGTTGTGTTTTCACTGTATGAGTTAGCCGGTAAATCCGAAAGTTTCGTATTCCGCTTTTCCCGTTTTACAAAGTTCAGGCATTGATTGCGAACCATAACTGTGAAATAGGGGGCTAACTGCTCTACATGCCCAAGTGATTCGCGCGATTCCCATAAATTTATAAACACCTGCTGAACAAGGCTGTGGGCATTATCCTGATCATGAACGATGGAATAGGCCAAACGACAGAGGTTCTGATAATGATCGTTAAAGATTTTATCAAAAGCACGGGAGTTCCCATTTTTAAACTCCTCAAAAAGAAAACGATCCATCTGCTCCTTTTCAGTCATTCACAATTAGCTTCGATTGTTTAGAATGACAAAATTAGTCATTTACAGGGAACAGCAATACAGGGTGTTTTTATCCGGGGTTTGGTAAGTGGAACTATATAGTGAAGAAATTTGTCCTGTATTCCAAAAAATGAATTGTAGTAATTATTAATTTCACCCCTATAAAATCAATTCAAGATCACATTCGGATGACAAATTTCAATTTGTTTTCCATAATCACTATTGATATCTGCAGATCTTAATCATTCATCTCCGAAATAGTCGTTATCAATCCGTTTTATCTCGATTGTATTTACAGTCGAGACAGCAAGATTATGATCAATCATTAATTCCGCTAATTGCTCTCCGTCTATCAATACAATTTTTGTTTCATTTCTTGGCTGATAGTCGCGTGCTTCCTTTGTATAACGTGAGGTTGAAATGAATACCCCCTTTTTTGCACCCTGTCCCGCTAAGGCACCTACAAATTTTTGGATTTCAGGTCTTCCAACAACATTTTCCCATCTTTTTGCCTGAATATAAATTATATCAAGTCCTAGTTTATCTTCTTTAATAATTCCATCAATTCCTTCATCTCCTGAACGACCAATTGACTGTCCAGCGTCTTTTATGGACCCACCATAACCCATTTTAACCAATAGTTCGACAACTAAAGTCTCAAAAAATGCAGGGCTACTATTCTTTATTTTGAAAAGTAATTCTTGTGCCAGATTCTTTCGAATTGTAAGGTAACTATTTTCTATTATTTCTTCAGGTGTCGCATTTATTTGAGAAATTTCAATCTAGACTTTAGAGTCCTCTGGGGTCCGCCCAGTTCTTTCCTGATAAGCGGGAATGGTTCTTAATATTCTTAAATTTATTTCAGAAGGATTTGTTCCAAGAAGTTGTTTACCCCTTCAGTAATCTTGAATGAGCTTCTTTTCGTGTTCTCAAGCAGTCCCGCCATCTTAATATGAGATTTAGCCCAGGCAACCCGATTGGGAAAAGTCTTAGCTACTCCACTTGGCAGAAATTCATTTAGTTCCTCATCTGTCAGGTTAAAATGCACTGCCAACTTTTGGTTTGCCTCTATCGTTGTGTGTTCTTCTCCGTCAGAAAGTATCCTTAAAAATGGAAGCATTATTGATTGAAAATCTGGAATCATATTTCGTAGATTTTTAGGTATAGTTAGCAAACGGGCACTAATTATTCTTATAAAACCGGTCATGAAATAAATAACGTCCCTCATTCTCTGACTTCACAGTTTTTGATTCAACATTCAGAATCATTACAGGAGGGTTGGGATCCGAAGGCGCTGCAGCAGGCCATTCCGGGAGAGTGGCATCATTCGGATTTCCGGTTTTTATAAAGTTCGCAAAGAAATTCTCCATGGTTTGGGATACTTTGTAATCCTCTGCTGTCCAGGCGTATTCCTTGATTAAACCAAGGTTTCCCATGCAGTACTCAATTTCACAGGCGTGTGGTGCTCCGATCGGTTCAGCCATTTTAGGCTGATTATTTTCCTTTTTCAGCGTGCCACCAGCCAATCCAGAGGCAAGATTTTGATCAACCAGTGGTGGCCGAAGTTTGCTGAACAGATATCGGTATACTGCCTGAGAACTGTTTTTGCGTTGAAGGTCAAACCATTTCCAGGTGCTGTAAGCAATGAATCGGTCCGAAGCCAGGGCTGTTGCCGATTGTTCAACCTCTTTTTCGGAACTGTGGGGATAAATGGCAAGTACCTCATCAAAATTATTGGGATACGTCTCTTTGACACGGCCCACAAAATCTGCTTCGGAGTAAGGCTTGCCATACATAAAAGCCATTCCCGGAATTTCGGCGGAATTCCAGCCGACTAAAATCGGAATCTGAGCCTGCTCTTTTGCCTTGAAAAT
This sequence comes from uncultured Bacteroidia bacterium, assembly GCA_903918045.1. GTDB lineage: Bacteria > Bacteroidota > Bacteroidia > Bacteroidales > Prolixibacteraceae > JAAFHB01. The sequence goes on from CAIXCY010000237.1 coordinate 17,847, forward strand.
TTCGGTCAGTGATTTTGGGAAGAAGTATCCATCGATGACTGTCGGAAATCCAAACCGTTTCGATTCGTTGTATAGCTCGTAGATTTCGTATGTGCTCATGCCTCGTAACTGCTTAATGGTGTAATTTCCGGCTTTGGTGGCGAACTCGACTCCCTGCTTTTCTGCTTCGGCCAATGCGACAGGTGCCATAGTTGGATTTATCGCTGCACCGCTTTCGCCGATCGCACCCGCAATAAGATCTTTCGACAACGGTGATGCCATCAGCGAGCTAACTGCAATAGAACCCGCAGATTCACCGGCGATGGTTACTTTATTACGATCCCCTCCAAAGGCTGCAATATTTTTTTTGACCCAATTCAGCGCAGCGGTCTGATCGAGAAGTCCATAATTGCCGGAGGCTTTATAAGGTGCTTCTGCACTTAATTCAGGGTGGGCCAGGAAACCAAAAATATTCAGCCGGTAATTTACCGTTACTGAAACGATCCCTTTTTGGGCCATACTGCCGCCATCATAACGGGGTTCGGAACCATCTCCTGCAACAAAACCACCTCCGTAAAAATAGACCAGAACCGGAAGCCCGGTGGTTTTCCGGGTTGCGGGAGTCCAGATATTGAGGTATAGACAATCTTCGCTTATGCCATTTGAGCGGGCATTCATATCCCCAAATACAATTCCCTGAACTGCCCTGGGTCCGAATTTTTTAGTCTCTTTTAAACCGGTCCAATTCTTCATGGGTTGGGGGGCCTTCCAGCGCAGATCCCCAATGGGTGGCTGGGCAAACGGGATTCCAAGGTAGAGTTGAAGGGATGTTTTTGTATCGTAAAGTCCCTCAATGGTTCCATTTTCAACCTTTGCCTGAACAGAAAAATAGTTGTTTGTTTGTCCATTTAGTGGATCCGGAGAAAAGCAAATCATGCAAAATAAGGTGCTGAAAATGAATGTTCCAAGTTTAAGATTCATGCTTTTTGTAAAGTTATATTAATTAAATTCCAATAGTCGCGAATATCCTATTTGCGCAGATTTTGGCATAGCTTCGAATAGTTTTTACTTGGATACTTTCTCTTTATATCTCTCAACTTTAGACTGCATAAGCGGTGTTAATTTTTTTACCAGGTTAACGTTTGAAGGTAATATAGTTCCCTTCATACCATAAGTTTGATAAGCAGCAATAGCATAAGAACGGGAAGTTGCAGCAAATGAATTGCTTTTGACATTGGGATCCACATCGGCTGTCTGAATCGAAAGGGTATTGTCGCTGTTAAACAAGATGTCAAAGGTCCTGAATTGCTGAGGGAATTCTCTTAATGATCGTGTTTCAACTTCCCAGAAGCCATTTTCGGCATGATCCTTATCTGTTGAGGGGAAAGCTGTAACTTTATCAAGATGACGGTGACCTGATATCCAAAGAAAAAAGTTGGGATATTTCTTTAATTCCGTGATGATTTCATCCTGAGCTGTGCCGTCGATCCAACCAAGCATTGATTGAGGAGGTGCTACGCCAATAGGAATATGGGCAGCGATAATCATCAGCTTATCCTCCCTTTGTCCTGCCTGAAGCTGTTTGGTAAGCCATTCAAAACGACCTTTACTAAGTGATCCACATCCATAACCTACGCCAGTACCTGTTGGCGGGTTATCAGTTTCATCCATTGTATCATCAAGGACAATCACCTTAAGTGGCAGATTAGATTTTGGCTCAAAGGAATAACATCCATCAAAAAAATTGGGTTGATTAAATCCATGTCCCCTGGGAATAGAGGTCGTGTTTGAAAACTCTTTCTCCATTTGGATTTTGGTAAGAGCCCGACGATTTAGGTCTGCCGGAATCGTCGGAATGTAGTTCATCTGTGCTACTACACCTGCCCCAATGATATCGCCATTTACCGTACTTCCATCCAAAGTTCCCATTGAATAGGTGTTTAAATCCATCGCATTAACATCAGCAAACAAATTTCCTAACTGTAGGATTTTATTCCCTGTTAAGTTTTTGCGGATCTTATCGTTAAAAGGTACTGCCCCGTTAAAAAAATGGTCATGATTGCCAATCGTGGTATACCAGGGAATCGATTTACAAAGCCCTTCAGCCTGATATTTATCCTGATAATCATTGGCCGGACCATGTACAGGATCATCCTTTTTGCCCGAATCAGGATTTATGTTCTTCCCGTCAAAAATATCAATAAACCATCTGAATTCATTGTAAATACTGCTGTTTGTCATATCGCCCAAAGCAATGCCGAAATCAATCGGATCACGCTGGTTAATATCGTTAACAGTTTGAATTGCAGAATTTAAGACATGTGTTGAAAAGAGCATGGATGGGGTGTAGCACGAAATGGCAGCCGGGAATATAGCTGGAATAAATGCGTACTGTATGGATTGTGCCGGAGATTCCTTATCGGTAAGGTGGATATCGGTCATCGTAAAAAAACTCAGGAGTTTAAAGGTTTTTAAATCTTTTTCTGAAACATATCCGTCGGGCATAAGCTCCAGCTTCTTTTGGTAAGGGATACCGGATTCAAAATGCCATTTTCCATAATTATACTTTGAAAATAAGGTGACATCCCACGGTTTAATGTCATTTCCTGTAATTACGGCATCCGGATAAATTATTTTGTCGACTGTTGTATAACCATTCTGATTTTTAGAATCACGGTTCGTAATTTGGGCATCTTTAAGTTCCATTAACCTGGTGCCTGCGATTTCAGATTTCTTACAACTAACAATAAACAATAATGCCAAAAGGATGATTGCGAAGAGACTAGTAGAATTAGGTTTCATAGGACCAGATATTTTAATAATTATATTTTGTATTATACCGTATTTGCTAATTCAGAATCATACTCAAAGATCTGATGAATTTAACAATAAAAATGTGAGATTTGTCACCATTTAGGTGAAACATAATTATGAAATAACTACAAACAAAACATAATATTAAGAATTTTACTGCCGTTAGCGAGTTGAGTAAAAAGAAGGATTTACTATCAAAATTTCATAAGTTATTTATTATGAGGACAATAAATAACGCAAAACCATCGTGTGGTATGGAAAGTTCTCAAGGTTTTAGGTAGACTTTCACCCAGTCAACGATGAAGACATCGGGGAAAACGGTTTTTTCGAGGTTTTTAAGTTCTCCCGGAAGTTCCATACTCAGAATCATATATTCTTCGATGTTCGATATTCCCTGGGTCATTTCATGGAATTTGTAACCATCGATGTAGAATGCATATTTATCCTGAGTCCATTCAAACCCATAAATGTGAAAACCCTGGCTTAACCCTTTCAGATAACTCTTCATGGGTCCGACAGAATGCATGTTTGGACCATACGCCCAGTGGACGGCATGGGTAATGGTGTCGTTCCCCATCTCCGAAAAATATTCGAAGATATCCATCTCGGACCCAAACTTTGCCGGGTCCTCACCCTGGGAGATTTTGGAAGACTGAATCCAGAAGGCCCCCCAGATGCCCGCTGATTTTTGGAGTTGAGCCCGGCACTCGAAATATCCGTATTTCTGGTTAACGTGTTTTGCCGTTCCAACCGCTCCTGCTAAAATGGAGTCCCCTTTTTTAAGGGCGTAGAGTTTCAGGAAGCCATCCTCTACCTTTACCGCTTCGGCGGAGTTGTAACCGATCCTGCGAGGGCCTATACCCCGAACATTCCACTTTGTAGTGTCAAGGGAATTCCCATTAAACTGATCAACCCAGACCAGGTGATAACCCATCGTACGGGGGGACATTAGTCTTTGCGATATCGCATTATTGGTTGGCTCTTTCTGCGCGAATCCTGAAGAGATCAAAGAGGATAGAAGCAGTATAATCGCTGCGTATTTCATAACCAAAGGATTATTTTTTCTTGTTTAAAGAATCAAAATCAGATAATCACAGTTATAATAGAATGAGGGAGGCTCACTACCGAAGCAGCCTTATCCTTGATTGAGAGTTTAAAAGGGAGCTTTTCATTTGAAGTATTTAGAACCACAACGACAATTTTACCGTCAGGATTGATAAAGGCTGTGGCCTGTAACTTATCGCGGTTCGTAGAACAGCTGATTCGTCGTGCTCCGGGTTTGATAAATTTAGAGAAGTGCCCGATATAGTAATAGCTGTTGGTATAAATCAGTTTGCCTGTCTGACTGTCTGCATGAACAGGGGCGAAGCAGAAATTGCCCACATGATTTGGACCCCCTTTGTCGTCCAAAAGGATGTTCCAGTCGGTCCAGGCCACCGTGCCGCAATTAAAGTCGTTGACCATCGAGTAGCCGTATTTCTCGCCTAATGTCCAGTCGTTGACCCGATCGAGGCTGAATTTTTCCACACACCCTTCGGTGAAAATCAGATTCTTGTCGGGAAATGCCTCCTTAACCCGTTTGAGATTCTCGAATTGCATAGCGCTTCCCGTCCAGGTCTCATACCAGTGAAACCCGATACCCCAAATGTATTTGGCTGACTGAGGATCGTTCAGTAAGGTACTCGCGCGCTGGTAGACCAGGTCGCGGTTATGATCCCAGGCAATGAGTTTTTTAGTCGCCATACCGCTCCTTTGTAAGGTAGGACCAAGGTAATTCTTTATGAAGTCGCGCTCGTCAGTGGCAGTAAAGAGGCATGATTCCCACTTCTGGTTAGCCATCGGCTCGTTCTGAACCGAGAGGCCCCAGACGGGGATTCCCTGTAATTCCAGCGCCTTAATGTATTTTATGTAATGATTTGCCCAGATCTGATTGCAACTTTTGAGTAGTTTACCCCCATGAATCAGACTGTTATTGTCTTTCATCCATGCCGGTGGACTCCATGGGCTTACAAACAGTGGTAATTTTCCACCGGCAGCAGCTATTGCCTGTTTAATAAGCGGAATACGGAATTTTTGATCATGAGCGATGTTAAATGTAGCCAGGGCTGAGTCGTTATCAGCTACATAGCCGTAGGAGTCACTCGAGAAATCACAACTGGCAATATTGGTGCGTGCAAAATTATAGCCGATCCCTTTCTGTGGGTCATAGTATGCCGTAAGTAATTCCTTTTGAGCTGTCTCCGGAAGTTTGGCAAAGACCTCTGCTGAGGCATCAGTCAATGCGCCTCCGATACCGGTCATGGTCTGAAAGGTTCTTAATGGATCTAAAAAAATGCAAACCTGGGTTTCGAAGGGTTGCCCAAAATCTTCAAACAGTGCGTCTGAAGTCCGGGTTAACCGCAAAGCCGTGTCTTTTGCAGTAATAAATACCTGGGCCTTGACCGGGTTCAACGATTTCGCCGGTTTTACGGGTGAGCCGGCAGACGAATTGATTGAAAAGCAAATCAACGCGACAAGATAAAGCGCGAGAGAATTTTTAGTAATTTTCATGACAGACAGCTTAGAATGAAGGTTTCAGAACCTTCACAAAGATATCTATTCCTCTTTTGTATTTACCATCCAGACGGAGAAGGTATTCAGATAATTCCAAAAAGATTGGAGGAGCTCTTCTGGGAGATCAAGTTTTGAGAGCACCTCGATATAACATTCGAGCCAAACCATACGGGCTTCCTGATTTATTGCAAACGGGGAGTGCCGTGCGGCAAGCATTGGTTTGCCGCGACTCTTGTTGTAGTAGGGCTGTCCTCCACAAATCTGGATAAAAAAGTCAGATGAACGCTGTTTTGCTTTATCCAGCGCCTCCTCAATGCGGGGGAAAAGATGGTTTACCTTGCTCTTGCTCAGTAAATCGTAATGATCACTAACCAATTTCCTCAGTCCATCCTCTGTGAGTAGTTTCAAAAATTCCGGTGTCGGAATGGTTACCGGTGGTCGATGGCCAAATTCGTATTGAGTAATTTTGAAATCCATAATTTTAAGTCAAATTTTTATTGACAATGTTTTGCAGCTACCCGAAAGTCGCGAGGGAGCACAAAACTATCTGCCTGCACAAACCCTGATAGAAGCACAAAGCGTCATTTAACTACCGAACTGCCTCTTTTGGGTAGCTGCTGTGTTCGTTTTTTCCACAATTAGACAATGATATTAAGCTTTGTCTAACATTTTACGTGAAACTTTTAAGACCAATGCCCTTGGTATAAATCTTATAGAATTAGACATTATATAATTCATTATTCCGTGAATTGCCACTGCCTTTCCTCTTATCATAGAACTGTAACCATATTTGGCAACTTCTTTGGCTGTGGGTAATTTTTTACCTTTAAAAAGTTCGCTTTCATCCATTGCTCCGGCAGCCTGGAAGCCAGTTTCTGTCGCACCCGGACAAAGGGCCGTTATGGTAACTCCTTTGTCGCCCACTTCATTACTAAGTGCTTCAGTAAAACTTAAAACATAAGCTTTTGTCGCACAATATACAGCCATTGTTGGTCCAGGTTGGAATGAAGCTGTTGAAGCTACATTCATTATCTTACCACTTCTTCGTTTAACCATATCCTGAAGATAGAGTTTTGTAAATAATGTCAGAGTAGTGATATTCAAATTAATCATTTTCAGTTCTTTGTTCCAGTCCGTTTCAGTGAACATTCCAAAGTCTCCAAACCCTGCATTATTTATTAAATAGACAATCTGGATATTTTGTTTTTTCGTTTCCTCATATATTTCTTGAGCTGAGTTAGTCTCAGAAAGGTCTTTACAAATGGTATAAACAAAAACTTTAAATTCTTTCTCTAACTCAGTTTTAAGTTCGTCTAATTTGGATTTGTTTCTTGCTACTAAAACTAAATCGCAACCATTTGAAGCGTGAATTCGAGCCAATTCTAATCCTATTCCGTTGGACGCTCCCGTTATTAGTGCAGTATTATTCATTTAATATTTCTTCTATTGTTTACAACTATCCGTCTGTTTTATTAGAAAGACGCATAACTATTTTTATCTAAACGATTTTAATTTTCAAATTTGAAATAACTACGGTGTGTCCGTCGGGATCTTTAATGGTTATTCCATTTTCCTGCCAATAAGGGTTTTTAGCAACTACTTTTAGGGTATTAATTCTCTCCAGTAAATCAGTGTATTCCCATTGATTTTCAGGATAGAAGACTAAAATATCATCCTCATCAAATTTATGGTCTGCCGATTCACCGGTCTGAGTAAATTCCAGATGCCAGTCAAGATTCGCGTTCCCGATAAACACGCCATCATACCCTGAATGATTTTTGAATTCGCCAAGGAGTGACAACCCAATTATATTGACATAAAAATCTTTAAGTTGCTCAAGTCTGCTGGTATGTCTGGCGATTCTAAATTTCAATGGGTTTGAACTAATTGCTAATTATTGGGGAATGTTAAATAGCCAGAGTCATTCGTTCACTTGCGATCATATAATATCGTGCAAAATTTTCATCCTTCATGTAATCGTGCAACCTGGTTTGCCATTTTTTTGACCGTTCGGAAAGCAAAACGATATTTTTGTTATTCTCAATATTTTCAGGATCAGCTTTTTGAATCTTGATGACCGCAATAAATTCGTCCATCCATGTTTCATAATGATTCATAAATGCCTTCTGATCGGGGGTGATATTGATCTCGATGTTTGATTCCACAATATTTGCGGAAATCAATGAGGATGCTGTCAATGTTCCACCTAAAGTGAAACCAAGCTTGCGTAAAAAGCCTCTTCTTTTATCTTCGTAACCGTCCATTTGTGCTAAGGTTTTTTTCTATTAACAATGATTTCCGGATTTTGTTTGATCAGTCATAGATTTTAATCTTCACGGATTTTTCATGCAACGAACCGAATATCCATCCCGCATTGCCACATAGCTGTTTGCCGCACCGTGGCCATACTTGAGAAAGCGACCCCAGACGCCACACTGATTCCACTCGGCGGAAGCCCACCAATGGCAAAAACTGCCCGTTTTACTGAATGAACCATCGTAATTGCGGGAGCCCCCGGCAAGGGAAATGAAGCCACTTTTATTAATTGTTCCGTCAGTATTAATCCATAGCGCCGTTCCATCGGATTCGGCATTTCCCTGGGGGTAAATCGTGGACGATCTTTGGGCGATTCCCATTAAGGTTGTTATTTTTCCGAATTCAGAATCGGCAGGGACATGCCAACCATCGGGGCATAATTTGCCTGTGCTTACAGTATACCAGTTGTAAAGTGCGCCATACGTTTTTTTCGAGGCCGCTTCATCGTTATTGTACCAGCAATATCCGGGAGTGTATAACGATTCCCATTCCTTCGGATCAGTAACAAATGGTATCGGTGTTCCGTCGTTGTATTTGGTTGATTTTAGATTTTCGGCCATCCAGACCTGCGTTCCAACGGTGATAGTATGATAGAGGTTTCCATCGGCATCTTTTACAATCAGCTCTTTTCCGTCGGAACTTTTCTGCTGAGCCAATAACTTCAGGCTAAATATGATTAAGACAATTAAATTTAAGGTTCTAAGTCGCATTTGTTTTGGTTCTTTACTTGTTGATAAATAGGTTGTTGTGAAATTCAAAAGATATTGTTTTACAATAAATAGTGACCTTTGAAATATAGAATGCATGCTACAAAGATTTCGCCACAACGTGGCTTGAATTTTCATTTTATACATAATTCTACAAAGATTTGGGCAGCTCCGCAGCCTGTTCATTGCAACATAGCTGGTATATCTTTGTCGTCTGTCAAATGACAAATACAAAATTTCAAAAGCAATGGAGTTTCAACATTTTAATAGGTAATCATTTTAACCGAATATTAGTAATTCACAATAAACGCTTATCTCAGCTTTGGAATTGTGAACGTATAATGGCCTGAGCCGATCCTGACAACAGTGTCTTTCCCCTTTATCCCGGTGGAAGTAACCCCTTTCGCCTTGTCCGCTGGTTTCCCATTAACTTTTACTTTCAGTATATTCTCGAATGGCAACTGAACGGTGGCTTTGGTATTCGCCGGGATGGAAATCTCCAGGGTGAGGGTGTTATTTTTCACCTTCCATGAGGATAATACCTTCCCGCGCATCGTATTTAGACCTGCCGATACCCAATCCAGATCTTTAGGGAAGTATGGTTTAATCAGGATGTTGGCGTATGCAGGATTTTCCTCATCAATCTGGATTCCGGCGAGGGATGTATAAAACCACGAATCGATGGGTGCAGCAAGTACGATATGGTTAAACGACCCTCCATTCCATGCTTCGGAGACTGTTGTACGTCCTCTGAGCATA
>CAIXCY010000238.1 GCA_903918045.1 uncultured Bacteroidia bacterium
AGCTCTTGAGCGGCTCACAGGAATCAATCAAAAACAGCTGCATCATTATGCCACAGGGTTAAGAAAGCCGCGTGAGCCACAACGAAAAAAAATAGAGGAAGCACTTCACAAACTTGGTTCGGAGCTCTTAAGTGTACAGCTATGATTTTTATTTGGAGGATCTTTACTTTACATTTTTAGCAAGTATAAGTAAATCATTCAGCTCTTTTGTTGATGCCGAGATATCTTCATCAGTGCTAAATTCAAAATTTTCACCGTTATTACAAACCAGCATTATATGACTTCCCGAAACATATGTACTTCCTTCTATTGTATTATTTTCACTATTTATAATAATGAATGACTGTATTAAATTAAGAGGGAATATTCTTTTTTCACTTATCATTTTATATATGGGTGCATCAATGTCTCTTTTCCCATTCTTAGTGTAAAATTCAAAATTTGATTTGATCACAATTATCAAATCATCGTAATATGCTCCAATTGTTGGAAGAACAGTTAAACTAATGTGTCCTTTGTAATTTGAAGGATATAAATCAAATAGTGGAGTTTTTCTAGATATTATCTTTAACAGCAGAGTATATAAGTCTATTGCCTCTTTATGATGTGTATTCTCAAAAGTATAATCAAATTGATTCTTTAATTTATACAATTTCCCAATACCATTACATTCTGAACACCGATGAGATTGCCCATATAAAACATTCGTTGATGGTACATCATATTGCTCAAAGCCTGTGCTATTACACTTATTACAGACTAAATTATCATAATAATTATTGTCTCTTTTTTTTGAATATAAATCTTGAGCATAAAAAGTGATAATAGATTCACCTGTTTCCATTTTTCTCGCCTTGCCGTTTTGAATAATATTCCAAACAGTATTACCAATATCCTCGAGGTTTCTATTTATTTCCTTATTCTCACTGGCTATCCGGTTTGTGTTATTTGTATAGTTTTCTTTTATCAAATTTTGTTCGTTTCTTAGCTTTTCTGCTCTAATTTCCTGCTGTCTATTATACTCATCTTGCTGTCTTTTTTTTTCGTCAGCAATCTCTTTTTGTCGCTGAGCTTGCTGGGTTTGAAGTTGTTTTTGCTGAATTAATGCTTGTTTTGCTAAATCCTGCTGTTCCTTAATTCTTTTAAGTTCATTTGCTTTTTTATTGGGGTCTTCTGGATTTACTCTAAGATCATCCTGATCAACTCTTACTGAATAATCGCTTTTATTAGAAGTATTTTTCTTTACCCCAGTCTGTTCACTGTCAGACTTTGTAGGAGGTTTTGTTGATGCTTCATTGTAAAATCTTGTATAAAAGTTCCAACTGGGAGAAACTCCTTGTTGTATCCACCCACCAATTTCTCCAGTTATAATATCTCCATTAGAAATTTTACCAGTTTGGTCGCCAGTACCGAGATTATAGGAGCTTTGGTCTAAATTTTTGTTGGACTTAAAGGCACATCCTGCAGCATAATTAGCAAGACCAACTATATCAATATGATATTCAACATAGGCTAACTTCCCAGAGTTATTAGAAATAGTGTATTGTACATCAACTAAATTATACATTAAGCCATTTTCTGTACAATAAAATGATTTGTGGATAGATTCCGAATATTCAAACTTTATCCCTTCTTTATCGTAAAGTGTACCGCTCTGAGCAAAACAAAAGTTCGAAAGAAATAAACAAATTAGAATTGAGTAGAGGTTTTTCATATTTTAAATTATTAGAATTTTAGGTTACCGAAGAGTAATTTTTCAAATTCAACCGAATTGTAAGAGGTTTGTAAAATTATGTTTCTAAAAATGTTGAAAAATGAATATATCTTCAAAAAACAGACACGATAACTGAAAGAGAGAGGCAGAAAATCGATGGGAGTGGTTAACCGTTCTGATAAAGTCTGTAAAGATTACTTTCATGAGTTCATAGCAATCAGAATAGTGAATTTTCCCAGATAGTGATTTGATTAATATTTACCAGAATATTCGATAAGTTATCCCTGCATTTAAATAGAAAAATCCGGCAGTTTTAAAGATGTCGCCACTAGTGGTTGCCGGAAAAAACAAATATTTACCACCCACCTGCAATCCAAAACGAGTGCTTAATAGATAGTAAGTTTGAATTCCTGCATGAATACCAAAGAATAAATTATTTTTCCAAACCTCCTCATATTCATATTGATGATCCAAAGATGTAAAATTATTTTTAAGGTCAAATATTAAATCTGCACCAACATTGGGGAATACATGAATTGACCCCTCAGGGCCTGTAAGATCCTTACCCAGACTGAAATCTATTGCTGACATTTCAATTTCTGTTTTTCCAACGAAAAAATGGGAATTTCCGTTCTCGTCAAATGCTTTAAATGAATGTCCAAACGTTGATTTTATGGAATAATATGAACTCATAAAACTTATACCCTTCCGATCCAGGGAGGTGGCAGAAAGATATAACCCGGCAAACTGACCGATTTCGATATCAGTGCCAGCAAGAGGACCTCCGTATCCTCCCATATTGCCCCCTAACGAAAACAAATTCCAGGAGTCCTTTGCATTTTTATCGCCCTTGATTTGTGAAAGTTCTCTTATTCCGTTTATTGTAGAAACAACCTGACTACCCAGTTGATTGTCTTGACCATAAGTAAATGTACTTAGGAGAATTAGTAATGGCAGGATTATTCGATATAAATCTTTCATAAGAATTATTTTAAGTTTAAATGGCTTTTTTTCATAAGATCAAAATCTCGGTTAGTTATGGGTTGTTTAATCTAATCCTTAACACACCTGATAGACAATCCATTAGTTTTAGAATCCTCACCTCTTCGAACAATGTTGAGCGCGTCCATTGCTATTAACAAGCAATCCAGATTATTTTGTTCTGTAGTTGATAACCAACCACCTTGTTGACCAATTGTAATTACGGGACCGTCCCTGCGAAATCCCCCCGGCAGAGCCGTAAATCCAGTGACATTTGTAGTTCCCGCATTTGGGCTTGGCCAATGTTTAATACCTGCTTCTTTAATTTTTCCTGCTACCAGCGTATCGTTTCCTAGAAATGTTATTAGAACTGTCCACTCATCATTTGAAGGAACATGCCATCCCTGAGGGGCAATATTTCGACTATCTACAGCAGCAAACCAATTATAAAGGAGTCCATAAGTTGCTTTGTAGTTTGCTGCATCATTGGCGGGTAAACAATAGGCGCCGGAGCTTAATAATTCCCAGGCAGGCTGATCAGGAACATTAATAACAAGGTCACCGTTGCGGTATTTTGTCGTTTTCAGGTTTTCAACCATCCATACTTGTGACCCAATTTTAACACTATGATAAACATTGCCGTCAATATCTACTATTGAATTGGAAGCACCGGAAGTTCCTGCAGAATCTTTTTTGCAACTTTCAACCAATATGAATAATGTACCTGTGAGTAAAAAGGAATATAAAAAGGTTTTTATTTTCATAATATTTTGTTATTTAAATTACAAGGGACGCGATTAATCTTTTACACAGCGAACAGATGATCCGAAATTTTTATTAGTATTATAGGGACGCACAATATCGTCGTTGCTAAACATGCGCCTATCAATTGCATCCGAAGAGGAAAATTGAGTAGAAGTCCACCAGACTCCTTCAAAACCAATCAATGTTGTTGTACTAAATGGTCCAATATCGTAACGATAACCTCCAGGAAAGGCGGTAAAACCGGTACTGTTCGTTGCTGCAGCATTTCCGGGGCCAATAGGATAAATCCAATGTGTCGAACCCGCCTCCTTCAGTTTGTTGGCTGGAGATGGAGCCAGAAAGGTAATTAGGGTTATCCACTCTGCTTCTGTAGCAACATGCCATCCCTTGGGAGCCAGATTGCGATTGTCAGAAACCGCATACCAGTTGTATAAAGCGCCATAACCACTCTTATAGGTTGTTGAATCATTATATAACCAACAATATGCACCTGACGAAATTCCGACCCATGCTCCATCGGCGAAATATGCAATAGGATCTCCGTTACGGTACTTTGTGGTTTTCAGGTTTTCGGCCATCCATACCTGATTTCCAATGGTAACGCTTTGGTAAACATTTCCATCAGCATCAGTTATCTTATTGGTTGCGGCTGCTGAATTTGTGGATTCTTTTTTGCATCCAATAATATTGGTCAGCATAATGGTCAGACAGGTTATACTGAAAAGAACTGCTCTTATTTTCATAATGAGTTGAATAAAATCAGAAGAGTCCTATTCAGATTCTCCTCATAAATTTAAAAATTCATAAAATTCAGAACGAGATTCACAATCCTTTTACCTCGTTCTAAATTTTGTACGGATCAAATTCAAATTGTATTTACTGCCAATTTTAATCTCCGATTTTCACATTGTTAATGCACACATGAACTCTGTTATTTTCATTTACCAGATAGGCAACCACATCAGATTCTTCTCCTGATGCGATATCTGTTGCACTTCTGGGATTGCAATTATTTGCATCTCTCTCTGGAAGCATATCATAATCAAAATGGACATTTTGGGTATATCTGTTTCGGAATTGGAGTTCCCAATGATATTTCCCTGCATATGAATTATAATCTCCTTTCTTCACACGAAATTCAATTCCATTATAATTCGTAAACCTGTTCCAATATCCCCAATCCCCGGAAGAGCTCTGAAACGATATAATCAGAAGAAAAGCAGCTGATAACACTGTGAGTAAAATGATCTTTTTCATAATTTTTAATTTTTAAAGAATGTTAATAAAAGTTAGTATATAAAGGATTATTTATGTTATTCGCTAAAATAAAATCCTCTTAATTTCCATTGATTATTAATATATTACAGCTCTGTGTTCTTACTATTTAATGAAGCCACCTGGCTATTCTGCCAACGCAATTACAGTGTGAGCAGCGGAACCTCTCTTAACCATTACTTTTTGAACATTAAAATCTAATCCCGGATACAACGAACAGAGAAGCCAAGACGCTTATTGTCACCCACGCCGCCAACAGTGGCATTCTCATTTTTAAGGTTCCTGCCAATTGCAAAAGTGGTGCCACTCATTGGAGTTCGGGTCCACCACATACCATTACTTCTAATGCCATCAAATACGCCATCCCAGTAACGATATCCGCCAGGTAATGCTTCAAAACCAACACTTTGGGCCGATATTATGTTTGGACTTAACCAATGATTTGTCCCCGCTTCTTTTAACTTTCCGCTAGCAACACCCTCGCCGCCTAAATTTGTTGTTAAAGTTGTCCATTCCGCATCTGTAGCAATATGCCAACCATCCGGTGCTAATAATCTTGTATCTGAAACTGCATACCAGTTGTATAAAGCACCATAAGTTGCTTTATTAGTTAAGGCATCGTTATCGTACCAACAATATGCTCCGCCCCCAAAATTCAAAGCTGCCCAGGCGGACTGATTTGTAATATTATCTATTGGATCTCCATTGCGGTACTTCGTAGTTTTCAGGTTTTCGACCATCCACACTTGTGTTCCAATTTTAACACTGTGATAAATATTACCATCAATATCTGTGATAGAGCCTGATGAGCCGGAAGCAGTGGACGAATCTTTCTTGCAATTAATAAGGAAAAGCGCAAGTATTAATACCAAGATAACTTTGCAAAAGTCTGATTTGAATTTCATAATGATAAAGGTTAGAATAGTTTATTAACCATTAATTTTCAATCTTTTATACATCGGATTGAACATCCGGCATTCTCCACTTCATTGACACTTGATACATCATGATAATAGGAATCCATACCTTCAACTGTTAAAGCAGTAAATAATTTTACTTCTTCAATAGCCCACCATTTACCCACATAGGAAATTCCACTGAATAAACCATTGGGAGAACGAATACCTCCCGGAAGAGCAGTAAAACCAGTACTATTCGTACCACTATTATTTGAATATGCCCCGGATGGAGTTTTCCAATGTGTAGTGCCTGACTCTTTGAGTCTAGTACCGGCAATACTATCAGTTAAATAATTTCTGAGCGTATTCCATTCAATAACAGTCGGAACATGCCAACCAATTGGTGCCAATCCGCGATTATCAATGGCTGCATGAAAATCATACAATGCCCCGTAAACACCCTTATTAGCAACCGAATCATTATTATACCAGCCATATTCTCCGTACCAGGTTTTCCCCCAATTACCGTTAACCATAACATCCAGGAGTCGATCTCCATTGCGATATCTTGTAGTTTTAAGGTTCTCAACCAGCCATACCTGGGTACCAATGGTTACGCTATGATAAATATTGCCATCAATATCGGTTACTGCAACCTTGGCTTCCCCAACTTGAGAACTTTCCTTTTTACAGCCTGAAATTGAAAATAATACTATTACTGCAAGAAATACCTTGCTAAAAGTTGACCCAAGTTTCATAATTTAGCTTTTAAAGGTAACCAGAGGTGTTTTAGCCATACCCCCTATCAAAAAATATTTTATTACAATATTGACTTTTACAATTCTAGTCTTATCTTTATCCCATCACAATAGCACTAAAGTGTCATTTTTTGAGTGACTCTAAAATAACAAAGAACACCTAATAGCCTGTATTTTAAATAGCTGACATTTTTCAGTCTGCTGATAGCAAAATTGATAGAATTCGTACCTAACCTAATTCTTGCGCTATGAAAAAGGAACCTATCCCTAAAAACTATTACGACGAGTACCTCGAGGTTTGCAATTCCATTCCTAATTCCTGCGGATTACCCGAGATGTGGAAGTTGCTTAAAAAAGGGAATTCGGGCACCGGTTTAAACCTCCCCTTCGGCTCCTGCCTGATCGATTATTCTACGGGGCAATACAATTATATGAGCGAAAATTGTCACCATATAATCAGCTATTCAAAAGATCAGTATTCTGCCAGCGGGCTTGACGAACACGTCATACACTTTCATCCTGACGATCTAAAAATTTTCTACGAGCAGGTTTTTCGGGATATTCAGGAATTCTGGAAGTGCATACCTGCCTCAGATATTAATCAGTATATGTTCTCATTCAACCAGCGACACCTGCGCAACGATGATTCAACGATCCAGCTACTTCAGCAATGCCGGTTTTTTGAGCCACAGTATATCGGAATGCCTGCCATGAACCTGACTGTATTTTCTGACATCACCGATTTTAAGAGTGATGATAACATGATTTTGTCAATTTCCCGATATGTTAATGGGAAAGGATACGTTAAAAACTTTTCAAAAACCTATCCTCAATTGGTTAAGATGGTCTTATCCTCCCGGGAATCTGAGATCATCCGCCTAAGTCTATTAGGATTAACCAGTAAGATGATTGCTGATAAACTATTCATTAGTATGCATACCGTCAAAAACCATAAACGGAATATGATGGAGAAGACCTCTACCCGAAATATTTCAGAGTTGATCCATTTGAGCATTAAAAATAGCTGGATATGATTATTTGACTAATCGGATTGCCAACCATTCTTAACTTTTGACTCAAGACTGGAATATTGAGCTATACTTTTCCGCTTACCGGTGTTTTGAAAATCTTTATCGTACATTTTATCTCGCTTATTAGAAACCGTTCCAAACCTATTATCTGGCATGACAAAAAAAACTGTTCCTAAAAAATATTATGAGGAGTTTTTGGAAATTTGCAACTCGATACCCCGGACAAGCAGATTACCCGAGCTTTGGAAGACATTGAAAAATGAGCATCCGGGCAAGGGACTAAACCTCCCTTTTGGCACCTGCATCATCGACTATGCGACGAAAAAATATGCCTATCTGAGCGACAATTCAGGAGATATCCTAACCTATTCAAAGGAGGAATATATCGCAGGAGGACTCGATTCACATGCGGTTAATTTTCACCCCGAGGATAGGGAAATTTTTGATAACCAGATTTTTCGAGATATCCGGGAATTCTGGAATAATATTCCTGCAGAAGAGATTCCAATGTACCGGTTTTCGTTTAACCAGCGACAATTCATCAAAGATGGTGCAATTATCCAGATACTGCAGCACAGCACCTATTTAGAACCACAGCATTCGGGAACGCCGGCATTAAATCTGCTGACATTCAGCGATATCAGCGATTTCAAGTCAGATAAAAGTATGGTCTTGTCGGTATCCCGTTTTGTTTCGGGGGAGGGGTATGTTAAGGTTTGCTCTAAGACCTATACCCAATCGACGAATATCCCTTTTTCGGCAAGGGAATCTGAGATATTAAAACTTAGCCTCAACGGGCTGACGAGCCAATCGATCGCAGACAAACTGTTCCTGAGCATTCATACCGTAAAAAACCATAAACGGAATATGATGGAGAAGACCGCAACACGAAATATTACAGAGCTGATTAATCTGTCTATCAGGAATAAATGGATCTGAATAAATCATTTCAAAAACGTGAATGGATATTGTAGAGACGCAATATTTTGCATCTCTACCGGGCGCGGCACGGTTTGCGTCTCTACCGAAATAATTTTACCAAAATAATGTTCGCGTCCTGCCGTGCAAATGGTTACAAAATATAATCCGTTATAGGTTTAATTCCACCATGTTGCCCTTGCAGATGGAATACGATATTTATTTTGATATTTATCCATAACAAATTTAACCAGGGCGGACTAATTTTCAGCAAAGAACCGATCCAGCAGGGATGCCAGTTCCCCGGGTTTTTCGCCAATCATAAAATGACCACAATCGGGGATGACCTGTATTTTTTGTTCCCACAAATTCCGGAGCTTTAACTTTTCGAGGTATTCCTTTTGGATAACCAGATCGTCTGCGGCATGAATAATAGCTATTGACCCTGAGAAATTATTCACCCGTGAAATCTCGTCACCGGTTTGTTGGGCAAGAAGCATACATCCATCACGGAATGAAGGACTTGTATTGCGGATTGATTCCATTATTTCAGCTTTAAGATAGTCTCCTCTTAACCGGATTGTTCCGTTGTAAATGCGTTCGATCTCATCATCCGAAAGAACCCCCTGAAGGAAAAGGGCGGAATCATCATTAAAATAATAGGCTTTGGGAAAGTCTTCCATTGAACTTAAGACAGGATTTCCGGCAACTGCCAGTGTCTTTATTGCAGGAACCAGGTCAAAACATTCGAGCAAAAAATATCCCCCCATTGAAAAGCCAAAAGCGTGTGCTTCTGTGATCTTAAAATGACTGAGCGCTGCATTAAATAATAAGGCAAAATTCTCTCTCGTGAAATCAGTTTTCTTCCAGGCCTCAGAAAGGTTATGTCCAGGCAGATCGAGGGTAATAATATGATATTTTGTTTCAATTAAAGTTATAACCGGACCCAAAAATCCTGAATGGGAAGAGTTCCCATGAATCATAAGCACAACGGGATTGCCGCTATCTCCGGATTCAAAAAGGGATATTTTTTTACCCAGAACGACGATGGATGTGGTTCTCATGGTGGTTAAATTTAAATTTGGCACCATAAAAATAGTTATTTTTCATTATGATCTTCTAAACCGTTAAATAGAATACCGTCATCCTTTAGAGCGGGGAAGCTCTTTAGGATCAATTCAGATAATGTCATCAAACAAATGATATGGAATTAGTCCAGGATAATACTTGATTTCAGCTAATTCCGCAGGATCTGCCTTTTGAAATTGAGAAATGAGACTCCCGACCGGGCATATACCGCCCGCTTCAGTGAAATAACAGAACCAAATCCGCAGCGAAGCGCAAATTCCTCGTTATTGCTTTCCGGATTATGGAGGATTGCCCGCTCCAGTTCTTCAATCCGGAAATCGTTCACAAAAGCGCAAAAATTTTGATTCGATTGCTGATTGATAACAGCGGAGATATAGCTTCGGTTGGTCCCAATCGTTTTTACCAAGTCCATGATATTCAGCTCGCTGTTCAGGTAGATTTTATTATGGATGAATTCATTCCTGATCTTATTATAAAACAGATCCTGTTCAGTTATTGAGGTTAAAAAGGGATGCACTGGATGTTGGTCATGGTTGAACAGCTCCACGCAGGGGTTAATCATTTTCTGCTGGATTCCCGAATTCCCAATTATAAACAACAGCACAGCAAACAGCGTCCATCCTGCGTAGACCAGCCAATCTGCATGCATGATAAAATTTCGGCCAATTACTGTGATTATCCCCGATCCGATACCCATGACAAGCATAGCCATGATCAGTTTTTTTGCGTTTGTAAGCTTTGCATCCCCGAAATGGGAATAAAACTGCTCCGCCTTATCGCTGTGCTTGAGAATCAGCCAATAATTGCCGGCTAACGACAGCACCAGCTCGATACTATAAGTTAGCCGTATGATGATCCGCATAAAGGTCAGAAACTGCACAGCCGAAGATTGCTGCCCCTGTGGCGGGTCAAACAACCATGCTAAATATTCATCAGCCGGTGTAAACAGAACTCCGGCACCGTAGATCATAGCCACCACAGTCGGAACGATCAGATACTTTGCATGCCTTTTAATCGAAAATTCATCCTCCACGGTCAGTAGGCGAAAGTAAATATGATAGAGCGGCAAGCTGATCAGTGCTAATAATTGCAGCGACACATCGGCATAGCGATATAGATTCGGGAGAGGGGCAAAATAGAGAAAATGAGCCATAAAAAGCATGCCTGTTACAAGCATAAACCTTGAGAGAAAGAGCCTCGGTGTGCTGCACTCTTTTTTATCACCCATCAAAGCCATTGACCAGAAGAGGCTTACAAACACGGGTGCCAACAGGCAAATGATCCTGATCATGCTGGGATATCGCAGTTAGTGGTTTACAATCAAATATCACCTGCGAAGGTACTGAAATTAAAATTCACTTTGCCGGTAAACTATTTTAATTAAACATAGTATCATTTACGTTTTGTTCAAAGTTATTTACGTTTTGGATACCCCGCAAAAGTCATAAGGGATAATTTTACAGTCCGTAAAAAATTATTTTAACCTGTGTCGAAGCTGAGAACATGAAAAGAATAACTGTAGTTTTATTCCTTATCTGCGGATGGACAAGTGTAAAGGGGAGTACATTTATCAGATCTGCTCACGAAGGAGTTGCCAATTCGGTAACCCAAATCAATTACGGATCAGAATTAACCCTTAACAAGAAGACAAACAACGGTACTGAAGATTTTGCAACAGTACTTTTACAAGATTTCACCTTTTTTAAAACCACCACCGAAACTCTGATCGGTTCTGAAAGTTTCGCACCTTTTTCTGCTTTTCCCTCTCCGGCTGCGACCCCCATAATAACTTCCTTCACCCCCTTGATGGGACCTGTAGGTACACTTATCACAATAACGGGTATCAATCTGGACAATCCCGCCTTAACCATTGGAGGTGCCGCTGCTATCGTTGTATCTGGTAACAGTACTGCACTCGTAGCGATGGTGATGCCCGGGGCAATAACCGGGACCATATCGGTAACTGCCGGAGGCGCCACCGGAACCAGCGGAACTAATTTCACGGTTGCGCCAACTCCATACCCATCTGTTCAACAGGGTGAAAAATTGGTGGGTACCGGGGCAAACACAAGCTCCCTTCAAGGCTCTTCCGTTTCCCTGTCGGCAGATGGAAATACGGCAATTGTAGGAGGGCCTTCCAATATATGGACCTATACACGTACAGGCGGAGTTTGGATACAGCAGGGAGACAAATTAGCAATCATCGGCGGAACCGTTGTAGGCAAGGACCTTGCACTTTCGGCTGATGGCAATAAGGTTTTGGTGGCAAACCCGGTTGTAAGTGGAAAATTTATGGGTTCGACATCTGTCTATACACGTTCGGGAAGTACCTGGATAGTGCAGTGGAAATATACTGGCAAAAATAGATATTACGGTAGTTCCGTTTCTCTTTCTGCTGACGGTAATACGGCAATCATCGGAGATCAAGGTTCAAATGGGGCCTGGATATCAACATATTCAGCTGGTGTCTGGCGAATGCAACCTATTCTAACGGGCACGGGAGGTATTGAAAGTACAGGTCAAGGCGTTTCAGTTGCCCTTTCGGCCGATGGGAATACCGCCATCATTGGAGGTGCTGATAATGCATCTGCACCAGCAGGCGCAGTATGGGTATTTACCCGGTCGGGCGACACCTGGACCCAGCAAGGGGATAAACTGGTGGGTACAGGAGCTGTTGGAGCTTCCAGGCAAGGCGATTACGTTTCCCTTTCGGCCGATGGAAATACGGCGCTCGTGGGAGGTTGTGGCGATAATGCATCAGTTGGCGCAGCCTGGGTATTTACCCGTTCGGGCACCACATGGACCCAGCAAGGTGAAAAACTGGTGGGAGCAGGAGCAGTAGGAGCCTCCTGGCAAGGCCTATCTGTTTCTCTTTCGGCTGACGGGAATACGGCAATTGTAGGAGGAAGGGCAGATAATAGCTATACAGGTGCCGCATGGGTCTTTACCCGGTCGGGCATTACGTGGACCCAGCAAGGGACGAAATTTATAGGAACAGGGTCGGAGGGGGGTGCTGCCCAGGGCATCGTGGCCCTTTCAGCCGACGGAAATACAATGGTGAGCGGAGGTGCCTGGGATAATTCCAATACTGGTGCAGCCTGGGTATTTATCGCCGCCCCTACACTAACCAGCCAGTCAACAGCCACGCAGACCATCTGTTTAAATGGCGACTTTGCGGCCATCTCGGTGATCGCAACAGGAAATAATTTAACCTATCAATGGTATTCCAACACAACTGCCGCCACCACCGGAGGCACTTCACTTGTTTTAGCCAACGGCGCACAAACCAGCAGCTACACCCCACAAGCAACATCTGCAGGGACGCTCTATTATTATTGTGTGGTTCATAGTGATTGTTGTACTGATGTAACAAGTGATGCTTCAGAGGCATTTATTACCAACCCGGTTCCATCCATCACCTCTTTCACGCCCACATCAGCTGGATCCGGAACAACCGTAACCATAACCGGAACCAATTTTACAGGAGTAACAGCAGTGAGCTTTGGTGGCACGGCTGCAACTTCCTTTAACGTGACTAATTCAACAACCATCACTGCCATTGTCAGTAGCGGAACAAACGGAACCATTTCGGTGATTACCCCATGTGGAACTGCTACTTCGACTGGTACATTTACCTATTTGGCACCTGTCGATGTATATATTGGAGCTGTCTTGCAAGCCTCCTACCAGACTTTAAAAGCTGCCTTCAATGCCATCAATGCAGGAACCCACCAGGGAGTGATTACCATAAAGATCAATGCCAGTACGACCGAAACTTCATCTGCCGTGCTGAATGCCAGCAGCTCAGGAAGTGCTAGTTACACATCGGTAAACATTTATCCCACAATTTCCGGATTATCTATCAGCGGAAATCTGGGAAGTCCGCTCATCGACCTTAACGGGGCGGATAATGTGACTATTGATGGACAGGTGAATGCCATGGGCGGCACCGTCAGCCTGATCATCATCAATACCAGCACATCCTCAGGTAGCACCAACTCGGCCATTCGCTTTATCAATAATGCCACGAATAACACGATTAAATATTGTAAGGTACAGGGTTCTAGTACGGCTAGCAATGGCGCAATCCTGATCTTCAGCACTACCGCCACCGGTTCTTCCGGAAATAATTCCAACATCATTGACCACAACGAAATCACTTGTGCAGGCACCAACAGGCCTTTAAATGTCATCTATTCAATTGGCAGCTACACTGCTCCAAATAACACAAATACAATAAGTTACAATAATATTTATAATTTCCTGAATCCTAACAATAATTCTTGTGGCATTCTCCTTGCCAATTCTGTTGATAATTGGGGCTACAATAGTGACTGGACCATCAGCAGTAATAGCTTTTATGAAACAACAACATTTCAACCCTCGGGTGGTAGTTATATTATTATCTATATTAATACCAGGGATAGTTACACTTCATACGGTGATAATTTTACCATTTCAAACAATTATATCGGAGGAAGCGGTCCGGGATGCACAGGAATGTTTACCAAGACGACAGGAAATAACTATTTTTGGGGTATACAGCTCCATGTCGGCACAACAAAGCCTAGCAATATCCAGGGAAACACGATCAGTAACATTAATTATTCGAACACAGGCGGCCCTGACTGGTGGGGGATTTATACTGATTGGGGTGCCGTTAATATGGGGACCACTGCACCCAATTACATAGGTGCAGGAAGCAGCGGCGGGTCGATTACCTATACTTGTGCAGGTAATAACGCCCGTTTTCTGGCAGTCCATCTCCAGGGAGATGGTAATTGCAACATTCAGAATAATGTAATTAGCTCCATCACGGTAAACAACACCAATCCTGCTTATGCAACCAGTTTTTGGGGAATTCACCAGCAAGCCAGATCCAATACCAATGTAATAAGCAATAATACTATTGGAAGCGCTAGTACAGCAAACAGCATCCAGTCACTTTCAACCTCCACCAACAACTCTTATCCCCAGATGGTCATTGGCTACTCAGGCGACGGGAATGGAGGGACTATGACCTTAAGCAATAACACCATTGCGAATCTTACCAATGGAACTACAAATACGACGGTCGACACCAAGGGCAAGGTATATGGAATATGGGCATTTGCGTCGGGTACCTATACCATATCCGGGAATACCATACATGACCTGACGATTGCCAACGCCAATACTCAAACAGGCCCGATTCCCGGACAAGGTGACAACTATTCACTTTCTGCGGGAGGTATTTTGTTTTCAGGTTCCAGTAATGTTAGCCATACCATCTCAGGCAATACCGTCTATAACATCTCCAACACATATTCTTCCTTCGGCGGATCGGTTGCTGGAGTGTACTTTTACGGGCAGTCGACGCTGAGTTCGGTTGATAAAAATCTCATTTATGGCCTAAGTTCTGGCAGCAGTTCCGCCAATATCAATGGGATCAGGATCGGCGGTGGAGTTAATACCTATTCAAACAACATTATAACGCTTGGTGGAAACACCCCGGGAACGCTAAATGGGATATATGAGCCTGGATCATCGGGCACCATCAGCAATATTTATTTCAACACAATATACATAGGTGGCGCACCAACTTCTGGTAATAATAACAGTTATTGTTTATATAGTGCAGCTAACTCAAGCACAAGGGACTACAGGAATAATATTTTTGATAATGCGCGCTCAAACTCTGGCGGATCTACAGGAACTCACTATGCCATGTACATTCCCAACACCGGAGGAACACTAACCTGCAACCTCAATGATTATTATGTATCAGGAACCGGAGGCACCATCGGATATTATGGTTCAGCAAAGAATTCTCTTCCTATTGTTACAGGCGTAACAGGTAATGATGCACTAAGTAAATCGGTACTTCCCGGGTTTACCAATCCCGGAAGTACCAATGCCAATGACTATTTACCAACAGAAGTTTCATTAACCGGAACCGGAGGTTTGGGAGTAACAACATCCTATAATGGTGCAACTAGAGTATATAATTCGATGGGTGCATTTGACTATGTTGTAAATACAATCGTTTCTGTAGCTTCTACACTGGGAACCACTTCAGGCACCTATTTATCATTAAAAGCTGCCTTCGATGCCATCAATGCAGGAACCCACCAGGGAGTGATTACCATAAAAATCAATGCCAGCACGACCGAAACTTCATCTGCCGTACTGAATGCCAGCGGCACCGGCACTTCACCTTATATTTCAAGTTATTCTTCGGTAAATATATACCCTACAGTAACAGGATTAAGTATTACAGGCAACCTGGCAGCACCACTAATTGATTTGAATGGAGCAGATAATGTAACTATTAATGGGAGTTTGAATGGAGCAAACGCAGGGAAGGATTTGAAAATTATCAATACCAATACTTCTGAAACATCAGGAACATCAACTATTAGGTTTATAAATGGTGCTACTAACGATACTATTTCAAATTGTTACGTGCAGGGTTCAGGAACAATGTCAGTGGCTACCGACGGAGCAACCATATTATTTTCGACAGACGCTTTAACAACCAATGGTAATGATAATAACACCATTTCTAATTGTGATATCGGACCTGCAGGTGCAAATGTGCCCACAAAAGCAATCTTAGGAAATGGCTCAACTGCAACTACTGCCATTGGCAACAGTGGAATTGTTATTACCAATAATGATATTCATGACTATTTTGGTGCTGCTGTTACCAGTTCGGGTATTGGTACCAATGCCGGATGTAATACATGGACTATTACAAATAACAGGTTCTATCAAACAGCAACCCGAACCTGGACAACAGGAGCCACACACCATGTAATTGATATTAATAACAACACTGCTACAAGCGGCGCACAGGGATTTACCATAACCGGCAATATCATTGGGTATGCTTCCAATACTCAAACCGGCACCTATACACTTACAGGCTCAACAGGAAATTTCATAGGGATATATTACAAAGGGATCACTGGTGGAACAGTATCCAATATCAATAGCAATACAATTACTTCGGTTAGCATGACCGGTGTTACTTCAAATGGGACAGGTGCAAGTAGTCCTTTCTCTGCGATTATTGTTTATACTGGCTTAGCCAATACGAACAGCAATACCTTCGGAAGCCAAAGTGCAACAGGGTCGCTTACCTATTCATCTACCACAACAACTGCAACCGATGTATATGGTGTTTGCAACTTGAGTTTGGATGACTGGACTGCAACCAGCAATAATATTGGTGGAATTTCTGTTACTAATCTTGGTGCATCCGGTACATTTGTTGTTTACGGATTAAGAGCAAACACCTCAACAGCAAAAGCATTCAATGCCACATCAAATAACATTGGCGGCACTATCGCAAACTCAATTCAATTGACATCAACAGGAGCTGCTTCACAAGTTATTGGGATTATGACAAGTAACGCAATTTCAACATGGACATCCAATACTGTTTGCAATTTGACCAATAACAATGGGACAGGAACAATTACTACTGCTTCAGTTATCGGAATGTCATTAGCTAATGTAAACGCAAACCAAACAGTTTCACAAAATACCATTTATAATTTAAGTAATTCGCATGCCACTGCAGCAACAGTTGTAACAGGCATACAGTTTACAGGAAGTACGGCAAATATTGTAAATCAAAACTTCATATATGGTTTATCAGCAGCATCGGCAAGTGCAAGTTTGTATGGTATTTATATATCTGGTGGCACTACAACCTATTCCAACAATATTATTAGCTTAGGTACAGGCATTACTACCGGTAATACTATATACGGCATTAAATTAGTTCCAACCGGAGGCAATACCCTCAGCTTATACTACAACACAATAGATATAGAGGGCACCGTAAGCGGTGTAACCGGGAATACGTATGCACTATCAAATGCAAGTATGAATACGAGGGTGTACAAGAATAACATCTTTAGCAATTCCCGCTCCGGTGGTACTACCGGAAAGCATTATGCTGTATCAATAACCGATAATACAAATCTAACGATTGATTACAACGATTATTATGCACCTTATGGTGTGTTGGGAGTTTATAATAATGTTGATAAAACAAATTTGACAGACTGGGCAACTTCTTCACTTGGAGATACCCATAGTAAAAATATTAGTCCGGGCTTTGCAAGTGCAGGGGGTACTGCTGCTGCAAACTATTTGCCATCGCAATTAAGCTTGATAGGTGCTACAGGTACAGGCATTACAACAGATTATGCCGGAACTACTCGCAGTTTGACCAGACCCTCCATGGGAGCCTTTGAATTGCCAGCTCCCACCTGCATCAACCCGTCCGATGGCGGCACAATCGCTACGGCCCAGACTATCTGCTCGGGAAGTACGCCGGTTACATTAACAAGTATGACTGCTCCCACAGGCGAGACCGGAACGCTCGAATACAAGTGGCAGTCTTCGACAGAGAGTTCTTCGGCAGGATTCAGTGACATATCTACCAGCAATGCTGCAACTTATGCTCCTGGAACGTTGACGGCGACCACCTGGTACAAACGGGTGTCCAGGGTTAGCTGCAAGAACGACTGGACCGATGCCCAGGAAACCAGCGCAGTGAAAGTAACGGTCGCTACCCAGCCCGTGGCGCAGACCATTACCAAATCACCGGATGTCACCGAAGTGTGCACCAGTGGTACGGTCAGCGCCACGTTCAGCGCAGGCTCGGGCGGCGTTTCACCGACCGATGTTTATGAATCGTCGGTTAATGCAGGTGTTAACTGGACAAACTATACTCCGGGAGTTTCATTAAGTACTGCAATTGCCGGAACAGACCAAATACAGGTTCGGACAAAACGAACCTCTTCAGGCACGGGCTGCACCGACACCGGTTACAGCTATTCCAAATGGACAGTCGTTACCCAGCCTGTAGCGCAGACCATTACCAAATCACCGGATGTCACCGAAGTGTGCACCAGTGGTACGGTCAGCGCCACGTTCAGCGCAGGCTCGGGTGGTGTTTCACCAACAGATGTTTATGAATCGTCAGTTAATGCAGGTGTTAACTGGACAAGCTACACTCCGGGAGTTTCATTAAGTACTGCAATTGCAGGAACAGACCAAATACAGGTTCGGACAAAACGAACCTCTTCAGGCACGGGCTGCACCGACACCGGTTACAGCTATTCCAAATGGACAGTCGTTACCCAGCCGGTAGCGCAGACCATTACCAAATCACCGGATGTCACCGAAGTGTGCACCAGTGGTACGGTCAGTGCCACGTTCAGCGCAGGCTCG
>CAIXCY010000239.1 GCA_903918045.1 uncultured Bacteroidia bacterium
AAAAAGCTCGATAGTTACATTAGAAAAGTTGAAAAGAGCAAAGACGACCATGATAAAATACTGCTGCCACTTTTATATATCATCAAAAAGGACCGAATCAAGGCAGAGACTAAACTGAATGAATTGTCTGACACCCTATTTACTTCACGACCCGATATCTTTTCATTCTTTATTCTTTTAATGGAATATATTATCAATGGGGAATTGTCCGGAGAAATAAGAAAATTAGCACCTTATTTATGCGCTAAACTCAGAAATAACGGTCAGAGATTCTTTTTGCGCGAAGTAATCTATATTATGGAAAAACTGGGAATTAGTGTCCCGCCAATCGCATACACAATAGATCCGTTACCTCCCCATTCACCCTGTTTAATGAGTTTGATCACACATCAGGAAAAATGGGAACAGACTTTAGATGGATTATTAAACCTCTTTACGGGTAACACTCCCTCTGCAAAAAAAGAGGAGAAATCCTCCCGTATTTGTTATCTGCTTGATGTAAATAGCGGATCAATTCAACCAATTCTGCAATCATACAGTGTAAAAGGGGGATGGAGTGCAGGTAGGAATATTTCCCTAAAACGGTTAAAAGAACAACAGGTAGAGTCAATGACCGATCAGGACCGTCGTGTGGCAGCAACGATTAATCATAGTTCGGGATATTATAGCTCTGAAGAGTATTACTATAACTTCGAAAAAGCTTTTGCTGAGTTATGTGGGCATCCACTTTTATTTTTGTCATCGAATCCATCCATCTCTTTTGAACTTATTAAATCAGAACCGGAATTAATTACTGAACAAACACGTAGTGGTTTTCGCCTGAAAACCAGTGTCACCAATGCGACTGAAAAATATATACTGATCAAAGAGACCCAAACACGTTATAAATTCATCACCCTTAGTTCACAGCAGCAAACAATCATCCGGATGATTAACGATGGGCTAACGATCCCTTTGAGGGGGAAAGAAAAATTGTTGAAAATCGTTTCGAATCTGAGCACGATGATGACAGTGCATTCAGATATGGCTGATAATACGGCTACTTCCAAAACTATCGAGTCCGATTCGCGCATCAGGGTTCAGATTCTTCCCATTGGTGACGGATTGAAAGTTGAGTTGTTTACCAAACCATTGGGAACTGAACCTCCTTACGTTAAGCCGGGAAAGGGTGGGAAAGTAGTATATGGCATTATTGATGGTGAAAAATGTCAGGCTATTCGGAATATCAACATCGAAAATACCAATGCCATCACCTTAAATAACGACATTGCCTTAAGTATGGAGTGCGATTTACTTGAAGAACCGGTGACTTTAAGCGATCCTTTTCAATGTCTTAATTTACTCGAAATTCTCAACCAACACCCCAATATCGCAGTTGTGGAGTGGCCCGAGGGAGAACGGTTCAGGATGAAGAAATCGGCCTCTTTTGCGAATCTGAATCTTCGCATCAAAGGGAAAGGTCAATGGTTTGAACTCGAAGGAGAACTTAATATCGACGAAACGACCGTTCTTACTCTGAAAGAGCTGCTTGAAATGTCGCGTAAAAGCAAAGGGCGTTTTCTGGAACTAAAAAAAGGGGAATTTCTCGCAATTACAGCCGGGCTGAAAAAACAGATTGATGAACTTGAGGCTTTTGCAACAATTGATAAAAAGGGGGTATCAATTAACCGTTTTGCCTCACACGCACTCGAAGAGCTGACAAGTCAGGCTGCCTCTTTTAAGGCTGATAAGCTTTGGAAAGATTTTCAGAAAAAAATCAATGAGACCACAGCTACCGATACACCTATCCCGG
>CAIXCY010000240.1 GCA_903918045.1 uncultured Bacteroidia bacterium
AATATTTGAAACGTTTTCCATGAGGAATTTAATCTTCTCGCCATAATCACTTGGCAAACAGTAACCTGTTGTATCAGGAATATTTACAACAGTCGCCCCCGCCTTGATCACCGCCTCGATCACCCTTGCCAGGTAGACATTATCGGAACGACCGGCATCTTCGGCATAGAACTCAACATCCTCAACATATCGTTTGGCATACTTTACTGCCGCAACTGCCCTCTCCAGTATCTCTTCCGGATTGGAGTTAAGTTTGTATTTGATATGGTACGGCGAGGTGCCAATCCCTGTATGTATGCGGCCATGTTTGGCATATTTCAGCGATTCGGCAGCAACATCAATATCTTTTTCAACGGCACGGGTAAGCGCGCAAATTGTTGGCCAGGTAACTGCCTTTGAGATTTCCACCACTGACTTAAAGTCACCCGGGCTGGAGATCGGGAAACCGGCTTCAATAACATCAACACCCAATTGCTCCAGAACTTTGGCAACTTCAACTTTTTCGATTGTATTTAACTGACAGCCGGGAACCTGCTCGCCATCCCGTAATGTCGTATCGAAAATAAATACGCGATTATCCATAACTTGTTTTATTAAACTATTTTATGACAATTATATCTTTTTCTTCTCTTCCAGTTTTTCAAACAGTGAATCACGCTCCTTGAGGAATTCGCTCAACCGTTCAATTGGAGAACGGGTGATGGCGATACGTCCCGAACGGATAAACTGTAAGACGCCAAAGGTATTCAATCCTTCGAAAAGAGCCTGAGTCTCCTCCTCGTGTCCGGTTTTTTCGATAACGGTATATTCACGAGTTATTTCGAGGATCCTGGCATTGTGCAACCGGATCATTTTTTCGATCTGATCACTCTCCATTAAAGCCACAGTGGGAACCTTATATAAGGCAATTTCCTGAAAAATCATCTCATCATTGGTATTATAAAAAGCTTTCAATACCTCTATCTGCTTGTCGATCTGCTTGACAATATTCACAACACGGTCCTTTGTCTCATTCACAACGATGGTGAACTTGCTGATACCCTTCAATGCAGACTGGGAAACGGTAAGACTTTCGATATTGACTTTTCGGCGTGTAAATATAATGGTAATCCGGTTCAGCAAACCAATATGGTTTTCGCTGTAGGCTGTAATGATAAATTCTTGCTTCATCTTGTTGAATTTTAAATTTGAATTTATTTCAATTCATCTGCACTAAGGATGATCTGGGCAACCGATTTCCCCTGCGGTACCATTGGGAAAATATTGTCTTCTTTTTCAATATGTACTTCCAGCAGATATGGACCATCGGTGTCAAACATCTTCTTCATTTCCCGCTCGAGATCCTCCCGGTGATTCACCGCACTTCCGGGAATACCGTAAGCATCGGCGAGCTTAACAAAATCGGGGCTCAATATTTCGGTAAATGAGTATCTTTTCTCAAAGAAAAGTTCCTGCCATTGTCTAACCATTCCGAGGAAATGATTATTCAGAATTACAATTTTAACCGCCAGTTTCTCCTGGGCAATGGTTCCAAGCTCCTGAAGTGTCATCTGCATCCCTCCGTCTCCGGTGAACACGACAACCTCACGATCCGGGGCGCCAAGTTTTGCACCCATTGCTGCGGGTAAGCCAAAACCCATCGTTCCAAGTCCTCCGCTGGTGACCCAGCTGCGTGAATCTTCAAACTTCGTATACCGGGCAGCTGCCATCTGGTTTTGTCCGACATCGGTAACGACAACGGCACGATTGTCTGTGAGATCCGATGCCATCCTGACAACTTCAGCCATTGTCATTCCCGCTTTTTGAGGAGCCAGGTCATTTTTTATAACCTTCTCTTCTTCAACATCCTTTGCTGCCTTAAATTCGGCAAGCCACTCGGGATGCTGTTTTGCTTGAACCAGATGTGAAAGCAACCGGAGTGTATGTTTCGCATCACCGATCAGGGCAACATCAGTTTTAACATTTTTATCAATCTCAGCAGGGTCAATCTCAATGTGGATTATTTTTGCCTGTTTGGCATAAGTGCCCACTGTTCCGGTGACCCGGTCGTCAAACCGCATACCCACAGCAATCAAAACATCGCACTGGTTGGTTTTGATATTTGGACCATAATTTCCGTGCATCCCCAGCATACCCATATTTAACGGATGGTCTGTAGGGATCGAGGATAAGCCAAGCAATGTACCTGCAGCAGGTATACCGGACTTGTCGAGAAAACTGATCAACTCTTTTTCTCCACCTGACAACATAACACCCTGACCATATAGAAGATACGGTTTTTTTGCGTTATTGATCAAATCAGCAGCTTTTCTGAGTAATTCTTTGTCGGCAGGATACTCCGGAACATACGAACGAATCTTGACACATTTCGCGTAGGAATACAATACCTTGGCAAATTGTGCATCTTTGGTTATGTCCAGGACAACCGGTCCCGGACGTCCTGTTGATGCAATATAAAAGGCTCTTGCAATCGCTTCCGGAATCTCTTCAGCACTGGTAATCTGGTAATTCCATTTCGTTACCGGCATTGTAATACCAATTACGTCAGATTCCTGGAACGCGTCTGTCCCCAAAAGTCCGGAAAGAACCTGACCGGTAATACAAACAAGGGGTGTGGAATCAATGAGTGCATCGGCGATACCGGTGATCAGGTTTGTGGCGCCAGGCCCGGAGGTTGCGATGCAGACACCAACCTTCCCGGAAACGCGTGCATAACCCTGCGCCGCATGAACAGCACCCTGCTCATGACGCGTAAGTACATGTTTAAGGTTATGATGATGATCGTGCAGTGCATCGTAAACCGGCATAATTGCACCGCCCGGGTATCCGAAGATTGTATCAACACCTTCGGCAATCAAAGAGCGGATAACCGCTTCGGAACCTGTAATTTCCTCCGGCTCCTGACCGGGAATATTGTCGTTTGTTAGAGATGTCATAGCTGTATTATTTTAGATTAATCAATTATTCTTACCGCACCCTTATCAGCCGAGGCAACAAGGCTTGCATATGCTTTTAATGCTTTACTTATAATCCGGTTTCTGGTCTGAGGCTGGTAAGCCATCCTGCCGCGAACCTCCTCTGTCTGTTTGCGTGAATCCAACACCGCTTCAGAAACCATAAGTTCGATCCGTCTTTTGGGAATATCGATCTCAATACGATCGCCATTCTGAACCAAAGCAATCGCTCCTCCTGCAGCTGCTTCAGGCGAAACATGCCCGATAGAAAGGCCGGATGTTCCTCCCGAAAAACGTCCGTCTGTGAGCAGCGCACATTGCTTATCAAGTTTGGAAGCTTTCAGATAGGAGGTTGGATAGAGCATCTCCTGCATTCCCGGACCACCTTTGGGCCCCTCGTACCGAATGATCACGACCTCTCCCGCCTGTACTTCGCGTTTAAGAATCCCTTCGCAGGCATCGTCCTGCGATTCATAGACGCGTGCAACACCACTAAATTGAAAAACAGAAGGATCGACACCTGCAGTTTTTACAATACAGCCATCAATTGCTATATTCCCGTAAAGTATTGCAAGACCACCCTCTTTGGTGTAGGCATTTTCAACATCCCGGATACACCCTTTGACGCGGTCGACATCCAGTTCTGAATAGTACTTCTCCTGTGAACCGAGCGTAAGGTTCCGTCCGATATTGCCCGGTGCGGAACTGTAGAGTTTACCAGCTTCACTGTCAATATCCGGCCTTTTAATGTCCCAATTATTGATTGCACCGGCAAGATTCTCATCAGTCACGCGCGATACCGAAGTATTTAATAATCCACCTTTCTCAAGCTCCCCTAAAATTCCCATGATTCCTCCAGCCCTGTTAACATCCTGAATATGATAATGGGAGTTGGGAGAAACTTTGCAGATGCATGGAACCTTCCGTGAAAGCGAATCGATATCCTGCATGGTGAAATCTACCCCCGCTTCGTGCGCCACAGCAAGCAGATGCAATACCGTATTTGTTGAACCACCCATTGCAATATCGAGAGTCATCGCATTCATAAATGCTTCTCTTGTAGCAATGTTTCGGGGTAAAACGCGTTCATTTCCGTTTTTATAATAATCCCAGGTAATCTCAACCAACCGTTTAGCCGCCTTTTCGAACAGTTTTTTACGGTTCAGATGTGTTGCGACTACAGTTCCGTTACCAGGAAGTGAAAGCCCCAGCGCCTCTGTCAGGCAATTCATTGAATTGGCAGTAAACATACCCGAGCAGGAGCCACACGTTGGACAGGCATCCTGTTCTACTTTAGCAAGAAGGGTTTCATTAACCGAAGGATCTGCAGCCATAACCATGGCATCTACAAGATCATATTTTTTACCTTCAACCACCCCGGCTTCCATCGGGCCACCCGAAACAAAGATGCACGGAATATTAAGTCTCATGGCTGCCATTAACATGCCGGGGGTAATTTTATCACAATTTGAAATGCAGATCATCGCATCGGCTTTGTGTCCGTTGATCATGTATTCGACACTGTCGGCGATAAGATCACGCGAGGGGAGCGAATATAACATCCCGTCATGCCCCATAGCGATCCCGTCATCGATGGCAATAGTATTAAACTCCGCAGCGAAACAACCCTGCTCCTCAATTAAATGCTTAACCATCTGGCCGATTTCATGAAGGTGGGCATGCCCAGGCACAAATTGTGTAAATGAGTTAACCACAGCGATTAAAGGTTTGCCAAAATGCTCCTCCTTCATCCCGTTGGCTCTCCATAAACTTCTCGCTCCTGCCATCCGGCGGCCGCGCGTTGTTGTTTCACTTCTCAATTCAAATTTCATCCTTATAATTGGTTTAAAGGTGAGATGTAATCGGCTCCGTTTATATCGGATTTGAATACATCAACTTAAAATTTCGCTTAAAAAAAAGCCTTTCTCATTTCGAGAAAGGCTCTTATATGTCTTAGCATACAAATAGATCACCTTCCTCTGCCGATATCGACGAGAATAAGAATGACCACGAGTAGAAGGCTATGTGTGAATATATTTTTCATATTGACTAAAATGCAAAAGTAATCAATTAACAGTTTGAAATTTATTTTTGTTCATCACAATTAGTTCAAATATGAACTTTTCAATAAACTTCGTGGCAAAACTACAAATAAAATTAGTAACTCAAAATAAAATCGTAAGCAATTTTTAATTTTTTCAGACAATTCGATATTTATTTCAATGTTTTGCTTTTGCTTAAGACTTTTAAAGCAGATCCGTTTAAAATAAATATAGATAATTAATTGAAAAAAATAGTGTATTTTTACTTGATTAAGCCTATGACAAAGTTTTCCGGAAAAATCAGAATGCAAATATTAAGGATACTTTACATTGATTATCAAAACATTACCTATAGAATAACCAATCTACTTGAAACCATGGTAAGGAAAGAGAAAAAAACTTCAAACTTGAACCTACAAGGCCAATTGGCCCCCAGGAAAGATTTCAAATCGTCGCCAAAACACCTCTTATTGTTAATCGCCATCTCCTTTTTAGGTGCCTCGCTCTATTTTTCAACCTACAACTATGAGTTCAGTGCTGACGACGGGATGTATTCCTATTTTAATTCGGCCACCAAGGAGGGCCTTTATAAAACCGGCGATCTGTTCAAATATGGGAGCATGCATTTTCTGAATATCAGCCCAATAAATTCAGGGGCTTACCGCCCGTTTACCCTTTTTACATTTGCGCTGGAAAAACAATTAACGGGTGAATTTAAACCGGTTTATGGACATCTCTTTAATATCCTTCTCTATTTCCTGGTCCTGTTAAGTATCGGATCTTTACTCTCAGCACTATTTAAAACAAAGGGGTATCCTTCGATTATCCCACTCATGATCTTACTTCTATATGCCCTTCATCCACTTCATACCGAAGTAGTTGCAAGCATTAAAAGCCGTGACACGCTGCTTTCGGCACTTTTCGCCTTCTGGGCCATTAACCGTTGGCTCCTGAATGCAGGAAAATCGAACAGTCTGGATTTGGGAAAAACAGGAGTCCTCTTTTTCATTGCCTTGCTATCCAAAGAGGAGGCTTTGACAATGATTGCAGTTGTATTCCTGATCTCCTATTATTTTCTGAACCAAAATGTATACACATCCCTTAAATCCACCAGCCCCTTTCTGATTGCCGGGGCAAGTTATCTGATAATAAGGCAAATTGTTCTCGATTCCCCAACATCAAACTATGACAACCTATTAAATAATGTGATATTCAGTGCAAATGGACCGGAACGTATTGCAACAAATTTATACATCTACCTCTATTATATCAAACTTCTGATTTTCCCCCATCCCCTTTCATGGGATTACTCGTTTAATCAGGTTCCGGTTAAAACAATAGCTGATGGCTGGGTGCTAATGTCAGCAGTATTCTTTTCTGCGCTTCTTGTGTACACCGTTAGAAATTTCAAAAACCGAAAGATTACCGGCTTTGGAATTTTAGTTTATCTAACAACTTTCTCTATATATTCCAATTTTACCCCTTCCATAACGATCGGTTCGACAATCGGCGAACGTTTTATGTTCATCCCTTCTCTTGGGTTTTGTACGGTACTGGTCTACGGCATTTATCAGTTTCTAATTAAACTAAATATTATAAAAACAAACCAGGTGCTTTTGGTGATCAGTTTGGTGATTGGGATTATCTATACTGCAAAAAGCATTAACAGGATCCCGGTATGGCAGGATAATCTCACGCTATGCTACTCCGGGATCAGGGATGCACCCAAAAGCTGGAGGACTCATATGCTCCTGGGAGAAGAGCTGCGGCTAAAGGCGCTAAGGCTCAAATCAGACACCGTAATTCTGAAGGCCAATAGAGACTCGGCAATTAAAACATTTGAAGCTGCTGTTTATCACTATAAATTAGGCTATTCCATCATTAACAACCAGGTAAAACAACTCAGTTTCTTACAAGGATTAGGGGAATGCTATTTGAATCTAAAGGATACTGCCTCTGCTAAGGGAGCCTTTTTGCGCGCAGCTCAAAACCCAAAATTATTTTTTGCGCAGTTTAAGCTTGGGATGCTCTCCTTCAGTGAGCGAAATTACAGTGCGGCTGCAGGCTATTATAAAAATGCACTTAAAGCTGATTTACCCGATTTCATCTCCACTTATAAAAACCTTGGAGCTTCCTACCTTGCACTTAAGGATTACAGGAAAGCGATTGAAGCCTATGAAAAGGCATTGGAATATGGATCGGGGGCCGATGTAAAAGCAAATCTGGCAATGTTATATTCAAATATTGGCGATTTCGACAAGGCTGATAAATTAATGACAGAGAATACAAAAATGACCGATAATGAAAAACTATTTAATAACCTGATGAATGCGGGCATCGGAGCTTACAATCTGGGTAAATATGATGAGGCAATTAAATACTTCAGGGAATGCGACCCTTTATTCGAAAAATATGGCGGACATTCAAAATTTCCCGATTTTTTAAACAGCTGGGCACGGAGTTGCCTAAATACGAACCAAATTGTCGAAGCCAAAACCATTTTTCAACGTGTCATATCAACTGATCCGAAAAACTATTATGCCATGATGAATCTTGGAAACATCGCTTTTAATAACGAAAGTAATTATGTCGTTGCAACTTCTTACTTTATAAAATGCCTTAAAACAAACTCGCCGGACTTTTTCCTTACCTACAGCAACCTTGGTACGTTGTTTTTGGTCCGTAACCAGCACGACAAGGCAATTGAGAATTACGAAAACGCCCTCAAATATGGGTCGTCACAACTGGTAATCCGAAATCTGTTTTTATTGTATAAATCAAAGGGAAACCAGCAGAAAATGGCATATTACAAAGCATTAATAACTAATTCGTGAATTACTTTTATGATCTGCGGATGCTGGAGATGAGGGGACAAATGCATTAATGAGTGATTATATCCGGTTACAGGAAAAGCTTGTATGGATGTATTCTGCTTTTCTTAACAAATAGCCCAGGTGAATGTGTTTTATAATTGGTTATTATTTCCCAATTATATTTTATATTTGCAAACTGAGCTATGAAAATATTTGCACTTATATTATCCTTTTATATTCTGGCGCTCACTGCACTGCCATGCATTGACTTGCCGGAGGATAATAATTTGCATGGTTCTGAATTAGGTCAGCTTCCTGTCAATCAGCATACAAACGAATCTGATGAGTGTTCCCCATTTTGCAGCTGTTCCTGCTGTGTAACTCCAATAATTTATCAGAATTGTTCCATAGAATTTAATTGTTATTCATTTTCAGCAAATCATTACGCTGAATCCAAACTTGTTACGATCTTATCACCCTCCCCGTCAATTTGGCAACCGCCTAAGGTAGTTTAACACATTGCGCATTCGACCAGCGTTGTTTATCTTTTTCAGATCACTGAAATTGTATAAATAGTAGTATAAACTTGATCAAGAACTTATAATTATGATAGAAAATATCATTCAATTCTCAATAAAGAACAAATTTATTGTTGGGTTATTTGTGATGGCATTAATCGGTTGGGGGATCTATTCCCTTAACAGTCTTCCAATCGATGCGATCCCCGATATCACCAATAACCAGGTACAAATAATTGCAATTGCCCCTTCATTGGCGGTGCAGGAGGTTGAAAGTTTCATTACGGCTCCCATCGAAATAGCAGTGGCCAATATCCCGGATATCATAGAATTACGATCAATCTCACGGCTGGGATTATCAGTCATTACTGTTGTTTTTAAAGACGATGTTGATCTTTATTGGGCAAGGCAACAGCTGAGTGAACGGCTCAAGGAAGCGGAAGATGATATTCCTGCAGGTCTTGCCAAAATTGAACTTGCTCCCATCTCATCCGGATTGGGCGAGATCTACCAATATCGGCTGGCCGTAAAAAATGGTTTTGAAAAAAAATATAACCCAATGGCGCTTCGGACAATCCAGGACTGGATAGTGCGCCGTGAAATGCTTGGTACTCCGGGCGTAGCTGATATAAATAGTTACGGTGGATTTGTGAAACAGTTTGAAATCGCTGTAAATCCTGAAAGACTGAAAGGGATGAACCTTACCCTAATGGAAATTTTTAATGCCCTGGAGAAAAACAATGAAAATACAGGCAGTGCCTATATCGACAAGAAACCAACCGCCTATTTTATTCGCGGTATTGGTCTTGTAAAAACCATCGAAGATATTGAGAAGATTGTAGTTAAAAATAATCCTTCGGGATCTCCGGTTTTGATCCGCGATATTGCTACTGTTCAATTTGGAAGTGCAACGCGTTACGGCGCCCTTGTAATTGATACCTGCGAAGCCGTTGGAGGAGTCGTAATGATGCTCAAAGGATCCAATGCACACGAGGTTATCCAAAATATTGAAACACGGGTCCGCGCTATTCAAAAATCAATGCCGGAAGGGGTAATTATTGAACCCTTTTTAAACAGGTCAGACCTGGTGGACAGGGCAATCGGAACTGTAGTTAAAAATCTTATTGAAGGTGCACTAATTGTAATATTTATCCTTATACTATTATTGGGAAACTGGCAGGCCGGGCTTATTGTGGGCTCTGTAATTCCACTCTCCATGCTTTTTGCATTTTCGCTTATGAACCTGTTTGGAGTGTCGGGAAACCTCATGAGCCTGGGTGCCATAGACTTTGGACTTATTGTAGATGGTGCTGTGATTATTGTAGAGAGTGTTGTACACCACCTGTTTCAAAGCAAACATCACCAGCCTGAAGGAGAAAAACTGACACAACTTCAAATGGATCAGACAGTGCTTGATTCTGCAAAAAGGATGATGAGTTCTGCCACCTTCGGTCAGATTATAATACTTATTGTTTATCTTCCAATTATTGCCCTGGTAGGGATTGAAGGTAAAATGTTCCGACCTATGGCCCAGGTTGTCTCCTTTGCATTACTGGGTGCCGCAATACTTTCACTTACCTGGGTGCCTGTTGCCTCTGCCTTGTTTTTAGGTAGAAAAATCGGACACAACGCTAATTTTTCCGATCGGATTATGACCTCTATCCATAAAGTATTTGACCCCATTATCTCTCTTGCCTTGAACCAAAAAAGGATGTTCACCGTTTCGGCAATTGTATTATTTATTCTTAGCCTTTTCCTCTTTACCCGACTTGGTGGAGAATTTATCCCTCAACTTGAAGAGGGGGATTTGGCAGCCGGAGTAATTACCCTGCAAGGTGGATCGCTTTCGAATACCGTTGAAATGGTTCAAAAAGCAAACAAAATCTTACTTGAAAATTTCCCGGAGGTCAAACATACCATTTGTAAAATTGGAGCGGGTGAAATCCCGACCGATCCAACCCCAATGGAAACAGGAGATTATATTATTACCCTCAACGACAAAAGTACCTGGACAACTGCCAAAACCCGAGAAGAGCTTGTTAAAAAGATGGAGGAAAAACTGGTTGTTCTGGCTGGGGTTAAATTCGAATTTCAACAACCTATCCAGATGCGATTCAATGAATTACTGTCAGGTTCCAAGCAGGATATTGCGATTAAAATCTTTGGTGACGACCTTAATACCCTCGCGGTTAAAGGAGAGGAGGTTAATAAAATCATCCGGAAGCTGACCGGTGTTGAGGATATAAATGTTGAGAAAGTTACAGGACTTGCGCAAGTCCAGGTGAGCTATAACCGGGATCGTCTGGCACAATACGGACTCTCTGTCAATGAGGTGAATCATGTTCTGCGGGCCGCTTTCGCTGGAAGTCAGGCAGGGGTAGTCTATGACGGAGAAAAACGATTTGCACTTGTTGTAAGGCTGGATAAAGATTACCGGAAAAGCCTCGAAGATGTAAAAAATCTTTCGGTTGCATTGCCCAACGGTGGTCAGATCCCTTTCGAACAGGTAGCGGACATCGAGATAAAATCGGGGCCGGCCCAGGTATCGCGTGAAAATACGAAGCGCCGTATAACCATCGGATTTAATGTCCGGGGCCGGGATGTCCAAAGTGTAATTTCAGAAGTAACCAGAAAAATAGACTCGAAAATAACATTACCTGCGGGATATTACCTAACCTATGGCGGTCAGTTTCAAAATCTTGCAGCAGCCACAGCCAGATTGTCAATTGCCGTACCTGTGGCGCTTCTGCTGATCTTTATTCTACTCTATTTCACATTCAATTCAGTAACTCAAAGTTTACTGATTTTTACTGCAGTACCAATGTCTGCCATCGGTGGAATTGTCGCTCTTTGGTTACGGGGGATGAACTTCTCCATCTCTGCAGGAGTTGGGTTTATTGCACTTTTTGGAGTCGCAGTTCTGAATGGAATTGTACTCATAGCGGAATTCAACCGGCTTGAGAAAGAGGGCATTTCTGACATTACGGAGCGGGTGCGTAAGGGTTTAAAGATAAGATTAAGGCCGGTAATCATGACAGCGGCAGTCGCCTCTCTTGGATTTTTGCCCATGGCGTTGTCAACATCCGCTGGTGCAGAAGTTCAAAAACCTCTCGCCACAGTGGTTATTGGGGGTTTAATTACTGCCACAATCCTTACACTGGTTATTTTACCACTCTTCTATATCATGATCACCACCCGTATGAATCGGTTAAGGATTAAAAAAACAATAGCAAAACCATTAATTATAATGCTTCTTCTTGTGGCAACACCATTTATAGAAAAAGCAAAAGGGCAACCGCTAAAAATGGTCACGCTAAAGCAGGCATTGGAAATCGCGTTGGGAAATAACCTGGAAATACGTTCCTCTGAATTTCAGGTCAATGCTCAGAAAGCCCTCAAAAGTGCCTCGTGGGATATTCCCAAAACGACATTTACCGGAGAGTATGGTCAGTTGAACTCCTTTTCCAAAGACAAAAGCTTTACAGTTTCACAGTCCTTTGCTTTTCCTACGCTTTATATAAATCAGAGCAAACTGGCGCAAGCCAATATCAAAAGCAGTGAATGGCAGTTAAAAGCTTCGCAACTTGAAATTGCCACTCAGGTCAAACAAACTTACTGGCAATTAGCTTATCTTAATTCGAAAAAAAGACTTTATGCCTATCAGGACAGTTTGTTTTCCGGATTTCTCAGGGCAGCAGAATTAAGGGCCAGAGTTGGTGAAACAAACCGGCTTGAAATGATCACTGCCCGTTCACAAAGTATGGAGGTAAAGAATCAACTCCAACAAATTGGTGCCGATCTTGTTATCTTTAATCAGAAGTTACAAACGATTTTAAACATAGAAACCACGTTATTCCCTGTTGATACGGTGCTGATCAGAGCAGGGTTTACGCTATTTGCGGATACGACCCAATTAGCTAACAATCCTTCTGTTGGTTATATGAATCAGCAGGTCGATGTTTCAAGATACGAGAAAAAAGTCGCACAGAGCCACATGTTGCCGGACTTAAGTCTGGGCTTTACAAATCAGTCGATACAAGGCACCCAGACAGTGAATGGAATTCCACGAAATTTCGGACCGGGAGACCGTTTTAATGCTGTTCAGGCAGCCATTTCAATCCCTTTGTGGTTTGCCCCGTATTCTGCCAAAACAAAAGCGGCCAGAATAAAAGGGGAGGTGGCACAAACCAATGCCCGATATTATTTGAAATCACTTTCCGGAAATTACAGGTCGCTCATGGGTGAATATGCTAAATATGAAAACAGCCTTAATTATTATGAGAAGCAGGCTATTCCGGAGGCAAATATGATTATCGAACAGGCGACCCGTGGCTATAAAGTCGGAGCTATCGATTATCTCGATTATATAATCAGCCTCAGCCGCGCTTTAACGATTAAGCAAAATTACCTGGATGCGTTAAATAGTTACAATCAAACGATTATCAATATAGATTTTATTACTGGTAAAATCTTTTAAAACTGAAACATTATGATTAAATATAATTTTCTCTCTATACTGGTTAGTCTAATTTTAGTTGTCCTGATCGTTTCATGTAATGGAGCTCATAACCCAAAATCAGAGACAAAGGAGGCCGAGGTATTACCGGAAGATATCGTGGAATTGCGTGACGATCAGATAAAATTGGCCAATATAGAAACCGGGGTTATTGAAACCCGTTCGATGAGTGGCTCCCTTAAAGTTAGCGGAACAGTTACCGTTGCCCCTCAAAACCTGGCAACTGTCTGTATGCCAATGGGAGGTTTCATAAAAAACACTACACTTATGCCAGGCATCGGGGTGAAGAAAGGTGAAACGCTGGCTATTCTTGAAAATCAGCAGTTTGTGGAGATTCAACAAGGTTATCTTGAAGCCAGAAATAAGCTTGATTATGCAGAGGCAGAATTTAACCGGCATACCGAGTTATACAAGGAGGATGTCTATTCGCAAAAAAATGTCCAACAAGTCACGGCTGAATATAAAACACTCAAGGCACAGGTCAAAGGACTGGAACAAAAACTGGCACTTATCGGTATCGATCCTTTAAAACTAAATGAAGACAATATCAGCAGTTCTGTCACGCTGGTTTCCCCAATTTCAGGATATGTTAAAACGGTAAATGTTAATATTGGAAAATTCGTTGCCCCGTCCGACATTCTATTTGAGATTGTTAACAGCGATAAACTGTACCTAGAACTTGTGCTATTCGACAAGGACGCCGACAAGGTCTCAGCAGGCCAGAATATCCTTTTCTTTATAAACAATGAGAAGGAA
Organism: uncultured Bacteroidia bacterium; assembly: GCA_903918045.1. GTDB lineage: Bacteria > Bacteroidota > Bacteroidia > Bacteroidales > Prolixibacteraceae > JAAFHB01. Next base: position 13,600 of record CAIXCY010000240.1, read on the forward strand.
CAACATGAAGCGGTTATTTATCAGACCGGAAAATCGATCAGCGCAGATAAGACCTATAAAGTCTATGCCAGCGTTCCGGGAGTATGTAAAAATGTATTGCCAGGGATGTATGTAAATGCGGTCATTCAGACAACAAGCAGCAAAGTAACGGCACTCCCTTCAGATGCAGTTGTGACATTTGACGAAAAACAGTATATCTTCATTGTTGATAAAACCAAAATAGAGAATAATAACCCATTTACCGAATACCGGATGATCGTTGTTCAAAAAGGAGTTACTGAAGGTGGGTTTACAGAAGTGATACTCCCTCCCGATTTTAATATTATAGCTGCAAAAGTTGTCCTTAAGGGGGCCTATAATTTACTTTCGGCCAAAAAAAATGCCGGAGAGATGAGTTGCAGTTAAAAATAGTTACCCCATGCTAACACCCTCCCTGAACGCTAAATACTGTAAATTTTTCTTTCTGATGGTATTTTAATGGGATTGATGTTCAATGTTTTGAAATTAAGTAAAATATTTTATTTTTACAACAAAATGTCTTCCTGTTAAATCGAATTCGAAATTTAAAATATTATGAAATTGAATTAAAATTTAAGTCTGTTAACCATGAAGAAAATTCTCATCCTTATTCTCAATCTTAGTCTGTATATTACATCCTTTGGTCTGCCCATCTTACCACCGACCAAAACCGTAGAAATTAGTGATACCTATTTTGGAGTCACCTATAAAGACCCTTACCGATGGCTTGAATCGATCGAAAAGCCAGAGGTATCGACCTGGTTCAAACAGCAGGCCGATTATACAAATTCAGTTCTCAACAACCTCAAAGGGCGTGACGAGCTTATTGCCGAATGGAAGAAACTGGACAAACTTCAGCCACCAAGGTTAAGATCGATCACCTATGAAAACGGCAGGATATTTTATCGGAAAACAATGCCCGGTGAAAATGTCGGAAAACTCTATTTCCGGCAGGGGAATAACGGAAAAGAATTACTCCTTTTTGATCCTAAAACCTACATAAAAGGGAAAACCCTGACGTTGGAATCGGCAATCCCGAGTTATGACGGAAAAAAAATCGCAATTGGTTATTCGGAACAGGGGGCTGAAGTATCAACGATCAAAGTGATGGATGTCGATACCCGCAAATTTTCAAATGATTCGATCTATCCTACAGCCGGGATAATGAATTGGACCTTCGATAACAAAGGGTTCTTTTATATGTGGATTAAATCTGCCGACAATAAAGATCCTGAATCACGCCTCAATTCAAAAACAAAATTGCATCTGGTAGGCAATTCCACAACCAGCGATGTTGATTTTTTCAGCAATGGGAGTTATCCCGACCTGAAAATCGACCCGGGTGTCTATCCTTATGTTGCATTAAGTGAAGACTCAAAGAATTATATTTTTTCGGGAGTTGGCAGTGTTCAGCCTGAATTGGTCCAATACTATGCGCCAATCGGAGAAGCCGGATCAAAAAAAATAGCATGGAAACCGTTATGTACCGCTGCAGATATGCTGGTTCGTGGTTTTATAGTAATTGGAGATGAAGCATTTGCTGTCACTCATAATAATGCTAAAAACTACAAACTTATCTCAACCAGTCTGCTTCACCCCGATTGGTCAAAAGCTGGTACCGTTTTAGCCGAGAAGCGTGATCAGACCCTGGAATATTTCATCAATTCCAAAGATTACCTGTTAATCGTTCACAGCGACGGGATAAACAATCATTTATCAAAATATAACCTAAAAACAAAAACTACAACTACTGTAAAGCTACCCTATTCTGGGACAATCGATATAAGTTGCATAAATACGAAGAGCAATAATTGCAATCTTGGCATTACCTCATGGAACAAGCCCTATACTGAATTTAACTTCAACGCCGCCACAGATTCGCTTACGCCATCTATTTTCAATAAACCATCGGTTTACCCGGCCGCCTATAAAGACTTGCAGGTACAGGAAGTTGAAGTTAAGGGGCATGACGGCGCAATGATTCCGCTTTCAATAATCTACAGAAAAGGAATTAAATTGGATGGCAAAAATACATGCCTGCTTGATGGTTATGGAGCCTACGGAATGAGTGCAGTCCCCTATTTTAGTGCCCGTGAAAATGCCCTTGCTGTAAAAGGGGTGGTTATCGCTATTCCCCATATCCGCGGTGGCAGCGAAAAAGGGGAAGAATGGTACAAGGCCGGATACAAGACAACAAAACCAAATACCTGGAAAGATTTTATAAGCTGCGCTGAATACCTGATCGCTAAAGGATATACTTCAAAAGCTAAAATTGCCGGAACAGGAACCAGTGCCGGCGGGATCCTGATTAGCAGGGCCATCACTGAACGACCCGATTTATTTGCTGCTGCAATCTGCAATGTAGGATGCGCAAATGCATTAAGACTAGAGTTTGATGCAAACGGACCCGTAAATATCCCGGAATTTGGTACTGTAAAAGATAGCGTGGAATGCAAAGCGCTTTACGAAATGGATGGTGTTCAACATGTTGTAAAAGGGACAAAATACCCTGCTGTTATTTGTGTCGGCGGATGGAATGACCCGCGTGTAGTTGCCTGGCAGCCTGGCAAGTTTGCTGCAGCCCTGCAGAATGCTTCGGCCTCAGGAAAACCTGTATTGATGAAGGTTAACTATGATAACGGACACTTCACTGAAGATAAGAACGTCACCTTTGCTAATTTTGCAGATCAGTTTGCTTTTGTGTTATGGCAGTGCGGTCATCCTGATTTTCAGCCAAAACAATAGGACAATTACCGATTAAATAATAGATTCACAGGTCCTTTCAGGAATTTCACGATTTCGGAAAGGACCTGCTCAATTTAGTTATTGAAAATCAAATTAATCATACCCTTATGGAACAGTTGGAGAAAATACAAATTACGGTCCAAACAACAATTAACGCACCTGTCGAAAAAGTCTGGAAACTCTGGACATCGCCGGAGCACATTACGAAATGGAATAATGCAAGTGAAGATTGGCATACACCCTATGCCGAGAACGACCTTCAAGCAGGAGGAAAGTTCCTCTCAAGAATGGAGGCAAAAGACGGTTCAATGGGTTTTGATTTAATTGGAACCTATGATTTTATAACCACGAATGAATCTATGGAATATACCCTTGGAGATGATCGCAAAGTCAGCATTAACTTTACTTCTGCGGGTGCCCAAACCTCCATTATTGAAACTTTCGAAGCCGAAACCACCCATCCTATTGAATTTCAAAAAAGTGGATGGCAATCAATTCTTGACAATTATAAAAAGCATGTTGAATCATCCGATTAGATAACAAGTATGTTTTACACATTGGAGGCAAAAACTTAAGATTTATAATTAGAATATTAAATTGATGTTACCTATGAGGGATAACCTTGAACTTATAGGTCCCCGTGTTGTTCTGAATGAGCTATAATACAGTTAACAGAAAATTTAATTTCTTAAGATATCTAATGAATAAAAAAATAATTCTATTTATCACTTTCTTTACCTGCCTTATCCCCATTTTGCTTTGGGGGCAGGAAAATTATGAAATCCAGGTCTATCCTGCCGAAACGATTGCACCAAGTTATACAGGAATAGAATTGCATTCCAATATATCTGCTTCCGGAAAACCGATGATCGATCAGGTTCGTCCTACCCAAAATGCATTACGTCAAACATTGGAAATCACACATGGTTTTGCAACTAATTTTGAGATTGGATTTTACCAGTTTCTGAATACCCAGAAGGATTTTGGGAGTCAATGGGTGGGAACCCATATCCGGCCCAAAATCACCATTCCTGAACAGTGGCATTTACCGGTCGGACTAAGCCTCTCTACTGAAATTGGTTACCAGCGAAGAGCCTATTCTGCGGATACATGGACTGCTGAAATCCGCCCAATTATTGATAAAGATTTCAGGGTATTTTACATTTCCTTGAATCCTGCCTTCGGAAAATCACTGGAAGGTCTGAATAAGAATCAATCGTTTAGTTTTGAGCCAAGTTGCAAAGTCGCATTTCATATTAATCAGAAAATTGATTTTGGTGCTGAATATTATGGATCAACGGGCCCCCTGTTTAATCGATTAAAAAGCACGGATCAACAGCACACTCTTTACGCTGCGCTGGATTTAAACCTTAATCCGGACTGGGAATTTAATTGCGGCACCGGGTGGGGAATGACACAATCAACGGACGGATTTATTGTCAAACTCATCATTGGATATAAATTCGGTGATAAAAATAAATTGAAAAAAAGTTGAATAAGAATATATTAAAGAAATGTTTCAGCTACCATTACCAATGAAATATTAATGATGATCAAAGTTTACGGATTACTTTTAGGTCTGGCAATATTGTCTCAGAACATTTATGCACAGCGAAGGATAATCGATGTCCATTTTCACTCCAGGTCAGCGGGCGACTATGGCGAAATCCCGCCGCCCAATCCTGTGACAGGGAAAAAACCAAATGCACTGACTAACGAAGAGATCTGCCAGAGCAATATTGCATTGCTAAAAAAATATAATGTTGTAAAGGTAATCTCATCAGGATCCATCTCAAGAAATGATGATTATGCCAAAGTGGAAGGTCAAAGATTCATCAGTTCCCTCGAATACCCGGATCACCAGAATAATCCATTACCGGACACAACCACTTTTGTCCGGCTTTTTGAAGCCAAAAAATTTTTCGTTTTTGGGGAACTTGGACTACAATATGAAGGGAGAACGCTTGATGATCCGAAGCTTGAGCCATACCTCGCCATTTGTGAACGGTTAGAGATTCCGGTAACTATTCATACGGGGGAAGCGGCTCCGAATACTCCGTATACCTGTTGTCCCAAATTCAGAATCGGATTTGGCAGACCTTTATCCATCGAACCTGTCTTAATCCGGCATCCAAAGCTAAAGATTCAGCTGATGCACATGGGGTATCCTTTTCTGGAAGAGACCAAAGCGATACTTAATGTCTATCCCCAGGTATATGCCGATCTGTCGGCAATTGACTGGTTGGTTCCGGTTGCGGAATTTCACAATTACTTAAAATCGCTGATTACTGCCGGCTTTGAAAACAGGCTTATGTATGGCTCTGATCAAATGATTTGGGAGGATGCAATACCGTTATCTATAAAAAACATTGAAAATGCACCCTTCCTGACCAATTTGCAGAAAGAGAAAATATTTTATTCAAATGCTGCACGGTTTTATAAGATTCATTAACTTTAGACGACATATATAATTCAATCAAAATGGGTGACAGAATCGCTTATTGTGGTTTCTGTAATGAATATATTTGTGAGAATCTTAAAGACCATTTCCTAATTGATCAGGAGGCGAAAGTCAGGCTTGAAGAGATTCGGCGGATCGCAGCAATTTAAGGAGAAAGATTACGAAATAACAATCCCAATACTTAATAATTTCAAAGTGAACTTGAAATTTTCAATCATTATATTGTGTTTCTTCATATCTGGACTGTTTGATTCATGTCGAAGGGTGGAAAGAGACCAACTCACTAATCAACAGGTTATAATTCAGGCAGGATTTGTTTGTGGTTGGGGATCAGCCACCGATTCACTTATAATAACCAAAACCGAAATCCGGTATGCCTATTATGTTCCCCGGCTATCCTCAAAACCTCAAATTCAGAAGAAGAGGGGTGTACCGGAAATTGAATGGACACAAATACGCAATTCCATTAATGCTGATGAGTTTATTAAGCTCAATTACAACTCCTGTAATGTCTGTTTCGATGGTTGCGATGAATGGATCTCAGTTTTGAATGATCTCAGTTTTCATAAAATAACCTACCACAAAGGGCTTAAAATTGATACGATCAGCCAGCTTCAGCTTAAATTAGCGGCATTAAGAGCAGAGTTCAACCCATAACAAACGATTTAATTTCATAGGTTATTCAATATAATTCTAAAAAAAATACTTGAAAAATTTAAAAATCATTTCAGAAGGGAAAAATTATTCGGCTCTGGATATTGGAAACCTGGATCAACTATCCGGATATTCCCATATAATCCCCCGTGCAAACCTCGAAATAAAAGGGAAAACCTTTATTGGTGAGGTCCTGAAAACCACCGGTGCCGAAATTTCTTTCCAGGTTCTTCTTCCCGGCGAGTCAATGCCTTTTATTCACAGGCACAGGGAGCATGAGGAAATTTATATATTTATTAAGGGTGAAGGGCAATTTCAGATTGATGACACATTGATTCCCGTTAAGGAGGGATCTGTTATCCGGATTGCTCCCGACGGTGCACGGATATGGAAAAATAACTCGCTCATCCCTCTGGTATTTATAGTCATACAGGTCCAGTCGGGGTCATTGAAAAACCATTTTACAGCTGACGGATTTATCGTCAAAGGTGAAACCCTCCAGGATAAGTAATTTCAATTCAGGAAGAAACTCTAATTTTTGTCCGAAACCGGAATATCCGCAAGATATAATTCACTTAAAATTGCTTCGATGGTATGACCCATTGTCAGTTGCGTACCTTCAAAATTATTGGTCATCACTGCAAAAATAACTTTTTTATCTTTTCTGTTGGTAAAGATTCCCGCGAGACTGCGGACACGTGTCATCGACCCTGTTTTTGCCTGCAGGTTATTCTCAAGTTTCGTACCCTTAAAAGCAAACTGCAGGGTGCCCTTCCTCCCGGCCAAAGGAAGCGATTTGAAAAAATTATCGCGATTCGGACTCAGATACATAAAACGGATCACCTCCGCGAGCGTGCGTGAACAAACTCCATTTGAACGCGACAAACCGCTTCCGTCAGTCGGATAAAACCCCTCAATAAAGATCTTTTTCTCATTCCAGAAATCTTTTACTGCTTCAAGGCTTTCCGTCAAAGTCGCTGGACCCTTTACTTTACGGCCAATCTCTCTTAAAAGATGTTCGGCAAAAAGATTGATACTCTCATGATTCAGCGGAATGATCAGCTCATTGAGCGGTGGTGAGGGTTTATCTGTCAGAAGTTCAAAACCTCCCGGATTTAATTTATTTACCACAATCACCTTTCCGGTCATTTTCAATCCGACAGATTCCAGCACTTTTTTAAATTCGGCGGCGCAAACCCAGGCAGGATCCGGCATTGCTCCCTTAACTACAAAATCTGTCCGCCCCTTCGGTATTGACCCTTCAATAACCTGAGAATTGGAACCCGGAGCTCCGTATATTATGGTGAGATCATGGTTTATTTCTGAACAAACGACCCGATTAACCAATTTAAGGCTGTCGATATCCGGAGAAAAGTAATTAATTATCGTTGGCTGTCCCGACGATTCTGAAGATTTTAAATGAATACTATAACAGTTATCCGAATAGGTAAGAGCAGAGACCCCGGCGCCATAGTAATTTCCAATATCCTCCCACAACCATCCTCCGGGCACTGGCTGACCGGATAATTGGGCAAGATCCACAACCAGATTCCCTTCGATTACTTTCACCCCCCTTTTCAGGATAACTTTAGCCCAGGCCTCAAATGTTCCCTGGTAATGTTCTGCAAAATATTCGGAGTAAAATGCAGGGTCACATCCCCCCTTTAGGATCAGATCACCTTTTAGAATCCCAGTTTCTGAATTGATCTTGCCTGTGAATCCGATCTGCGTATGAAACCGAAAATCAGGCCCAAGAATCTCAAGCGCAGTTGCAGTAGTTATGAGCTTCATCACCGAAGCAGGAACGAGGCTGACCTGCGGTGTGGAGTATAAGAGGTTCCCGGTTTCAGCATCTATTGCATAGACCGAATAGCCGGCATTTAATAGTGGCCCCCTCTTAAAAAGAGAATCCATTTGGCCAAATACGGATTGAATAAAAACAAATCCGAGGATTAACAGGAAAAATCGTTTCATATAAAGCTCTTAAATCAATTATAAATTAAGATTCGGGATATTTTAAACTATTCGGAGCCAAAACACCACCACCTTCCGGATACTGATCACTTATGGTATATTTCCTCTTGCAAAATACCATAAATCCCGAATTTATCAGGAAAATCGTATCGCCAAATCAGGAAGTATTCAAATTTCAATATAAATGATCTTTAAATCCGCTGTTTGAATAGGGGTCAATTCACGGGTAACTGTCTATTGAGTATAAATTCACACCTTAAAATGGAAGCCATGAAAACACAAAACTTTCAATCGATAAAAAGAGCACTCACCTTATCCGTATTAATCCTGATTTTTATGGGATGCTACCAAGCAGTGCTGGCCCTTCCTGGTTTGCCAAAGTCGAATCAGCCGGACACATTAACCTACATTCAATTTAAGGGATCAGTGGTTGATCAGGAAACAAGAAACCCCCTTGCCTTCGCCTCTTTGTCACTCGACGGGACCAATATATCTACAATCACCAATACCGAGGGTGAATTTTCAATAAAAGTTCCCAAAAACATGAAGGAAGGCAAAATTACAATCTCATTTCTTGGGTACAAAGAAAAAAGTGTGAATCTTGCATTTTTTAAACCTGAGAAGACCCGGATAGAGCTTGAGATGTTGGTTGTTGCCTTAAATGAAGTCCAGGTATTTCCCAAAGACCCCGAGCTGCTAATCCGCGCGGTAATGAATAAGCGGGGGGAGAATTATTTCAGTGATCCTACCTCAATGACCGCATTCTACCGTGAGACAATCAAAAAAAGAAGGACCTATGTCTCACTATCAGAGGCTGTTGTTGAAATTTTCAAACAACCATATACGTCAAATAAAATTGACATTGCGCAGCTTTATAAAGCAAGGAAGAGCACCGATTATACCAAACTCGATACGTTAACCTTTAAGCTTCAGGGAGGACCTTATAACACCCTATTCCTGGATATCATGAAGAATCCGGAGATGATATTCACTGAAGATATGCTGGGCAATTACGAATTCAAACTGGAGAACATTACCAAAATCAATGACCGGCTTATTTATATTCTTGAATTTAAACAACGTCCATTTGTGACTGAACCGCTCTATTTCGGGAGACTGTATATAGACACCGAAAGCCTCGCAATTACAAGCGCAACCTTCAACCTGAATGTATCCAATAAAGTCCTGAGTTCCGAGATGTTTATCAAAAAGAAACCGGTCAGTGCTAAAGTTTACCCGACAATGGCCGCCTACCGTATCGATTATCGCGAAAAAAATGGCAAATGGTACTATAGCTATTCAAGAGGTCAGATTATTTTCAAGATTGAATGGAAAAAACGACTATTTAACACGATATACGAATCAACCATCGAAATGGCCGTCACCGATTGGGAGAAAACCACTGAAAAACCTGTGAAATTTAGCGAACGAATGAAACCTAACATCGTGATGACCGATGAGATATCCGGATTTTCTGACCGGGAATTCTGGGGCGAATATAATGTCATAGAACCCGAGAAACCAATTGAATCAGCTATAAAAAAGATCCAAAAAAGACTTGAAAAGGAGAAGCAATAAATTTAACCTCTTGTTAACAGTAGCCCGCTTATTTTATTTCAATTCAAAGGATGAATGATTATCTTTGTCGGGTTTAAAGTATATGCATCAGTATCATGTAAATCACTGTCAGCCTGACAGCAATATTATTGTTTAATCGAATAAAAACAAAAAAACAATGTTAATCGACAAAGTAATCGGAAGAGAAATTCTTGATTCACGCGGTAATCCTACCGTAGAAGTTGAAGTGACCCTTGAAAGTGGAATTATGGGTCGTGCTGCTGTACCATCGGGTGCATCAACCGGCGAAAACGAAGCCCTTGAACTACGCGACGGAGACAAAAAACGTTATCTTGGAAAAGGTGTTCTTAAAGCCGTTGAAAATATCAACACTACAATTGCAGAAGAGATTGTTGGCATGAGTGCGTTGAATCAGGTTGAATTGGACAATAAACTGATTGAACTTGATGGTACAAAAACCAAATCAAACCTTGGTGCAAATGCTATTTTAGGTGTATCGCTTGCCGTTGCAAAAGCTGCTGCTGCCTACCTTGACATGCCACTTTACCGTTATATCGGCGGAACAAACGCAAAAACATTGCCAGTTCCAATGATGAATATCATCAATGGCGGATCTCACTCAGATGCCCCTATCGCATTCCAGGAATTTATGATCCGCCCTATCGGAGCAACTTCATTCCGTGAAGGTCTTCGTATGGGAGCTGAGGTTTTCCACAGCCTTAAAAAAGTACTTCATGACCGTAACCTAAGCACTGCCGTTGGTGACGAAGGTGGTTTTGCCCCAAAACTTGACGGAACTGAAGATGCCTTAAACAGTATTCTCGAAGCTATTGTAAAAGCAGGTTACAAACCAGGTCGCGCAGAAGAGGGCGGTGATATTTCAATAGGTCTGGATTGCGCATCATCCGAATTCTACGAAGACGGAATTTACAACTATGCCAAATTCGAAGGTGTAAACGGTTCAAAAAGAACCCGCGAACAACAGGTTGACTTCCTTGCTAGCCTCGTTGCAAATTACCCAATTGACTCAATCGAAGATGGTTTTGACCAGAATGACTGGGAAGGCTGGGTATTACTTACCAAAAAAATTGGCGACAAATGCCAGCTGGTAGGTGATGATTTATTTGTAACCAATGTTGAATATCTTAAAAAAGGTATCGAACTTGGTGCTGCCAACTCAATCCTGATTAAGGTAAACCAGATTGGTACTTTAACCGAAACTCTTGACGCTATCGAAATGGCTCACCGTGCAGGTTATACAAGTGTAACTTCTCACCGTTCAGGTGAAACAGAAGATGCTACAATTGCTGATATCGCAGTTGCAACCAACAGTGGTCAAATTAAAACCGGTTCTTTGAGCCGCTCTGACCGTATGGCTAAATACAACCAGTTACTCCGCATCGAAGAGGAATTGGGCGCTAGCGCAATTTATGGTGTTAAGAAAGTAATGAAAGCTTAATTTATTTCAGCTATATATTAAGAGAGGCGCTCAATTGGGCGCCTCTCCTATTTTATAACAGAAATGAAAAAATTTAAAATGCAAGAATTAAGGTGTATTTAGAATAATAACTAGCGGTTATCAATCTTCTCGGGAGAAAGGTCATGGTTCAATAACCGATACTCAGCCATGGCTTCAAACTTTGTTCCCGGTTTGCCATAATTGCAATAGGGATCAATACTGATTCCACCACGCGGGGTGAATTTACCCCATACCTCGATATACCTGGGTTCCATTAGTTTAATAAGGTCCTTCATGATCAGATTCACACAATCCTCATGAAATCCACCGTGATTCCGGAAACTAAACAGGTAAAGCTTCAGACTCTTGCTTTCAACCATCTTAACATCAGGAATATAGCTGATATAAATGGCTGCAAAGTCAGGTTGACCAGTGATGGGGCATAATGACGTAAATTCGGGACAGTTAAATTTTACGCGATAGTCGTTACTCTGGTGACGGTTCTCAAAAGTTTCCAGAATAGCGGGATTATAGCTGAATTCATATTCTGAGGACTTCCCCAGACTCTTTAAGTCATCCATTATTTTTTGATTTTAAATAGTTAATCAACCCCCTGTTTCTAAGCTTGCACGACGGGCATACCCCACACCCTGCACCGGGGATGCCATGATAACAGGTTATGGTCTGATCCCGAACAATTTCGAATGCCCCGAGTTCATCGGCCATCTTCCAGATCTCCGATTTATCGAGCCACATCAGCGGGGTGTGAATCGTGTATTCAAAATCCATCGAAAGATTCAGCGTCTGATTCAATGAAAGGATAAACTCATTTCGGCAGTCCGGGTAGCCGCTGTAATCAGCCTGACCAACTCCGGTGATGATGTTGTTGATTCCATTGGCTTTTGCGAAAATAGCGGCATAGGTCAGAAAAAGCATATTCCGGCCTTCGACCAAAGTATTCGGTGGTCGATGATCGGGCTGATCGGTCTCCACCTCCATCTGAGAATCAGTTAACGAATTATGAGAGACTGCACTTAACAGATCAATACTAAAAACATTGAGAGGGACACCAGCCTGGTCAGCAATTTGTTTTGCGGCAGTAAGTTCGGAAACATGTCGCTGCCCGTAGTTAAATGCGATTGCCACAACAGTATTAAAATTCTTTTTTGCCCAGAATAGACAGGTGGTTGAATCCTGTCCCCCTGAATAAACGACTAATGCTTTCGACATCGATCCTAGATTTGGTTGATTAAAAACGGATTATAGGAGATTGATTCATCAAAGGAGTCCACACCTTCAACCTTCTTAACCCACTTAACTACGATAATTGTAAAAGGTAAAACCAAAATTTCGTATACCGTTTTTAAACACGCCTGGGTGAGGATCATTCCAATCAAAATATTCAGAGGAAGGTTACCCGCAAATGCGATTGTAATAAAAATCAGGGAGTCAGCCGTTTCTCCTACCAGGGTAGACAGGATTGCGCGAACCGAAAAATCTTTCCCTTTCATCATGATTTTCACCTTACTCATGACGAAAGCATTCAGGAATGAGCCTACAAGATATGCCATCAGACTTGCCAGGATAATGCGCGGCGTACTCCCTAAGATAGTGGAAAAAGCATTCTGATTCTGCCAGAATGGGGCGGCAGGCACAACAATCGAGAGCGAAAAAAAGAGGACTGCCAGAATGTTAACAGCAAATCCCGACCAGATTATTAATCGCGCTTTACGGTATCCCCAAACCTCAACGATAACATCATTTATAATATAGGCAATGGGGAAAATCAGCACTCCTGCCGGGGCTGCCCAGGGGCCAATAAGGATGATTTTAGTAGCTAAAATATTAGCTATCAACAAACAAATTGCAAACAGGATGCCTGCAAACATAAACAATACAGAAACGCTCTTATTCATTTAACTTGTTTTTTACGTGGTGTTCAAGCACACGGAGTTTAACCTCAATTATTTCGGCAAAGGTAATAACAAATCGTATAAATCAATAATCAGTTTAAATAACGATGTTCAGCCATTTTTCCTTTACTTTTGGGAAGAAGAGAAAATAAAGAAATAAGTAGAAATTAATAGCAACTTAAGGGATGGATCAGAATATTTCAGAATTAATTGCTGTCTCAAGACAGTATGGAGCGGATAAAAGTTTTGTGATTGCGGGTGGAGGAAACACATCGTTTAAGGATGATAAATCTATTTGGATTAAGGCTAGCGGAGCTGCGCTGGAGACCATTGATGAAAATGGATTTGTCTGCCTCTCGCGTGAAAAGCTTAAAATTGTCTCATCAAAAACCTATAGTCAGGATTCAGCACAACGTGAAGCGGAGGTAAAGGCAGATCTGGCTGCGGCTATTGAATCTACAGGGAATAACCGCCCTTCCGTCGAAACATCAATGCACGAGATAATCGATTATCCCTATGTTGTGCATACCCATCCAACACTTGTCAATGCGCTGATGTGCTCAAATAATGCCAGACCGGATTGTCTGGGAATATTTGGAGACCAGGCTTTGTTCATCCCTTATACCGATCCTGGCTATATCCTGTTCAAGAAAGTTGAAACAGAAATTGCCCGTTATACCTCTAAATTTGGGAAAGCGCCTCAACTCATTTTTCTTGAAAACCACGGTATCTTTGTTGCCGCCAATACTGTCGCAGAGATTGACGAAATTTACGCCGCTGTAATGGATAAGATTTATCAGAAAATCGGCGAACCCCTACTTTCTGATAAACCTAAACCGTTTAGTTCGTCGGTAATCGAAAATATTGAGCGGCTAAATAGCGGCTTTCAAAATTTCACAGCCATAGGAAGTGAGAGCGAACTAATCCATTACTTTTCGAAAAATTCGAGCAGTTTTTTAAAGGCTGATACCGCATTTACCCCCGATGATATCGTCTATTGCAAGGCATATTATTTGTTTATTCCCTCCATTGCAAATGATCAGGATCAAATCGAAACGGCCAAAACACTTATTGCAGCGTATCTGAATATTTATGGTTACCTTCCCAAAGTATTGGTACTTGAAGGTCAAGGGGTAATTGCCGTTGAGGAGAATATCAAATCGGCTTTAAACGTACTTGAAGTTTATACCAATATCCTTAAAATAAGTTTTCTGTCAGAAAACTTCGGGGGTCCGAAATTTATGAATAAGGGACAGATAGAATTTATAGACAACTGGGAGGTTGAGAATTACCGCCGTAAAATGGCAAAATCTTAAAAAATTAAATCGTATGCACCTACTCGATATTGACCTTATGCATCCCCGTGATCAGATTGTACTGATCATCGGCAGGATTTACCGCAACGGCATGACAACGACATCCGGCGGGAATATTTCAATTATTGATGGTCAGAATGATATCTGGATCACCCCGTCAGGCATAGATAAAGGTTCGCTTGGGCCGGATGATATCAATTGCATCAAGGCTGACGGTACAATCCTTGGAAAACACAAACCCTCATCGGAGTTCCCCTTTCACAGGGCAATTTATAAGATTCGTCCCGATCTGAAGGCAATCATTCATGCCCATCCACCGGCGCTGGTCTCCTTCAGTATAGCACATGTAATACCGGATACCAATGTAATACCCCAGGCAAAGTATGTTTGTGGCCCAATTGGTTATGCACCGTATGCAATTCCAGGAAGTGAAGAGCTGGGCGAGAAGATAGCCGCCGAATTTGCAAAGGATTTCAACGCTGTGATCATGGAGAACCATGGAACGGTGGTTGGAGGAACTGACATGAAGGATGTCTACCAACGGTTCGAAACCCTCGAATTTTGCGCAAAAACGATCATCAATGCCAAAACAATCGGAAAGGTAAATTCACTCAGGGATGAGCAGATTGATGCGTTTGAAGCTCAAATTCCAAGGCTTCTTCCCGAAATGGAGCAGGTAACTCACCCATCGGATGAGCGTGCCTGTCGCGAAGAGATTACCCGAATTGTCAGGAGGGCCTGTGACCAGGGGTTGATGATAAGCTCGTATGGCACCGTTTCTGTTCGCTGGCGTGAAGACGATTTCCTGATCACCCCCACCAATGTATTAAGATGGAATATTATGCTTGAGGATATCGTTCAGATCAAAAACGGCAAGCGTGAACCGGGGAAGATTCCAAGCAGGGCAACCTGGCTTCATCAGGAGATCTACCGTCGAAACCCGCATATCAATTCAATCATCCTCACACAATCTCCATATCTAATGGCATTTAGTGTTACGAGTCAAAAATTTGATGTGCGGACAATTCCCGAAAGCTGGATATTCCTTCAGGACGTCCCAAATGTACCTTTTGGCAGTCATTTCAAAGGCGTTGATACGATTCTAAATCTGATCGCCATGGATACCGCAGCTGTTATTGTTGAAAACGACTCCATAATAATCACAGGAGATAAACTGCTTCAAACTTTTGACAGGCTTGAGGTTGCCGAATTCAGCGCCAAATCGCTCACCATGGGTGTTCCTATTGGTGAGTTGAAACCGATCGGAGATGAAGAGATTGAAGCGCTCAGGAAGAAATTTTTAAGTTAATCCGGAGACTAAATCGTAGCTTTAGACCTTAAATCGAATAGTACTGTTAATCAAAATAGACGTGCAAGGAACACAAGGTTCGCTAAATTTTCAATAAAACTTTGCGAACTTTGCGTCCCTTGCGTGATATTACCCGGTCTCTCAATATGATAAAACAACTTGCAAATACATTTTCAAAGGTCGGTCTGAACGCTTTTTTCTTTCTTATGATTGGTGCGATTTTTTTGGCATGGCTCTACCCGACAGTTGGAATTGCAGAGAGTGCTTTTCATCTTCCGGCAATTGCCGGGTTTGGCGTTTCGGTGATCTTCTTCTTTTATGGCGCTAAGTTAAGCCCCGAAAGTCTGCTTCACGGATTAAGTAAATGGCGCCTTCATTTGGTGGTTCAGCTCTCAACTTTTGTCCTTTTTCCATTAACCATCCTGGCTGCGCGATTAGTCTTTCCCAATTATTTCGCAACCAATCTCGGACTTGGAATTTTTTATCTCGCAGCTCTACCTTCAACCGTTTCCTCCTCTGTCGTTATGGTTTCCATAGCCAGGGGAAATATCGCGGCAGCAATATTTAATGCAAGCGTTTCGAGTATCCTTGGGATATTCATTACTCCGCTTCTGATGAGTGGCATTCTAGAAAAATCACAGCCCGATTTTGATATCACCCATACCATTTTGCTTCTTTGTTTACAGGTATTATTACCGGTCATACTTGGACTACTTCTTCACCGAAAACTAGGGCCGTGGGTATCAGTTTATAAAAATACGCTTAGGAATTTTGATCAGCTGATTATCCTTCTCATCGTATACACCTCTTTTTGTGAGTCCTTTTCTGACAATCAATTTCAAAGTTTTTCAATCGCCGAGATATTTAAATTAGCTGTGATGATGTTAATTTTCTTCCTCGTAGTTTTCGCATTGATGAACCAGATTTCACTTTGGCTGGGATTCAAACGTGAGGAGCGTATTACCGTGATTTTCTGCGGTTCAAAGAAATCTTTGGTACAGGGCGCTGTCATGGGTAAGGTGTTATTTCCCGACCAGGCAGTCCTTGGTGTGGTTTTGCTTCCATTGATGCTTTACCATGCCCTTCAGCTTATGGCCGGAAGTACTATTGCCAAGGCGATGGGAAAGATCAAAGATGAAGGGGAGAAAATGATGGAGAAAGAGAAAGTTGTGTGATAAAAATGAAGAGGCGATGGGGTGATGAGGATTAAGGGCGAGGCCGACGACGACATCTGAAAATGAATATTAATGATCAAAACCTTAACTTTATAAAGATTTGATGTTTTCATAATCGTTTAAAGCAATAATCTTGGTAATTTCGTAAATCAATTTAAATCAGATAAAATCAATAATTTATGCGACCAATTAAATTATTATTTGCAATCCTTACCGTCATTGGATTTACGGGCTGTCAGACAGGTCCCGAAAAAGGGGAGATAACAAAAATTGATGCTTCAAACATCGAAAATTATTGTTTGCTTCATGATGTAACAGTTTCAGATGATGGATTACTGCTGAAAAATCCGGCATCATCGATGACCTCCCAATTCAATGTAAGGAATTTTGAACTGACAGTCAAACTGAAAACGACGGCGGGTGCAGAGGGATTACTAATCTTTGCTGCAACAAATGCTGCAAGTACGGCAGATGGTTATGAAGTAAGAATAAACAACAGCGACTATCGGACAGGTAATCTGCAGAAGACAGGAAGCCTTTCCAGGGTCAGAAACAACTTTGTACGAACAGCAGTTGACGATCAATGGTTTACTCTTGGAGTTACGGTTGAGGCCAATCACATTAAAGTGGTTGTCAATGATAAAACAATAAGTGAATATGATGAGCCCACCAATGTGATTCGCGCAAGTGATATTTCGGGCAGAATACTTACCCAGGGTAGAGTTGTGATCCGCCGGTCAAACGGAGACGGAGAGATCTTAGTTCAGGAGATTACGATTAAACCCCTTGATGATCTGCCCGGTGTACAGACAGGTCTGGCCGCAGCGGATAGCCTTACTAAAGTCGTTGATCTTTTAAATGAACAGGAGTTTCCTCTGATTGATTTCCACACACACCTCAAAGGTGGACTCACAATGGATCAGGCAGTTAAACATGCCCAGCTCATTGGATGTAACTATGGAGTAGCTGCAAATTGCGGACTTAAATTCCCGGTCACCAACGATTCAACATTAAATGCATATTACAACAACATAAGCAAAGAGCCCGTTTTTAAGGCGATGCAATGTGAGGGACGTGAATGGGTAACCCTGTTCTCTCCAAAAGCGATTGCACAATTCGACTATATCTTTACAGATGCAATGACCTGGACCGATTTAAAAGGGCGACGTATGAGACTCTGGATCCCCGAGGAGACATTTGTTGACGACGAACAGAAGTTTATGGATATGCTTGTTGGAAAAATTGAATCCGAACTTAGTCAGGAACCGGTAGATATTCATGCCAATCCGACCTATCTCCCTGCCAAACTTGCCCCTGATTATGACCGTCTTTGGACGCCGGAGCGGATGGATCGGGTCATTAAAGTGTTAAAAGATTATGATGTTGCTCTCGAGATCAATGCCCGGTTTAAAATTCCAAGCATTGCATTTATCCAGCGGGCCAGGGCTGCAGGGGTCAAATTCTCTCTCGGAACAAATAATGGATCCAATAACGACCTTGGAAGACTCGAATATTGCCTGAAAGCGATTAAGGAGGCTGGCTTAACTAAAACTGATATGTTTATTCCTCGTCCGGCAAACGACAAGAAAGTAATAAAATCGGGACTACCAGCAAAAATTACCGGTTAACAGACCAATCAGAACGATCTGATCATCAAGCTCCAAAACAAGAAAACTAACTAAATCAAAGTAAATGTTCAACAAGCATATTTATTCAGCCCGCAGAAAACAACTTCGCGAAAAGGTGGGAAGCGGTATCATTTTAATCCCGGGGAATGGCGAGTCGCCGATGAATTATACCGATAACGCTTATCATTTCAGGCAGGACAGTACATTTTTGTATCTCTTTGGGCTCGATATTCCGGGGTTATTTGGAATTATTGATGCTGATTCAGGAAATGATACCCTCTTTGGTGACGATATCACCATGGAGGATATCATCTGGATGGGGATAAAGCCATCAGTTCAGGATCTGGCCGCCTCAGTTGGTGTAACTCATACATCGACGGTTAAGGATCTTTTCACCGAAGTGGTCAATCTGAAAAACAAGGGAGTTAAAATTCACTTTCTTCCGCCATATCGGGCAGAAAATAAGTTAATACTCCAGGAATTAACTGCAATTCAGGCTTCACAGCTAACTTCACAGGCCTCAATTGAATTGATACGGAGCCTGGTCGAAATGAGATCTGTCAAAGATTCCTACGAAATTGCAGAAATAGAAAAGGCTTGCGAAACCGGGTATAAAATGCATGTTACCGCTATGAAAATGGCAAAACCGGGCATGATGGAACATGAGATTGCAGGCACCATTGAGGGTATTGCTCTGTCTCATGGCGCCGGAACATCCTTTCCAACCATCCTATCCCAAAACGGGCAAACCCTTCATAATCATGATCACTCCTTTAAACTGGAGCAAGGGAGACTGATGATTACCGATGCAGGAGCAGAATCAAACCTGCATTATGCCTCCGATTTTACCCGGGTGGTCCCTGTTGGTGGTCAGTTCACCCAAAAACAGCTTGAGATTTATAATATTGTACTGAAGGCCAATAATACAGCCACTTCACTCATGAAACCCGGAGAAACCTATTTAAGTATCCATCTTAAAGTTGCAGAGGTGATCGCGACAGGTTTAAAGGAACTTGGATTAATGAAGGGTGATATTCAGGAGGCGGTTGCCAATGGTGCACATGCCCTGTTCTTCCCTCATGGGTTAGGACACATGATGGGTCTTGACGTTCACGATATGGAAGATTACGGGCAGATCCATGTGGGTTATGATGATGAAATCCGGCCGGTTAAGCAATTCGGTACAGCCTACCTGAGGTTCGGCCGCCGGCTTCAGAAAGATTTCGTAATCACCAATGAACCTGGCATTTACTTTATTCCTGCATTAATTGAACAATGGGCCGCTGAAAAAACGAATCATTCGTATATAAATTTTGATCAGGTGAATAAATACCTCGATTTTGGGGGGATCAGGCTCGAAGATGATATCCTGATTACGGAAACCGGATCCAGAATACTTGGAAACCGGATACCTATCAATCCGGATGAGGTAGGATTACTTCAGTTTAAATAGTATTTATTTTGACCTGACAGGGTTCGGATCACTGTCAGGGTTTTTCATTTCTTATCTTTATACTATTTCCCTCCAGATAAGTATTGAAATTCGCCCCATCTCTTGAAATCTCAAATTTAGTGTTTACTTTTTGATCCTCCAGCAACGTGTAGGTCAACCTAAAGAGAGGAACATTCGGAACTTTTTCACTTGTTAAAATGATTGACTTATCTGAAAAGGTAATCGAATAGTTAATGATGTGACCTTCATTATCAAAATAGATAGCCTTGGAACCATTTCCTGAATGATCGGGATAAACAATCAGAAGGTCATTATGAGTAATTTCAGGCTTACTTCCTACAGCTGGGTATTCCGAATGACTTTTTCGAACCAGAATTTTTTGATCAAGGTCGGCTTTAAAGGTGAAGGTGCCACCCCCCTGCCCTGGTTGACCGCTTCCCTCTCCTGCCCAATCACCAATTAACCAGTTCCATTTTTCCCATGTCGGATTTGGCTGGCTGAAAACGGTTAGAAATACTCCAAGAAAAGCAATGGTTAACGCGATTTTAGTCCGCATATAATTCGTCGTTCGTTAGAAGTTGCAAGGATACAAACAAAAACAAGATGTTAAAACTTTCATTTGTATGTTTTTACATTTTTTAAAACAACTAAGTTCTGTCATGTTTGAATTCAACAAAAAAAGATATTTTTAGCGCTCGCAAATTTTTATAAATTATGAAAAGTAGATCACTCTTAATTTCACTATTCCTGATCGTAATGACAATTGGAACTCTTGTTGCCTGGACTGATGATGCACCACTCAATACGCCACCTGCAATTAGTCTTGCAGATCTGAACACGACAGTTGATCCAGGTGTTGATTTTAATGAATATGCCAATGGAGGCTGGAAAAAGCTCAATCCTTTGCCTGCCGATCGGGCCCGTTTTGGATCATTTGATAAGCTGGCTGAATTAGCTGAAAAGCAATTAAATGAATTAGTAAAAGAGACCGCTTCAAAGAAAAATGAGAAAGGGTCGATTGCCGACAAAACTGCCACGTTGTTTAATCTTGGTATGGACTCAGTGAAACTTGAGAAACAAGGATTCACCCCACTGGCACCCTATTTCAAGGAGGTGGAGGCAATAAAGACAATTGACGATGTTGAATTGGAGATTGCCAAATTTCACACCTACGGATTTTCGGCTCTCTTCGGATTTTACGGTTCTGCTGATGCAAAGAACAGTTCAAAGGTCATTGCACAACTCAGCCAGGGTGGAATCAGCATGCCTGACCGTGATTATTATATCAATGATGATGCGCGGTCAAAAGAGTTAAGGACAAAATACGAGGTTTATATCGGAAAGATATTAAATCTGCTTGGTGACAATGAAGCTACTGCAAAGAAATCGATTCAGACGATCATGAGTCTTGAAACCCGCCTGGCAAAAGCTTCGATGACACGTCTTGAACAACGCGATCCTCATAAAACTTACAATAAGATGACCACCAGGGAACTGGCGGCTCTCTCCCCTTCGTTTAACTGGAATCGCTATTTTGTAGCTCAGGGTGTTGGTGATCCGGGTGAGATTAACCTTGGTCAGCCTCAGTTTATAAAAGAAATAAGTGCAGTTATCAAAGAGGTTCCGGTAGAAGACTGGAAAGTTTACCTGCGCTGGAACCTGATTAATCAATCAGCCTCCTATTTGTCAGGTGATTTTGCAAATACAAAATTTGATTTTTATGGCAAAGTGATGTCCGGTGTTGAGAAGATGAGACCTCGTTGGAAACGGGTTCTTGGTGTTACCTCCGGAGCGATGAGTGAGGCAATCGGTCAGCTTTATGTAGCCAAATATTTCCCTGCAGAGGCAAAACAACGGATGATTAAATTGGTTGAAAACCTCCGCATATCACTTGGAGAACGGATTAAAAATCTCGAATGGATGGGGGCTGAGACAAAACTAAAAGCCCTTGAAAAACTTCAGGCAGTAAATGTTAAAATCGGTTATCCGGACAAATGGAGAGACTATTCAGCTCTTGAGATTTTCGACGATTCGTATGTTCAGAACGTAATTCGTTCCAACCAGTTCGAAACTGCCTTTAATTACGCCAAGATCAATAAACCGGTCGACAAAACACAATGGTATATGTCTCCGCAGACTGTTAATGCCTATTATTCACCCGACATGAACGAAATTGTATTCCCTGCAGCCATTTTACAACCTCCTTTCTTTTTTCTAAACGGAGATGACGCAGTTAATTATGGCGCAATCGGGGTTGTGATCGGTCATGAGCTATCCCACGGATTTGACGATCAGGGTCGCAAATATGACAAAGTTGGCAATCTTACAGAATGGTGGACAGCTGAAGATTCAAAACAATTCGACGAACGGACAAAAGTATTGGCTGACCAGTTCAGTAGTTATATTGTAATTGATTCAATTCATGCTGATGGAAAGTTAAGCCTCGGTGAGAATATCGCCGACCTGGGTGGTTTAAATATCTCCTATCAGGCATTCAAGATTGCCAGTAAGGAAACCAGTAAAATAGATGGATTCACACCTGACCAACGGTTTTACCTTGCCTACTCCCATGTCTGGGCCCAGAATATCCGGGATAAGGAGATTATTCGCCGCACCAAAGAAGATCCACACTCTTTGGGAAATTTACGTGTAATTGGTCCGTTAAAAAACATTCCCGAATTTTATGCAGCTTTCAATATTAAACCGGGACAGCCGATGTTCCTCGAAGCGGCTAAACGGGTGAAAATCTGGTAAACTAGATTATCCGATTGAGAAAACCGGTTCATTATTGGACCGGTTTTTTTTCGTTATCCGAGATCATCATTTCAGAAGAGGCGTTAAACGAAAAATCGTCATCAAAATCAGGAAAAAAAATTCGATTGCAAATATTTCCTGCCATTTTAATAAGAATTTAGAATTTAAATACGATCTTTAATCCATATTTACATCAAACTAAAACATACGTCTGCAATGCTCGAAAACCTGAAACACCAGGTCTATAAGGCTAGTTTAAAGCTAGTGGAACAAGGACTTGTGATCTATACCTGGGGAAACGTAAGCACAATTGACCGTCAGAGCGGCCTGGTGGTAATTAAGCCATCCGGGGTTTCGTATGAAGAGATGATTCCTGCAGATATGGTAGTGATGGATTTGAATGGAAAAATCGTTGAAGGAACACTTAAACCATCCACCGACACCAATACCCATCTCGAATTATACAAAAATTTCACCCAAATAGGAGCCATCCTCCATTCCCATTCCGAGTATGCCACCTGTTGGGCTCAGGCTGGCAGGGGAATTCCCCCTTTAGGAATTACCCATGCCAATTTTTTTAACGGAGAGATCCCTTGTACTCTCCCACTTACAATTGAGCAGGTGGAAGACAATCTTGAATTGGAGACTGGGAAAATGATTGTAAATACCTTCCGAAACCTCAATCTTGATCCGATGCGAATTCCCGGAGTTCTCGTATATGGGCATGGTCCCTTCTGTTGGGGAAAAGATGTAAGCAGCGCCTTTGACCACACTGTTGTTATAGAAAAGGTAGCAAGGATGGCCTATCGTACCTTAGCCCTGAATAAGGTAAACCCAGTTGAGAAAAAATTGCTGGACCATCATTTCCTGAACCAGGTATAAAAATAGCAGAAGATAGAGAGCTTGTTAAAAATCGCAAAGCCGCAAGGAAAGAATCTTTGCAGCTTTGAGACTTTGCGTGATTTTTTATTGTTATCTGTTTTGATGTTGGAGTTTCACAACTCCGGATTACTTTGAGTGAACTTATGTTTTATTTGTTCACCAATTGCAGATAAAGCTTTTTCGATGGTGAAGCCACTATGGCTTAAGTGATTCAGATTACCAACCCAAATATTTGTCAGCGTTCCACAACGATTCAGGATTCAGATTATCCTTCTCAATATCTTTGAAATAGCGATAGGTTCCAACTTTTAGTTCAACCGTAGCGGCTTCGTCGCACACAATCAACCCATGAGGATGAAGCTGAAGTGCAGAAATTGTCCACATATGATTAATACCCTCTTCTACAGCCTGACGTAATGCCCTTGATTTATTATGACCAGTAACCAGAATAAGAACCTCGCGTGAATCCATTACTGTTCCAACCCCAACTGTCAATGCTGACTTTGGAACCTGGTTCACATCATTATCAAAAAATCGGCTGTTAACCAGTATTGTATCCTCATTAAGTGCTTTATCGCGAGTTCGGGACGACAGACTCGAACCCGGTTCGTTGAAAGCAATATGTCCGTCTTCGCCAATACCTCCCATAAACAGGTCAATGCCCCCGACAGCTGCAATTCTTGCCTCGTAGTCCGCACATTCATCTTTCAGATTTGGCGCATTACCATTAAGAATATTAACATTTGCCGGCAGAATATCGATATGGCTGAAAAAATTATCCCACATAAAAGTGTAGTAACTCTGCGGATGATTTTTAGGAATTCCAACGTATTCATCCATATTAAAAGTGACTACATTTTTGAACGATACTTTCCCCGCACGATAAATGGCAATTAACTCAGCATAGGTGCCCAGTGGAGTGCTTCCTGTTGGAAGTCCAAGAACGAAAGGTTTTGCAGATGAATCAGCAGATTCATTTATTCTCCGGGCGATATAGGTAGCAGACCATTTTGCAACTCCAACAGCCTCTGACTGAACAATAAGACGCATATTTTATTTTTTAAGTATGAATCTTCAAATTTGCGATTTTTTTTTCAAATAAATCATAAATTTCTCAGGCTAACTTTGCTTTCAGCTTGTGGATTTATAAATCTGTCCGTATCTAATCAAATCATATTTCGTCAAAACTATAAATAATTATATCTTTAAAATCTATCAAAACTCTTAAAGACATAACATCTGACATGCTTACACGTATATTAATCAGCACGATATCAATTATGGTAGTAGGATACCTCCTCCCTGGTGTTGTGGTTTCATCCGTATTTTCAGCCTTTGTTGTTGCAGTGGTCCTTGCATTACTAAATTCAATCATAAGACCTGTTTTAATTATTCTGACCCTGCCGGTAACCATTATTACGCTTGGACTCTTTCTCCTGGTAATCAATGGCTTTATTGTACTGATTGCCAATCATTTCGTCAGGGGATTTTCGGTCTCCGGCCTATTTACAGCAATAATCTTCAGTATTTTAGTTTCATTGATTAACGCAGTTTTAGGCATTAACAGCTCTAAGAAGAGCAGGAAATAATCCGGTTTTATTTAAATCTGTCAAATTTGTTACCGTCTGAGCTGATAAGTGAATCGGTATAATTACCTTTGCCTGCAATTTATAAAGTTCATGCAAATAAGTCATCCGGGCGAAATAGCAGGCATAATTACAGCAATCTGCTGGACTGCATCGGCGTTATCTTTTTCCCTTGCCACACGAAGAGCAGGCTCACTGGCGGTAAATATTACCAGGTTAGTCCTTGCAATGGGAATGTTTTTAGTCTGGTCAAAAATAATGCGAGGACTTTGGACCCCAATGGATGCTTCACCGGAGGCATGGAAATGGTTGTCGATATCGGGATTCATCGGTTTTGTCGCCGGCGATTATTGCCTTTTTAAATCCTATTCTTACCAGTCTGCCAAATTATCGATGTTGATTATGTCGCTCGCACCACCCGTGGCAGCTCTTTCCGGGGCGCTGATTCTGCACGAGAGGTTAACCTGGCTAAACGGATTGGGGATGCTACTGGTTTTAGGGGGAATAGCGATCGTAATTTTGAAACGTCCGGAATCTGAAACCAATAAATCACGATTGAATTATCCGGTTAAAGGGTTATTACTTGCACTTGGTGGAGCGGTTGGTCAGGGTATTGGTGCTGTATTTTCAAAACTTGGAATGGGAAACTATGATCCTTTTGCCTCATCTCAGATTAGGGTAATTACAGGAATCTTGGGATTTATCGTAATTATTACTCTGGCAAAACAATGGCGTCCGGTAAGTTTCTCATTACGAAATAATAAAGCAATGGGTCCCCTTCTTATTGGCTCTTTCTTCGGGCCATTTCTTGGAGTCTCACTAAGTCTTTTCGCTTTTCAATACACATCCGTTGGAATTGCATCCACACTGATTGCAACAGTACCTGTCTTTATTCTAATTCCTTCGGTATTAATATTTCACGAAAAACTAAACTGGAAAGAGATTGCAGGCGCCTTTCTGGCAGTATCCGGGATGGCCATATTTTTCCTTTGAAAACATCTGACAGATTGAGATAGATTGGAACTAATGTTACCTCTTGTTCATTGTTTGCACCAAAACCGTTTAATAATGGCTTTTTTCAGGTTTTGTTTTCAAAATAAATGTAATTTTACGAGTTTTTAAGACCCAGCGAAATTTTAATAGATTAATTGAATTATTATGGCAGGTACCGAGCTATTCGGAAATGAAGAACGAAAGGAAGTTATGGATGTACTCGAAACCGGAGTACTATTTAGATATGGTCATGATTCACAACGCAATGGAATCTGGAAGGCCAAAACTTTCGAACAGGAATTCAGCACCTATCTTGGGGCAAAACACACCCATTTCTGCGCAAGCGGAACAGCTGCAGACTCACTCTCACTGGCATGTTGCGGGATTGGTTATGGAGACGAAGTAATCGTCCCTCCCTATACCTTTATTGCCCCAATTGAGGCTGTTCTGGTAGCCGGAGCAATTCCGGTGTTTGCAGAGCTGGATGAAACATTATGCTTAAGTCCGGAAGGGATTGAGAAAGCAATAACACCACGCACCAAAGCAGTTTTAATAATACAGGTTTTTGGATCGATGGGGAGAATGGATGAAATCCTTGCAGTCTGTGAAAAACATAACCTCATCTTAATCGAAGATGCAGCACCGGCACTGGGAGGTAGTTACAAGGGGAAAATGCTCGGTAATTTCGGAAAAATGTCAGCATTCTCATTCGATTATTATAAAATCATCACTGCCGGTGAAGGGGGCGCTATCGCAACAAACGACGACGAACTATACGACCGGGCGCATAAATATTCAGATCACGGCCACGATCATCTGGGAAATGCCAGAGGTGCAGAACAACATCCTATTTTAGGCTATAACTTCCGGGGATCCGAACTTGGAGCCGCTGTAGTCCTGGCTCAGCTTAGGAAGTTACCCTATATGATCGAAAAACAAAGGGCTCATCAGAATGTGCTAAAAAAAGTACTTCAGGAGTTTCCCGAAATCAGGTTGCGTAATGTCCCTGATGAGGCAGGAGATTCGGCAACATTCCTCTCCTTCTTCCTCCCTAACCCCGAAAAAGCGGTAAAAGTTTTTGATGAATTTCAAAAAGAAGAGCTCAGTGCCTCTTACTGGTACCGGAATAATTTTCATTACCATCGTCAGTGGGGCCATTTAAAAGAGATGAAATCGATATTTAATCTTCCGGTAATGAAGATGGCCAACGCGCCTGATTACAGAAACCTGGAAGTTCCTCAATCAGATGAAATCATGCAACGGCTCATGATGACCCAGATCATGGTGACCTGGAGCGAAGAGGAGTTAAACACACTGGCCTCCAAAATGAGGTCGGCAATAAAAAAAGCACTTAAATAAAAAGCGTATGTTCAGAAATTTGAAGCCAGTCGGCAGGATTTTATATGGTCGGAATAGTTTTGACCAACTCGGAGATGTTTTAGGCGAATTGCGTATCGAAAACGATTCTTATGTACTTTTTCTTGTGGACGAGTATTTCGACGGAAAGGATTTTCTTAAACGGATTCCTCTTCAACCACAGGATATTCTAAAAATCATCGATGTTACCGATGAACCAAAAACAAAGACCGTTGATGAAATGGTTGCAGAGATCAAGGCTCTCGGCAAAGGTAACCCTGTGTCTGTGGTTGGTATCGGTGGTGGTATTGTGATGGATTATGGAAAAGCGATCCGTCTGATGTTCACTAATGAAGGTTCTTCGGCACTCTACCAGGGACTCGATTTCATTAAAAATAAAGGTGTTCATTGTACGGTTATCCCAACCATTTCGGGAACAGGCGCAGAGGTATCGATGACCACCGTTTTAACAGGTCCACTGAAAAAACTTGGAATTAAAGGGAATTTCACCGCTGCCGATCAACTGGTTATGGATCCGGAATTGATTACCAGTGTTCCGGAACCAATCAGATTCTACACCGCAATGGATTGCTATATTCATAATATTGAAGCACTGAATGGCCACAGAAGATCCGTAATGGGTGACTCTTTAGGTATTGAATCACTTCGTATTTTCAGAGAAATCTATCTAAGCGAAGACAGCCGTACTCCCGAAAATGAAGAGAAGCTTATGGTCGCCTCTTATCTTGGGGGATTGTCACTAACCTATTCTGAGGTGGGCGCCTGCCATGCTATGTCTTATGGCCTGGCTACAGTAACAGATATTCATCATGGTGTTGGCAACTGTATCGTATTCAATCAGCTGGAAGAATTTTATCCTGAGGCGGTAAAAGAATTCAGGGAAATGATGCGACTTAATAATATTGAAATCCCTCAGGGAGTAGTTGCCCGCTTAACACCAGAGGCGATCGAAAAGATGATTGATGTCTCCCTCACCCTGGTCTTTATGTGGGCACACGTGTGTGGTCCTGAGTGGGAGAAAATTATTACCCGCGATAAACTCCGCGGATTGTACCTGAAAATGTAATCTAATTAAAATGACAAAAATAGTTAAAGTTGGAAATATTGAATGCGGAGCGGAGAAGCTGTTCCTGATTGCAGGACCTTGCGTGGTTGAGGATGAAAAAACAATGATGGATACTGCCGAATTTCTGGTTGAATTATCTCATAAACTCGATCTTCCGTTAATCTTTAAATCCTCATTTCAAAAAGACAACCGTAGTTCATCCGATTTTTATTCCGGTCCAGGGATCGAAAAAGGGCTTGAAATACTTCAAAAAATAAAGGATCAGTTTAATGTTCCGTTAATTACAGATATTCATTATCCCGATCAGATTGCTGCCGCAGCAGCTGTAGTGGATGTGATTCAGATACCTGCGTACCTGGTAATGCAGACTACCCTTGTGGTTGAAGCTGCGAAAACAGGGAAAGTTCTTAATCTTAAACATGCTCAGTATCTCTCCCCCGAGAATATGATCAAACCACTTAAGAAGGCAGAACAAGCCGGAAACTTTGAACTTATGGTTACAGAACGGGGATACGCGTTTGGATATAATGACCTGATCGTTGACCCTCGAAGCTTTTACCATCTGCGCCAAACCGGGTACCCTGTGATTTTCGACGTTACTCACTCCATCCGTAAATATGGAATTCCGAGTTCAGATCCTCGTGGCGGTTCAAGGGAGTTTATCCCAACCTTGGCACGCGCCGGTGTGGCCGCAGGTATTGATGGATTATTCCTTGAGGTTCATCCAGACCCTTCGCGCGCCCTTTGTGATGCAGCAAGCCAAATGTGTATCGATGATGTTACTGAGTTCCTCAAACCATTGATCGACATTCATAATATTGAAGTAAAATACAGATCTAAAAATTAATTAAAATAATTAACATGGAATTTTTTCTTGACTCGGCGAACCTAGCTGAAATTGAAGAAGCCCTGAAACTGGGGATCATTGATGGTGTTACCACTACGCCAACCTTTATGCACAAAAATGGGATTACCGACATCGACGGAGCGATCGTCAAATTATCAAAGATGGTCCCTGTTCTGATGATTGAAGCATTAGGCGAAACATCAGAACAGATCGTTGCTGAAGCTCATCGCTTGCTAAGCCTTGGACTTGACAAGAAAAAGACGGTCTTCAAAATTCCGGTCAATTTCGAAGGGGTAAAGGCATGCAAAAAGCTCCATGACGAAGGTTTTCTGATCAACCTACACCTTGTTTACAACATTCAGCAGGCTTACATGGCTCTAACAGCCGGAGCCAACTATGTCTGTGTATTGGTAGGCAGAATGCAGGATCAGGGACATGATGCCTTAGGACTTGTAAAACAAATTGCAGATGTTATTAAAGAATACAAATACGATTGTAAGGTGATGTTTTCCTCTGTGAGATATCCTGAACATGTCAAAGATGCACTTACACTTGGAGCTCATAATATTACCCTTCCCTGGAGTATCATGAAAAAACTGGCCGATAACCACCTTACAAAATTAGGTACCGATCAGTTCTTTCAGCATACACGTCTGATGACCGTTCAGGTTAAGAGTGTAATATCCGATTCAAACCCTGTTGTGGATATCGACTGTAAAGTTCCCGATGCGCTGATGAAAATGACCGATTCAGGAATGGGTGCAGTATCCGTAGTTTCTAAAGATGGTAAACTTGCCGGTATCTTTACCGACGGTGACCTTCGTCGTCAATTACGCAAGTTAGGCGATCACATTAATACAGCCCTTGTTGGAGAGTGTATGACCGCAAATCCGATTTCAATCGAAGGGGATTCCGTTTTGCAGAAAGCTGCGGATATCTTCAACGCCAACCAGGTGGACAATATTATCGTGACCGAAAACGGCCTTCCAATCGGAATGCTCGATATTCAGGATATGGTGAAACTTGATTTGATGAATTAATTTTCCAGCCATAAAAGTACAGGCGGAGCAGTAATGTTCCGCCTTTTTTGTTTAAGAATGTGTAAATTTACGTATCCGCCGACTAAAAAAATATACAATGGATTTCAACTCTCTAGTATTGACCAGACAAAGCGACCGCAGCTATCTTGATCGCCAGGTTGAAGAGGATAAGCTCCAACGAATTCTGGAGTGCGCCCGAATGGCACCCTCTGCATGCAATGCCCAACCCTGGCACATCATCGTCGTTGAAGAAGGTCTTATAAAGGATCAGATTGCCGAAGCGACATCAGAAAAAATATTGGGAATGAACCATTTTACAAAACAGGCTCCCATTCATTTGGTTCTGGTTGAAGAACCCGCAAATTTTACCTCAAGCTTCGGAAGCTGGATAAAACGGAAACACTATCCGCTGATTGATATAGGAATTATTGCAGAACATATTTGTCTTGCCGCAGCCTCTGAAGGGCTGGGCAGCTGCATGATTGGCTGGTTCGACGAACCCAAAGTGAAAAAAATATGTGCAATACCCTCGTCAAAAAGGGTACAACTAATTATTACCCTTGGTTATTCCTCATCGAAAACACGGGTGAAAACGCGTAAGCCCATAGATCAGATTGTTTCCTACAACCATTATTGAGGGTGCAGTCCACAAAATTTTTCAGGGTCTGCTGAAAACTATTTTCCAGAATCAGAGGATTCCAATTTATTCTAGATCCTCTAATGTTTCATTATCTCCTCAATAACATTCCCTGTTACAGCTGAAGGGGGAGCAATTCCAAGAAATGCAGCGATTGTAGGTACAATATCTGTTGCATCGGTTCGGCGCATCGTGGTTCCTTTTTTAATACCGGCGCCATACCATACCAACGGAACCTGGCTGTTTTCGGTATAATCAAGGGGACTGAATTTATCTTTAGGTTGCCAACCATTCTCATATTTAATCAGCACATCGCCAGATCGCTTTATGTGAAAATTATTCTGAAAAGGTGCGAGCGCTCCACCCGGAAAATTATTCGCCTCAAGTTCAAGCGCCTCCTTTGCATAGGCAATCCCTTCAAACTGATTTAAAAACAAAGCCACAGCAGACTGCATCTCATGAATGCTAAGTTTCTTTTTTTCAATCAATTCATGATTCAGGTAAATCTGCTGGTTGGCAAAAAGTTCAATCCAGCTACCCTCACCATATTTGATATTCAGGTACGATTTTAACAACGCAATCGAGCTTTCAGGATTAAAAGTGCCGGCAGTCATGTGATAACGCTCTTTCATAAAATCAGCAGGATATGAAATACTGGTTAATCCGGTAAGGTAAATCAGGATATCCTCCGTCCCAAAACCACTCTCAATGTATTTCAGCAACTCCGCAATATCCTTGTCAAGACGCAGGTAAGTATCCTCCATTTCCACAGAGAGAGCCCCAAAAGAGTAGCGTTCATAATCCATCGAGGAGAAGACCACTGTCAGCAAATCAGGAACCAGATCAATTCCAAGCTGCTCTTTTGGAATCATCTGAAGTGCAAAATCTTTGACCATTGAGTTCCCCATTGGCGTAGTTTTAAGGATCTTAAAACTACCGCCCGATTCCTTCTTTAGTTTATTCAGGTCATAGGGAAAGGTTCTGTATTTTCCAAAATATCCCGATTCGTTGGGAGAATCTCCGGAAATGCTCTCGGAATAGGAATTTTGATCTTTTAAAGTTGTCCAATTCGTTGAAAGGTACTTCTCTGCCAGTCTGTTGCCATTGAAATCAAATGCCCATTGTGGAAATGTTTCGACATAATAGGAGGAGGAGATCATTTTCCCGGATGTTTCATCGAGCCAGTAGGCGCCATTTGCAGCATGACCGGCAGCCATCACCGCAGCAATGTCATTCAATGCAACACTAAAAACCCTCGATCTCCCTTTGGTTACAAGTTTCAGCTGATCTCCGAGCGTTGGAGTCATAAGGTTCATTGCCGACCGCTCACCCTCCTTCGAGTCGGATCCCACAGTGGTGTAAAAATCATCCTTAATGGCATTTACCTCCTTGTTTTTCAAACGGTTGATCCAGTTGTCGCTGATTATGCCATGATGTGATGGAGAGGTTCCTGTGGAAAGGGTTGCCATATTTACCGATGGCCGCTGTATTAAATTGCCATAATGATGATTGCCACATATAAAACCGGCCCGGTAAAGCCGTTGAAATCCACCCTCCCCAAATTTATCCCAGAATCGCTCCACATAATCAGGGTTAAAATCCTCAATGACAATCCCCACTACCAATCGGGGAGTATTGGCAGAAATTGTGGTGTGTCCTTGCGCAAAGACCAGGAATGGGAGAAATAAGATGGGAAACAGCGTCCAAAACTTTTTAAACATTCTATTAAAATTATAACTATGTATTTTATTGTATGATGTTTACTTTGAAAATCGTAGAATTGGATCGAACCGACTACCAACTCCGAAATGGCCTCACAGAAAGCTGTGAATTGAAATATCGCAGATCTCCGGTTACCTCCTGGCCGATCCAGGTGGGGATATCGAATGACTCATCTTCAGAAGTTAACTCAATTTCAGCCAATATCAACCCTTTATTATCCCCTTCAAATTCATCGATCTCCCAGATCTTGCCTTTGTAATCAATTTTTGTTCTAAATTTTTGAATGACGGGGATAGCGCATAACCGGAGCATCTCCAAAGCATCTAAGACAGGAATTGGATATTCAAACTCCAGGCGGCTAATTCCATTTGAACCACCTTTGATTGTAATAAAACCCTCCTCCCCTGCTATTCGTATCCTTACTGTCCGAATACCATTGGCAGTAAGGTAACCCTGAGCATAGTTTACCGGTGTACCCAGAGTGCGCCAATCATTATTCAGGACCAAAAATTTCCGTTCGATCTCAACTCCCATCCGCTAAATTTAAAAAGTTTTAAAATCGATCTCCTGAAACCGGGAAACTTCCTTCTTCCAGCGGTTTTCAACAAACCCAAGATGATCGGGGTGATTACTGTATGCTTCGTAATCGGCCTTACAGCCAAATACCATCGAAAACCCATAGGTGAAATCATTCTTAACGCTCACCTGTTTAAAAACCTGAAAGTTCTTCACTCCCGATATATTACTCAGGATCTTTTGACCATCATTTAAAAATTTAAGCGCCAATTCGGATCCTTTTTCATACTGAAGATCAAAAATGACCATATGCTGAACCTGTTCTTTCTTCAGCGCACCCCGCCTTTTATTCCGCTTTGAAGTTTTCAACGTATTGGCCATCAAAGGTGCTGAAGCCAGGAGTGCAATTGCAGTAGCTCCCAAACGGGTAAAAAACCTTCGTCGTTCCATATCTGAGAAATTAATCGGTTAAAATTATTCAATTTTTTGATACAAAAAAGCCGATAACCTGCTTCACTATTTATGGTCATGCAAGGTTATGATTTTCTTTTATTCCTATTTTTGTAGAAAATCGAAAAATATGAATCCGGTAAAAGAAGTATGTGTTGAATCATTCCAGGAGACAATCGCTGCTGTAGCGGCAGGCGCCACAAGAATTGAGTTATGTGAACATTTAGTCTGTGGAGGTACCACTCCCTCCTATGGTACAATCAAACAAGTATTGACCAAATTCAACGTTCCGGTGATGGTCATGATCCGTCCGCGCGGCGGTGATTTTTGCTATTCTGCGGATGAATTTGAGATCATGTGCCAGGATATCGAAGTTTGCAAAGAACTTAAAGCGACCGGAGTCGTTTTCGGACTGCTAAACAAGGACCATTCCATTGATGTTGAAAGAACAGCGCAACTCGTTCAGTTCGCCAAACCTATGCAGGTTACCTTCCACAAGGCAATCGATGAATCAACCGATTTACTGCTTGCTGTCAGCCAATTAAAAGAGATCGGCGTAAACCGGATTCTCACTTCGGGTGGAAAGGCAACCGCCATTGAAGGATCGGAGATGCTCCTCGATATGCTAAAAATCGCCGGAAATACCCTGAAAATCATCGTCGCCGGAAAGGTAACCTGGGAAAATTTTGATCTTATCAGGCAACTCATCCCCTCTTCCGATTATCATGGCCGGAGATTGGTGGAATTCTAATTGGCATTGAATCATACACTCTCCTTTAACGCCAGCTGCCTGAGTGTTGGTGACTTCCACGCTGTAACTGAGACGATCAGCAACGTCATCACCCCTCCGAAAACAACTGAGGGAATAAGACCCATAAAACGGGCGGCGACCCCCGATTCAAAAGCCCCAAGTTCGTTTGATGATCCTATAAAAATACTGTTTACGGCAGCTACCCTCCCCTTCATCTCATCAGCTGTATAGAGCTGGAGTATACTTGCCCTGATGATAACACTTACATTATCAAAGACGCCACTCATAAAAAGGCAAGCAGCCGAAAGGAGAAAACTTTTTGACAAAGCAAAGATGATCATGCAGACTCCGAAACCAAAAACGCTGTACAGCATTTGAGTTCCGGAACGCGAAACCGGAGGTTTGAAAGTGAGAATTACAGACATCAGAATTGCTCCGAATGCGGGGCAGGCCCGCAGGAAACCAAGCCCCTCAGGGCCTACTTTCAAAATATCTGAGGCAAAGACCGGAAGCATTGCTACTGCCCCCCCAAAAAGCACTGCAAACATGTCCAACGCAAAGGCATTTAGCAAAACCTTCCTTTGAAAAACATACCTTATTCCTTCCTGAATACGCTCAAATATACCTTCTGCAGCACCCTTAACGAGCGCAACTTTACCTGGACTTTTAACAAAGAATACAATGAGCAGACAAGCAAGGTAAAAGGCAAATACCAGGGTATAGGCAGGAATAATTCCGAAAAAACCATAGACCACACCCCCTAATGCAGGCCCCAAAACAGCCGAAATATGCCACACCGTGCTACCCCAGGTAGAAGCCAATGTCAACTTCTCCCGCGGAACAAGCTGACCTAATAGGGCAGTATGGGCAGGCATTAAAATTCCCCGCACCAAACCGGTAATAAATATTGTTACAAAGATAGGGGTAACACCATAGAACTGCTGCATCTTGAAATCAGGCAAAGAGTAAGCCACAAGTATACCCGAGCCAATCAGGAGCAGGAAGGTCGTATAAAAAATAATCCGCTTCCGATCCCATATATCGACAAAATGGCCGGCAAACAGAGCAATACAAACCTGTGGAATAACTTCGGTTAATCCAATCAGTCCAAGAGAAAGGACATTTTTAGTGATGTTATACAATTGCCATCCTACAATAACCGACTGCATCAGCGTAGCGATCGTTGAAAGGAATCGGTAAGCCATGAAAAGAGTGAAACTTCTGTTATGAACCAGGTCAAAAGCATCACCTGAAAAAAACTTCTTCATATTTGAGTTAACGTATTATTTTACAGCGTAATTATCGCTGTATATTTGGAATATCTGATCATGGTTTACTCCCTGGAATGTATCCAACAGGAAATCAGCTTTTTGAAGTTCAGCAACATTTACATGATCTGTGCGAACAGCAACACAAAACATACCGGCATTTTTACCCGCAGAAAGACCATTCGGAGAGTCTTCAAAAACCAGGCAATGCTCAGGCGAAACTCCAATCTTTTGAGCGGCCATAAGGTAGACTTCAGGGAACGGCTTGCTTTTACCTGCCTCTGAGGTGGTAACAACTGCGTCGAAAAAAGGGAGGATGCCACATCTATCCAGGAGAACATTTGCAAGTTTAACCGAAGATGAGGTTGCAACTGCCAGTTTAATTCCGGTTAACTTTAGTTCCTCAATAAGGTTTAGAACACCCTCATTGAGTACAATACCATCCAATCTCTTAAAATAATCACACCGGAACAAGTCATCAAATTCGAGAAGTTCTTCTATCGACTGAGACAATCCGAACCGTGCTTTGACATCGCCATACATATAATCACCAGCAGTTCCAAGATAGGTTGCGTGAATTTCATGAGATACCTTAAGTCCCAGTTTTGTAAACAACTCTCTTTCTATTATATAATGAATAGGCTCACTATCAATCAACACGCCATCCATATCAAAGATTACGGCTTCCGGTTTTATCATAAATCAATTAAATACTATTTGAAATAAAAGGATTAAAAATATAACCGCCAATTTAGCATATTAGTTCTGAATTTTTCCATTAAATAATAACTTTGCCTTTAGTAAACCGTTAACAAATCATTAACAAAGGTTCAGAATAAACTAGTGTTAAAACAATTTGAATCAGGAATTAAATTATTAAGGCATTGACCATTTAATGCATTGTAAACATATAAGATCATCCAATTTTATTTGAAATTATATTACTCCTTGATTATCCGTCTGGCTAAATATGGACTCTTCACCATCCTGATGGTATTCGTTTCCGGCTATATTGCATCTGCGAAAGTCACAGTGGCAATAGCTACCGGATATTTATCTTTGGTGGAAAATAACCGAATTCAAAATAACAAACAAAATCCATATTCACCTGATAGCCTGCTCGCCTATGCCGCACCCTATACCGAATTCATCACACCACGTTACACCTGTTTAAAAACGAAGGAGATTACCGGCGATACAATCAGAAAATCAAGTGACAGAAACCTCGACCTTTTATACACAAATGGTCTGACAAATCTTAAAAGCAAGGGTGGAAATAATTTTTTGACCCGCAATTTTTTTTCGTTGATTGTCAGGGACAACCACCCCTCCAAAGGACAAATGGGTGTTAGCAGCACCCGTTATTTTGCCCCTTTTGCCGGCAAGGAAATCGGGAATATTCGGATTCTTCAACTTAATGTTTTTGGCCCCACGTTACTCGACACCCTAAGAGCTGCATCGGGATGGTTTGAAAAATCCGGCAATGCTATGCATATGAAAACTGTCGAACGAAAGCTTCGTAATCAATTGCTTTTCAATCCGGGAGAATGTATTAATCCCCAACTAATGGCAGAAAATGAAAAATTCATCCGGGATTTACCTTATATACAGGATGTTGCCATCACCCTTTCGAATCAAAAAGCAGATGAAGGGAGTGTTGATGTTGTTGTAATTATCAAAGAACGGTTTGAATACGGCATCAGTGGGAATGTAAATACAAACTCAACTGACTGGGAAATATCCAATCAGAATATGTTTGGTTTAGGACACCAATTCTCTGCCCTGCTAAACTACAATCCAACGGAACAAAACAGGTGGGGAGGCGGTTTTAAGTATCAAATCAGCGATCTGGACCGTAAGTTCATTAGCACAGGCATAGGATACACAAACGATTATCGAAAAAAAGGGTGGAATAGTTTCATTGAGAAGCGTTTTATTGCCTCCAAAGAAGACTGGGCTGGTGGGGTGGCCATCGAAAGAGCGTTATCGGACCATTACCTAACTCCATATTCCTATACCAGGTTAGATAGTGCCGTTTCCTATTTAAATTCGGATATCTGGTATGGTGAGCGGTTAAAAAATAATATCAGCTACTCCTCATTGGGAAATATAATTATTGCAGGGAGATATTTTCATCAGAATTATTTCCACAATCAAGGCAATCAATTCGCCAACAGCCTATTTCGAAATCACGATTTTGTTATGGGCGCCATTGGAATAAGCAAACGGGATCTGTTCAAGAATAATCAGATCTACGGATACGGAATCACCGAGGATATTCCATACGGAAGATACGCTGAAATGGCAGCAGGAGTTGATATGGAGTCAAACCGATCGAGACCCTATTTCCATTTTAACTATTCAAAAGCCAATATTCTCCCGGGAGGCGCCTACTTTAAGTGGCAGTTTGGACTTGGCGGATACTTATCGGATTCCAGGCTTGAACAAGGCGCTTTAGTCATCCGGAGTAATTACTTTTCAAATTTTGTTTACCTCAACAGACATCCCTATCGGTTTTTTGTCAATATGGAACTTCTGAGCGGTATAAATCGTTTTCAGGAGGAGTATCTGATGGCTAACAACAGATTTGGGGTTCGAGACTACTTCTCATTGAAAACAATGGGGACTAACCGTTTCAAAATCAATATCGAATCAGTTCGGTTTTGGGGATGGGAAAAATCAGGTTTCCGTTTCGCTCACTACTTCTTTGCTGATGCAGCATGCCTTTCGGATAATATAAGTAAAATCATGAATGACAAATTCATAGGTGGAATTGGAGCTGGAATTCGCATTCACAATGAGTCGCTCGTGTTTAATGTTCTGGAAATCCGGTTAAGCTGGATTCCAATAGCACCACACAACAGTACGCCCACCATCTTTAATGTTTTCGGACAACCAAAAGCCAGGTTTGATGATTTACTGGGAGGAAAACCGCAGGAAATACCTTATCAATAGGTTTATAAAGGATCTAAACCAACCGTTTCTTTATAATCACTGCCTGTTTGTGCGAACCCTGGAACAATTCATAGCATCGGTAACTACAAGCTAATGCACCGTTAAAAAGATCTATTTTTTTAGCCGGCTTTAAGCCAACACTCTTCAGACCATCCAGTGAGCTGGAGATAATCCACGCTTCATAGCCTGTAAATTTATTTTTGAGTGTATTTCCGATCGCAGTGTATAATTCAATGATAGACTGAGGTTTCATCCGTTCTCCATACGGTGGATTTGTAATAATAATACCACTTGAAGAAGGGGCTTCCAGTTGAATAATATCCTCTACTTTCAGATCGATAACCTTAGTCAGGCTGGCGCTCTTTATATTTGCCTTTGCAATGGTAATGTCTTTTATTGAAATATCTGAACCGATAATTTTACACCCGATCTCCTTCTCATATTCGCCATTACATATCTCGGTAAACAGGGACTCGTTAAAATCAGGCCAAAGTTCAAAGCCAAATGATTTGCGGTACATTCCGGGGGGTATTCCTTTCGCAATCAGCGCCGCTTCAATCAATAAGGTACCAGATCCGCACATCGGGTCGATAAAATCCTTTTCGCCATGCCAACCAGTCAGCAGGATCATTCCTGCAGCAAGGACCTCATTAATCGGTGCATCCCCTTGCCCGATCCGGTAACCACGCTTATGAAGCGACTCTCCGGAACTGTCCAGGGAGAGGATACAATGGTTCCCCATCAGGTAAATATTAATCCGCACATCGGGATTTTCAGCATTAACCGAAGGACGCTTTCCGGTAGCTTCACGAAACTGATCAACAATGGCATCTTTTACCTTTAGCGAAGCATACATTGTGTTGACAAACATTTCGGACTGTACGGTGCTATCGATAGCAAAAGACTTTCCCAATGCCAGGTATTTGTTCCAGGCTACCTTTTTCGCCTGATCATAAAGTTCATCCCTTTTGGTAACCTCAAACTCTGCAATCGGCTTAAGAACTTTCAAGGCTGTCCGAAGATGAAAATTAGCCTTGTACATTAGCGCCTGATCCCCGACAAAGGATACCGCACGTCTTTCAACGGTAACCGATTCACCACCTAATGCCTTTATCTCTTCTGCCAGAACGTTTTCCAGTCCTGCGAATGTTTTGGCAA
This sequence comes from uncultured Bacteroidia bacterium, assembly GCA_903918045.1. GTDB lineage: Bacteria > Bacteroidota > Bacteroidia > Bacteroidales > Prolixibacteraceae > JAAFHB01. Next base: position 53,285 of record CAIXCY010000240.1, read on the forward strand.
CTATTTTAAACTTACTCACAAATACTACTTTTACTTAATTGATTTAAGACAACGATGGTCGTTGCCGGTCAGCAAATTTTGCTCCCTGTGAGATTAAAACTTGCGACAACAAAAGTAGTTCTATTCTGCGGATTAAAATAGCCGATTAGATCCCCCCTCCATGAAAAAAATCGGTGCTCCTGTTCTTTGTCTGAACAACTCTCGAATATGGTGCAAGATTACTGGTCACCCAAATATTTCCTCCGATGACAGAATCGTGGCCGATCGTTATCCGTCCAAGGATTGTTGCATTGGAATAGATGATCACGTTATTCTCCACGATGGGGTGTCTTGGAATCCCTTTGACCGGATTCCCATTCTCATCGAGTGGAAAACTTTTTGCACCAAGAGTAACCCCCTGAAAGAGTTTGACATTATTACCAATCACACTTGTCGATCCGATTACAACCCCTGTACCATGATCTATTGTAAAATATTCACCAATTACAGCTTCCGGATTGATATCTATCCCTGTTTCGGAGTGAGCCATTTCAGTGATTATACGTGGAATCAGAGGGACTCCTAACGCAAACAGGCTGTGTGCAATCCTGTAGCTCGAAATAGCCCGGATGGCAGGATAACAGAAGATAACCTCTCCCACACTATTTGCAGCTGGATCACCAAGATAAGCCGCATTCACATCGGTAATCAGTAATCGCCGAAGTTCCGACAATCCATTAACGAAATCGAATGCAATTTTTTCTGCTCTCTCCCTCTTGCCTCCAAGATCACGATCAGCTTCACCTTCACAAATAAAACATAATCCTGAAAAAATCTGATCAGCCATCATCTCATAGACTTCATCGACAAGCACACCCATATAATAGGATAGTGTATCAGATTTGAGATTTATCTCCCCAAAAAAACCGGGGAAAATAATCTGTCGCACCCGCTCGACAATGGTCCTTAATTTCTTTGTTGATGGCATCGACTCACCCGTCCGGTGCCTGTGGACCAGAATATCAAATGAGCTGGAATCAACCAGCGACCTGACCGTAGAGGCGGTCCAGGCATCCTGATCTAAAATCTCGTTATTATTCATTGTCATAAGCAAATAATGGAGTACTCAGATAACGTTCACCGGTATCACAAATTATGGTAACGATCATTTTTCCCTTGTTTTCATCTCTTTTTGCCATCTGAAGTGCAGCAAAAACATTTCCACCAGCAGAAATCCCACAAAAAATGCCTTCCATACTGGCGAGTTTACGCACTGTTTCAAATGCATCAGCGGCAGAAACCTGTATAATTTCATCATAACAGGCAGTATTTAAAACCTGCGGAATAAACCCTGCACCAATTCCCTGAATCTTGTGCGGACCCGCCGTGCCGCCTGACAAAACAGGAGAATCCGCAGGCTCAACAACTACGGAAAAGAATGAAGGCTTCATCGCTTTAATCACCTCTGATACGCCGGTTATTGTTCCTCCGGTTCCCGCACCTGCAACAAAAATATCTACTTTACCATCAGTATCTTCCCAGATTTCAAGTGCAGTTGTCTTACGGTGAATTTCAGGATTAGCAAGGTTATTAAACTGCATGGGAATAAAACTTCCTGGAATACTCGATTTTAGTTCTTCCGCTTTTGCGATCGCACCCTTCATCCCCTCTTTTCCTGGTGTAAGAATTACTTCTCCCCCATAAGCCTGAACGATCATTCTCCGCTCAACACTGACAGAATCAGGCATTACAATCTTAAGCTGGTAGCCTTTTGCCGCACAAACAAATGCGAGCCCTACACCGGTATTCCCACTTGTCGGTTCGATAATAACAGTGTCCCTATTTATCAGCCCTCTCTTTTCTGCATCTTCAATCATCGCAAATCCAATTCTGTCTTTTACGGATCCTGCAGGATTCTGAGATTCAAGCTTTACGATAATCTCGCAATTCAGCCCCTCTGTCATCCGGTTTAACCGAACCATAGGGGTGCGCCCAACCAATTCAAGTATGCTATTTAAAATTTTCATTGCTATATTTAATTGTAGTACATGAATTAAGCTAATATACAAAATTATTAAACAACCTGAACAGATGGAAGGTTCATTCCATGGGCAGATAATGCCTTTATTGCATTTTCCGTCCGGATACTGCCTATCCCTCCAATAATTTCAAACTTAAAACCGAATGAACCGATCTCCCGGCAATAAATTTCCAACAGTTCCTCCCTTTTCTCTCCCCCATTTTCCCTTACCTGATCTGCAATCCAGGGCAAATCGGTACTGCAGACTAGAAAAAGGTCAATTTTCGAGGAGCGGAGGTGGGTGGAGATCCATTCGGGACATTTCCCAAAAACCACTTCGAACCAAACTTTTGTTATAATAAGCCATGTATCAAAAAATAATATCCCGCCAGGACGAACCTTCAATGCCATTGTTTCCTCCTGCCGGATCTGATGTTTGGCAATCTGAACAACATCGTCATAATTGTAAGGGCGATCCAGGTTTTGAACATACTCCCGTGCATACTCAGGAATCCATTGTGTATTATATTTTTCAGCCAGTGCCTGAGCCAAAACACTCTTTCCGGTTGACTCCGGCCCTGTGATTACCACACGTCTGATAGTTTGATCTAACATTGCACCTTAACCGGCTCCTTTTGCCATTCATAATAACCAATCACAGCCATCAAAGTATAAATTAAAAATAGAAAAACTGTAAAATATAGTGCCTGATACATATACAAACCAATTGAGATCAGATCTGCAACGATCCAAATAATCCAATTCTCAAGCTTCTTTCGGGCCAGCATCCAGGTTGCAATAATACTTAGTGAAGTTGTAAGAGCATCCCCGAATGGGACAGTAGAATCTGTGTATTTTCTTAAAATAGCATACATCAGGGCGGTGAGAAATGTATTTAATATTAAAAGCCTGATCCACAGCACAACCGGGGAGTTACTAACCCTAAGCATATCCCCTTCACCATCATTATTAGCGCCATGTTTCCAGCTCCACCAACCATAACAACTAATGAATACATAATAAAACTGAAGAGCCATTCCTGCATATAGTCTTGTGCAGAAAAAGACATAACAATAAAGAACAGAAGTGATTATTCCGGCTGGCCAGGTATTTAAACTCTGACGAACTGAAAACCATATATATATTAACCCGAAAACTGTTCCGGCTAATTCTATTTTATTTGAAAGGGCCCAATCAAGAAAACTCTTCATAGTTAATAAATTAGGCACATCTCCAGTTCAAACAAAAGAAGGATTATTTATTTAAGTAGCGATTGAATGCATGCTGGTCAGCCAGTATTTCAAGGGCTTTTTCAACCTCCTTGTCCTCTTCTGTCATAATTTGATAGAAGGCGCCGGTTTCAAAGATCTCCCTTGCAACAAATGCTCTGATTTGTCTGGCAATAATGATTCCCGAAATTTTCAGACTTTCATTATCTCGTTTTATCTTTTCAGCTTCTCCGGCTTTAATCAAATCTTCCATCATTTGATCAGTAACATGGAAATTTTGCTTAAAATCATCGAATGTTTTATATTTTGCCTTGAGCTGGTCACGATTTTTATCAATGAACCCGACAACATAAGGGAATAAGACATTTTTTCGGATCAGATTATTAAAATACCGGTAATACATCGAAGTATCCATCGGAATAAAAATATCGGGCATAATGCCTCCACCTGCATAAACTTTACGCTTGGTAACCAAGGTTTTAACCATCATTGAATCAGGGAAGGATATACTGTCTTTGCTATACATCTCTCCACGCTCAAGTCGGGTCAGGTAATCATTCCTGTAATTCTTAATATCGTCCTTATAAGGTTTTTGAATATTTCTGCCGGATGGGGTATAATAATGGGCAGTTGTCAGTCTGATAATGGATCCATCGTTGAGTGGAAATGGTTGCTGAACGAGCCCTTTCCCAAACGAACGCCTTCCGATGAGCACACCTCTGTCCCAATCCTGAATAGCGCCTGATACAATTTCAGATGCTGAGGCCGACCCTTCATCGATAAGTATAATAAGATTCCCCTGAATAAAATCACCGCGTGTAGCTGAAATATAGTCTCTTCGCGGGCTATGGGTACCTTCTGTATAGACAATCAGCTTCTTCTCCTCCAAAAATTGGTTAGCCAGATCATAGGCTGCCCCAAGGAATCCTCCGCCATTGCCGCGCAAATCGAGAACGAGATTTTTAACTTTAGCCTTACTATTTAGAGATTTCATCGCGTCTTTATATTCGGCGATTGTTGTTGCTGCAAATTTATTGAGCTTGATGTAGGCGGTTTCCTTATTGAGAAGAAAAGCGGCATCAACGCTGAAAATTGGTATTTTATCCCTTATGATTGTAAAATCGAGTGGCCCCTTTTCCCTCTTGCGGATAATTACAAGATTTACCTTTGTCCCTTTGTCTCCCCTCAATAGTTTAAAAACATCCTGGTTTTTAAGACCAATACCTACAATATTCTTCTCGTTTACCTTGACAATCCTGTCTCCGGGCCTAAGACCTACGAGCTCGGAGGGGCCTCCTGGTATTGTTGTCATTACCATTAAAGTGTCCTGAAAAATATTAAAGGAGATCCCAATACCTTCAAAGTTCCCTTCGAGCGGTTGATTCATCTCAGCAACCTCATCCTTTGAAATATAGACAGAATGAGGATCCAGTGACGAAAGAACCTCTGTAATAGCATGTTCCGTCAACTTATTTATATTTGTCGTATCTACATAAAAATTATCAATTAAATTCAGTACACGACCAAACTTAATAGCTTGCGATTGAACATCCTGTGCAGTGGAGGCGATCTGCACGAATACGAAAAGAAACAAGAACAGGAAAATTCTTTTTAATCCTAAACTTAAATAATTCATCACTTTTTTTTAAGGTACATTTGAGCTTTTACCTTTTCACTATGCTCATAAATGAAAGCTGTGTAAATGGTTTAAAAGCTAATATTATTGGAAATCTGAAAATATAAAGGTCAAAAATAAAAAAAAAGATGAACAGTTTAGCTGCTCACCTTTTATAATGCAATTTGAGGTAATGATTTTTCTAGGCCAACACCAGGCTAAGTTTGCTCTTATATTCATTAAATTCCTCGAGCAATGTCGCAAACAATTCCTTAACTGTAATAATTTTATCAGTACGCCATACATTGCTCCCGGCAAAAGCATAGCCATGTTTGAAGTTCCCTTTAAGTGCCGCAGAAAGCGAAGCAATTATACAATAGGGTGCAGTACTAATATCGCAGGTTTTGATACAATTTACAGGACAAAATTTTGGTTGTTTGGTGCCGGCCTCAACCTCATCCAAAAAAGAACTTGAAATAGCTCTTCCAGGCATTCCAACCGGACTTTTAATAATTCGAACATCGTGCTTGCCCGCTGAGATATAAGCCTGTTTAAATTTATCGGAGGCGTCACATTCAACTGTTGTAACAAATCGGGTGCCCATCTGAACGCCAGCAGCCCCCATTTCAAGAAATTTATCAATATCTTCACCAGTATATATTCCGCCTGCGGCAATAACCGGTATAATACAACCATGCTTTTGGCCGATTTCATTGGCTACAGCTAAAACTTCCGGAATGAGTTTTTCAAGCCGGTAGTCTTCGTCTTCCAGCTGTTCTACCTTAAATCCCAGATGCCCCCCGGCTTTAGGCCCTTCAACAACAATTGCATCAGGAAGATAATCGTAGTTTGCTTTCCACTTGTTACAGATTAATGCCGCACCACGCGCAGAGGAGACGATCGGCACCAGCCTTGTTTTGGAACCTTCTGTAAGATATTTAGGCAAATCAAGTGGTAGGCCTGCCCCTGAAAAGATGATATCTACACCTTCTTTTATGGAAGTCTTAACCAAATCGACATAATTGGAGAGGGCAACCATAATATTAACTCCAATAATACCTTTACTGTTAGCTCTGGTTTTCCTGATCTCTTCAGTCAAACCATAGATGCAATTCTCAAGGTAATCGGCTGAATGCTGCTTATAGAGGAAGCCAATCCCGGCAGGGGAGATAACACCTACACCGCCTTCATTAGCAACTGCCGAGGCGAGCCCGGATAAAGATATTCCTACTCCCATTCCCCCTTGAATAATAGGGAGGGTAATATTCAAACCTCCAATATTCAGATTTTTCATTTTATTGCCCCGATTTTAAATTTATAATCAAAAATTGAAAAACAGGGTTCTCCCCCCATTCTAATTTTAAAAACAGCACAATGATAATCACTAATGGTATTCAAAATTAAAAAATGGTTTATTCTGCATAAAAAGGGCACAAATACTCGATTTTGGGACGAAATGCATTTGCACCAGGGACGAACTGCGAAGTTGAAACGAAAATATCTCAGTCGTGTTGCAGATTAAGACATTCTCTTTTCCATCAAACTTCGAAATGTCGAGATGTTATTCCGGGAGATGGGTATACTAAATCCAAGTTTATTTATCTCGAGAAAATAACCTTTGGAATTCCCGGTTAAGGCTTCGATTTTTTCAAGATTAACGATCCAGCAACGATGACATTTAATAAATCCAGGTTTCTCACTCATGTATTGTTCCACTACTGCGAAAGATTGCCGAAACAGCTTCTTCCTGCAAACATCTTTTTCAACAATGAAAATCTCAACATAATTGCCGGAAGAGTGAAACACAAGAATATTATCAAGAAGAGCAGAAAACACATCCTTCCCATTCTCTGCAGTAATGTGCAGATCAGGTTTTTTTGTCAATTCAGGTTTTTCATCCCCAAACCAGTGTCGGCGGCTATTGTCAAGAACACTTACCATTTTATCCTTAAGGGAGTGATTATAGTTAATCAGGTTTAGAAGGACAAGCGGAAGAAGTGCCAGTGCACCAGTTCGGAAAACGGGCAAATCGGTAAACTGAATTTCATTCACAAACCAGGCCATCAAAGTGAGAATGGTAAACAAATTACTGAAAAGCCAGACATTCCAGATCATCTCTTTCCCGATAGTCCAATGAGTCGAGTCAAATGCTTTAGGCATAATACCTGGTAGAAATAATGTATTTGCAAAAAGGCTTCCCACACACATGATCCCTGCACCAAGAACAAAGTAACCGTCGTGTTCTGATTTTAGGAAATTAATACCAAAGGGCTGAAAATAGAGAACCAGCAACACAAAACCCATCCCGACAAGGCCAATAGTTCTGGCATTGTGTTTAAAATTATTATTAAACGGATAGGGTTGATTCAGATTTTCAAACATAGACCAGATTTATCGTTGCTAAGATAACAAAAATCAAACTTGTGAAACAAATAGTTTAGTTCCTAAAACAATTGGATTATTCGCCCAATAAAGTGATCCAGGAACCCGATTATAAAAAACACAAAAGCCTCAGAATCTCTTCCGAAGCTTTGCGGTCTGGACGGGACTCGAACCCGCGACCCCATGCGTGACAGGCATGTATTCTAACCAACTGAACTACCAAACCAAATAAAAATACTTAAATCGAAAATTGGCGGTCTGGACGGGACTCGAACCCGCGACCCCATGCGTGACAGGCATGTATTCTAACCAACTGAACTACCAAACCAATATTCAAAACAACGGTGCAAATATACTCCATTTTTCGTTACTACAAATGTATCTCAAATAAATAGATAAATAATTGATCAAAATTTCACGCACTACATTAATTATCACCTATTTAAAATTTGTATTCTCAAATTACCCTGGAAAAAAAGGAGAAATGAACACTTCCGTATTTCCTCAGTTCCCGGAATAAAGGATGTGATGAAAAATCGTTGGTCTTCCCATGCTCCAGAATCAATAGCCCCTGATTATGAAGAAGATTGCTGTTAAGAATCCGGTCAGGAATTTCAGCAAGCTGTGCCAGTTCATAGGGAGGATCTGCAAAAATAAGATCATACATACCCGGTGAGCGATCAATGAATTTAAAAGCATCCAGATTGAGCGACTTCATTTCCCGCTTAATATCGAGTTTTTCAATCACTGAGCAGATAAACTGATAGTGGAACCGGTCAAGCTCAACACAGGTAACATCAGGACAACCACGTGAGACAAATTCAAACGAGATACTGCCAGTTCCGCTAAAAAGATCAAGAACCTTCTTGTTCCCAAACTCATACCTGTTCTCAAGGATATTAAAAAGGTTCTCCCGTGCAAAGTCAGTGGTAGGTCTGGCTTTAAAATTTTTTGCAGGTCTGAAAATCCGGCTCTTAAAAGCCCCTCCGATTATTCGCATTTATAAACGCTTAAGAGTGATGTGTAATAATGCTCCGGGAGCTGACTAAATGTATAGCTGTATTGAAAGGTGGAGTCAAGCCTGGCAAAGGAGGTAAGCTTCACATATTTTTTGAATAAATGGTATACCGGCGATACCTGTGGAATCTGCCCATGAAGAATTAACTCTGTTTGCTCCTGCGAAAGCTTAAGTTGATTAAAATTAAAAAGCACATGATAGAGAATATCCCGTTCAGTTTTAAAATGGAATACATTGCTATATATTAATTTTGAACCATTTACCACAACCATTTCAAAGCTGTCACGGAAAAAATTCAGATGAACCTGAACCCTTTGAGCAAAAGCAAAATTCCGTTTAAGGACACCCTCCACCAGGGGGAAAAGGGTATGCTTGATTTCACATTTTGGAAACTTCACCGACAAAAATTCATTCAGGTTTTGAGGAATATCAAAGATGCAGACACACCCTGCCTTTGGAAAAACATTTTTTAAAACACTAAATCCGCGCTCCTGAACGTTATTAAACCACAAATATTTGTCCAGCGACCCCCGCTGGTAAAATGCCTGAGGTACAAGGGTGAACTTCCGGGTTGAATAAAGTATTTCTACGCTTTTAAAACCGGATGAAAGTACTTCTTCAGAATCGATCACCTCACTCACATGTTTTAACAACAAGCGCGGCCGTTTTAAAAAGAAATGGTGCCCATTCAATACGACATATTTTCCTTTGGAAATATCCAGTATTGTGAAATAGAGTCCATCCAGACTAATCTGAATGGACAAATGGTATGTATTTGTTTGTGTGTTATCGAAAGTTTTGTCAATAAAACAGATATCACGCATTTTTATTTGGAATGAATTTGTTCGTGTGGCTACAAATTTAAAAAAAATGACAAACCTTTGCTAACGAATCAGGTGAAAAGCGCAGCTATGTTAAAAAGTTACATTTCAAAACAGATTATTGAAGAGATTAAATTTGCCCCAACCGACTGCCAGACAGAAATGGCCGATAAGGTAGCGGAGTTTATCACCCTGGACCACAATCATCTGGTATTTCTGCTCAAAGGGTATGCAGGTACAGGAAAAACTACGGCCTTAAGCGCGTTGGTGAGGGTTTTGGATCATTTAAAGATGAAGGCTGTCCTGCTTGCCCCTACCGGTCGGGCTTCAAAGGTGCTTTCCCGATATTCAGGAAAACAGGCAACCACAATACACAAAAAGATCTACCGCCAGCAATCTGCAAATGGATACGGCAAATTTTCACTCGACAGAAACCTCCATAAGAATACAATCTTCATTATTGATGAGGCCTCCATGATTTCTAATCACCCTCAAGATAACATAATTTTCGGTTCAGGGTATTTACTCTCGGATGTGATTGAATATGTAATGTCGGGAGAGAATTGCCGGCTTATTTTAACAGGAGATACTGCTCAGCTCCCCCCGGTAGGATTCAGTGTAAGTCCTGCCCTCGAAGAAGAGGAACTAAAATATTTCGACCTCGAGGTGATCAAATGTGAGCTCACCGAAGTTGTAAGGCAAGCCTCCAAATCTGGCATTCTGGAAAATGCGACTATGATTCGAAATCTGCTCACCAATGAACATTTTGAGGGCTACTGGAAAATAAAAACAGAGGGATACAAAGATATTTTACGTATCGGAGGTGCCGACCTGATTGAGGATATATCAAGCTGTTACCACAAATTTGGGATTGATGAGACCATTGTAGTAACCCGTTCCAATAAACGGGCCAATAAATTCAACGAAGGGATCAGGCGGGCTGTATTATACCGCGAGGAACAGATTTCGACAGGAGACCTTGTGATGAGTGTAAAGAATAATTATTACTGGGCCAAACAATCGGAAGAACTCGGCTTTATAGCCAATGGGGATATCGCAGAAGTGGTTAAGATCAGGAAGTTTGAGGAGAAATATGGTTTTCATTTTGTGAATGTTACGTTGAAGTTTATTGATTTTAAGGATGTCGAGATCGACTGTAAAATCATTCTGGACACATTAACCATCGAGGCTCCATCACTTACCCAAACAGACCAGAAAAGGCTGTTTGACGAAATCGCCCAGGATTATCCCGAAATCCGCAACAAGCGGACTTTATGGGAGAAGATGCGCGAAAATGAGTATTTCAACGCCTTACAGGTAAAGTTCTCCTATGCCCTGACCTGTCATAAATCGCAGGGCGGTCAATGGAAGGCGGTCTTTCTGGATCATGGATATCTCACAGAGGATATGATCGACAGGGAGTATTTGCGATGGATCTATACTGCATTTACCCGACCTACCGAACAACTTTATCTTGTAAACTTCAACAAGGAGTTTTTTGAGAAGGAGAGAGAATAGAAATAAGTGGAAATCGATATGCTGATTCAAAGATCGAATCTAGACCCGTCATTGGCCGCGAACGTATTCGGAAAAATAGCCCGTGCTTCATCGACAAGAGGTTTTTCATTTTTATACCGGCTCGAAAAATGACCGATGATTAATTTCTTAACCCCTGCCTCCCCGCCAAGTTCAGCGGCCTGTCTGGCTGTTGTGTGGTAAGTTTTCAGAGCAAGATCCTTTAAATCGTCACAGAAAGTCGACTCATGATAGAGCAGATCCACCCCTTTAATTACAGGCAGAATCTGTTTTCGTGGCAGGGTATCGGTGCAAAAGGCATACGATCGGGAGGGATCCCGGGGGAAGGTGAGCTCGTTGTTCGGAATTGTGGTCCCGTCACTTTTAAGGTAATCAGCGCCATGCTTTAAGGAAACCCTATCCCGGATAGGAATTTTCAGATATTCAACCAGTTCACCTCTAAGACGTAATTCGTGCTGCTTTTCCCTGAAGATAAACCCGCAACAAGGAATGCGGTGTTTTAGTGGAATCGATTCGATCGTAAGATTTGTATCTTCATAAATTAGCGCCTGACTGCGAAAATTTAAGGGGTGATAAATAACCTTAAAATCCTCCATCTCCTCCATAAATTTCAACAATGGATCCATCATCATCTTCAACTCGGAATGGGAATAGATGTGAAGTTCTCCCTTCTTTCCTCCGAGTGCCATTGAGGAGATCAGCCCCGGAAGACCAAAAATATGATCGCCATGCAAATGTGAGATAAAAATATGATTGATTTTACCCGCTTTGAATCCATATTTTCTCAATTGTATTTGAGTGCCTTCGCCACAATCGATTAAAAATAATTTCTCATTCAGATTTACAATCTGGGATGTTGGAAATCTGCTCAAGGTGGGAAGTGCAGAACTGCTTCCTAAGATAGTAACAGAGAAGGGGAGCATATCAAATTTTTTTCAAACCTACATGAAAAGAGGTGAATTTACAATAGAAAAAGAAACCCGGCTTTCAGGGCCGGGTCTCTTTTTATTATAATTCAGATTTTTTAATCAGCAACCGTTCCGCTTGTTCAACATCCTGCGTGATGAGTAGGATCGAATCAAGCATTGCCATTTTGATCATCTTTTCAACTGTCAGGGTGAGATTACATATAATAAATGTCCCCTCTGAATCCTCACACAACCGGTTTCCTACCAAAATAGCGCTTAAACCAGAAGAATCACAATATTCGCAATCTGCAAGGTCCAGAATAATATTGGAAATGCCCTGATTGGAAAGCATGACCAGTTCACCTTTTAGTTCGGGAGAGATAAAACTATCCAACCGATTTCTGACAACTTTTATGCAGGAGTAATTTGACTCATTACGAACTTCAAAACTCATGGCAATTGATATTTGAACGATTAATTGATTATTAACTGACTAATTCTCATTTTTTTCATTCTCCTCCATCTGAGTTCTCAAAGCAGCCAATTCGCTGATATCTCCGAGTGTTGTTTTCTCAGAAGTATCTTTCACTTGTTTAACTGTTTTTGGGGCAGCTTTTGCAGTGGTTTTCTTTTTGGCTGTCTCTTCAGATTTTTTGGAATCTTCATAAACACGTGAATGAGAAAGAATGATGCGTTTTGCTGATTTAGAGAACTCAATAACTTTGAAATCAAGTTTCTCGTCCATCTTAACGTTTGATCCATCCTCTTTCACAAGGTGACGTGGAGTTGCAAAACCCTCAACACCATAAGGCAATGAGATTACAGCGCCCTTGTCGAAAAGATCAATTACGGTACCTTCATGAACCGAATCAACAGTAAAGATGGTTTCGAATACATCCCATGGGTTTTCTTCGAGTTGTTTGTGACCAAGACTTAATCGACGATTGTCTTTGTCAATATCCAGAACCTGAACATCTACCTCTGCACCAATGGAGGTGAACTCTGACGGATGTTTGATCTTCTTGGTCCAGCTAAGGTCGCTGATATGAATAAGTCCATCTACACCCTCTTCGATTTCAACGAAAACGCCAAAATTGGTAAAGTTACGTACCCGGGCTACATGGTTGGAACCAATTGCATATTTCGCTTCGATTTTATCCCATGGATCATTCTTCATCTGCTTGATACCCAGTGACATTTTGCGTTCATCACGGTCAAGAGTTAAAATTGTAGCTTCTACCTCATCTCCAACTTTAAGGAAGTCCTGCGCAGAACGAAGGTGTTGTGACCAGCTCATTTCTGAAACGTGGATCAAACCTTCAACACCCGGAGCAATTTCGATAAATGCACCGTAATCAGCCATAACAACTACCTTACCCTTAACTACATCGCCAACTTTAAGCTCGGCGCTAAGGTTATCCCATGGATGAGATGATAATTGTTTAAGACCAAGGGCGATCCGTTTTTTGTCATCATCGAAATCAAGGATAACAACATTGATCTTCTGATCAAGCTGTACGATTTCGTTTGGATGAGCAACACGTCCCCAGCTTAGGTCGGTAATATGGATTAATCCATCTACGCCGCCAAGGTCAATAAATACACCGTAGGAGGTGATATTCTTAACAGTTCCTTCAAGAACCTGTCCCTTTTCAAGTTTGGAGATGATATCCTTCTTCTGTTGTTCAAGTTCCGCCTCGATAAGGGCTTTATGAGAAACAACAACGTTCCGGAACTCATGGTTGATCTTAACCACTTTGAACTCCATTGTTTTGTTCACATAAATATCGTAATCACGGATTGGTTTCACATCGATCTGTGAACCTGGAAGGAAGGCTTCAATTCCGAATACATCAACAATCATACCGCCTTTCGTACGGCATTTGATGAAACCGGTAATAATTTCGTCATTTTCAAGCGCTGCGTTAACACGATCCCAGCTGCGCATTGCACGGGCTTTCTTGTGTGAAAGTGTAAGCTGACCCTTTTTGTCTTCAAGGGTTTCAACATAAACTTCAACCTGATCGCCGATTTTCAATGAAGGGTTGTAACGGAATTCATTCACAGACACTATACCGTCTGATTTGTATCCGATGTCAACAACAACTTCGCGTTTGTTCATCGAGATTACGCGACCGTCAACAACTTCTTTCTCCTGAAGGATCGAAAGGGTATTGTCATACATGTCTGTCATCTCTTTTTTGGTGGCGATACTGTTCACCGATTTGGTACCTTCGAAGGCATCCCAGTCAAAATCTTCATCAGCCTTCGCTGAAGTCTCCTTTAGCACCTTTGTTACGGGTACAACAGGAATTTCAATAACAATCTCAGCTACTTCTGCTACTGGAGCAGCAACAACTTCAACCTCTTCTGCCACCGGTGTGGCAGTTTCTTCTGCAGCAATCTCTGCTGCCTCTTCTACAGGTGTTGCGGGCACTTCTGCCGACAACGCTGCTTCCTCGTTAATTTCGGGGCTTTCGTTAATTTCACTCATTCAATTTGCTCTTAAAATTAATAAATTAGACATTATTATAAAATTGTGGCGCAAAATTACGATTTATCCCTTTAATATCAAATGATTATTTGATTTTTTAAGGTTAATTTGCAGTTAAACTCTTTTAATTTGCTATTTCTTAAATCAAAAAACGGGTTTATATTTGGTTAATTTTTCTTACGCAATCAAAATTGTTTGAAAACTATATAATTCAATCACACTATGGCAAAATCTCAGACTCCGGAATCTATTTTAGAGAAAGCAAACGGATGGTTAACCGGAAATTACGACACTAAAACGAAGGAAGAAGTCAGGCAACTCGTCGATAGCGACGACAATACAGCTTTGATAGATGCTTTTTACCGGGACCTTGAATTTGGGACCGGTGGATTACGAGGCATCATGGGTGTTGGCTCGAATCGTATGAATATTTATACCGTGGGAGCAGCAACGCAAGGGCTTAGCAATTATCTGAAAGTTGCATTCTCCGCTTTGCCCTCGATCGGGGTTGCGATCGGGCATGACTGCCGAAATAATAGTCGCCTTTTTGCAGAAACTGCAGCTGGAATCTTTTCAGCCAACGGCATTAAAGTGTACCTCTTTGAAGACCTGCGCCCCACACCCGAAATTTCATTTGCCATCAGGGAACTTAGTTTGCAAAGTGGTATTATCCTGACAGCCTCCCACAATCCGAAAGAGTATAACGGATATAAAGCCTACTGGGATGATGGTTCTCAGATTGTTGAGCCACACGATGTCAATGTGATTAATGAAGTTTCGAAAGTAAAAGTAGAGGATATTAAATTTAACGGACCAAAGGAAAACATTATCAGTCTGGGCGCTGATATGGATGAGAAATTTCTGGAAAAAGTAGTATCTGTCTCACTTTCACCCGATATTATCAGGCAACAGAAAGATCTGAAGATTGTTTACACTCCGATTCATGGAACGGGAGTTAAACTTATTCCGATGGCTTTGGCTAAGATGGGATTCACCAACGTGATTCATGTCCCGGAACAGGATGTGGTCAGCGGTGATTTCCCAACGGTAATCTCTCCAAATCCGGAGGAGCCGGCAGCAATGAAGCTGGCAATTGCAAAAGCAGTGGAAATGGATGCCGATCTTGTGATGGCCTCCGATCCGGATGCCGATCGTCTGGGCATTGCCATAAAGAATGCCAAGGGAGAATTTATCCTTGTAAACGGGAATCAAACAGTCCTGATTTTCCTCTACTATATTATTTCAAAACGGAAGGAACTTGGCCTTTTAAAAGGAATTGAATATGTAGTAAAAACAATTGTTACAAGCGAATTAGTTGTCGACATCGCTAAACGGAACGGGGTTGAATGCTATGACGTTTATACGGGCTTTAAATATATTGCGGAGGTCATCAGGGAAAACGAAGGAATAAAACAATATATCGGCGGTGGAGAAGAGAGCTTCGGGTTTATGCCGGCCGATTTTGTACGCGATAAAGATGCTGTAAGTTCCTGTGCACTCATGGCTGAGATTGCGGCATGGGCCAAAGATAACGGACGTTCGTTATTTGAAATGCTACAGGATATCTACATGACCTATGGCTACTCGAAGGAGAAAATGAAATATGTAGTTCGTACCGGTAAGAGCGGCGCCGAAGAGATTGAACAGATGATGGTTAAATTCAGAAATAATCCCCCAAAACAACTTGCAGGTTCACCCCTTTCAGTTGTAAAGGATTATGAAACGCTTAGGGAAAAGAATCTTATTGATGGAACAGAGAAGGTAATCAATCAGAAAATCACCGCAAATGTTCTGCAATTTTTTACTGTTGACGGCTCAAAAGTATCGGTTCGCCCATCCGGGACTGAACCTAAAATCAAGTTTTATATCGAAGTGAAAGATTCGCTCACATCCGCTTCAGAATATGATACAGTGGAATTAAAAACAAACCTTAAAATTGATCAGGTGATGACTGATCTTGGATTATAAAATTAATTTTACATCCTGATTAAAACAGAAGTTGTATTCAATCTGTATTGCCCTTTTTATCAATAATTTAACAGAAAATAATAATTCAAAGAAAAATGAAAAGAATTCTTTTAGGAGTATTTGTTTTAGGTTCCATTACCGCTTTTGCTCAGAACCAAAATCCCGAGAATGCCAAGATGAAGCCTGAGATGACCGAATTCTGGGACCCCGAAGTAGCAGTGGTTACTCCTGGTGAAAACAACAGCAATGCACCCGCAGATGCCGTAATCCTTTTTGACGGAACACCGGAATCACTGCTTCAAAACTGGACTAACAGTAAAGGTGAAGCTCCGGGATGGAGTGTTGCCGACAATTGCGTAACAGTTGTAAAAGGTACCGGTACGATAAATTCAAAAGCTTCTTTTGAAGATTTCCAGTTACATATCGAATGGCGGTCACCTGCAGTTGTTGATCCTGAGAGTAAAAGTCAGGGGCGCGGAAATTCCGGAATATTTATGCAGGAACGTTATGAATTACAAGTACTTGACAACTATAACAACCGCACATACCGGAATGGTCAGGCAGGTTCATTTTACAAGCAACACCCTCCTTTGGTAAATGTATGTAAAAAACCGGGGGAATGGCAGACTTACGATGTAATCTATACAGCGCCAAGATTTAAAGCCGACAGTACAGTATTCTCACCAGCACGTGCCACCGTACTTCAAAATGGAGTGCTTGTACAAAATAACGTATCATTGTTTGGCCCGACAGAATATATCGGCATACCAAAATATAAGGCTCATGGTCCTGCACCACTTGTTCTCCAAGATCATGGCAACCCGGTAAGTTACCGCAATATCTGGCTTAGAAAATTATAAAATACAACTTCTGAAATGCAAAATGCCCGGGATTTCCGGGCATTTTTGACTTAGGAAAATTGTCGTGAACAGCTTATTGAAATAATTAAACCAAAATGTCGACTTTAATAAATTTCAGCCGTCGATCGCATAGATTGAGGTTATCCTCAGAAAGGTCGTAAAAAGCTAGTAACTTCAGATTTGGACCGGCATCCCAAAAATTCATTGTGGTACCAGTTCTTCTTAAACCATAACCGATCAGCCTTGCTTTGAGAACCTTTCCATCTGTAGCTACATTAAGAAATTCAGGCAATTAGTTTGATTTAAAACACTAAAAGTGAATCTGAAGATTTAAAATTAATTAATTTTTTTGACTACTTTTGAAAGGCTGAATATTATTTAACTTGTTGGTCAACTTATTAATATTAAAATATGGATTTGCAATATATTACCGATAAAAAAGGACATAAAAATGCTGTTCAGCTTCCAATTAAGGAATGGAAGCAAATTCAAAATGACCTTAAAGAGCTTGAGATTCTTAGGGATAAAAAAGCATTCCTAAATGATCTTAAAGAATCAATAGAGGAGATAAAGCTTGCAAAAGAGGGTAAGATAATTCTCAAATCAGCCAAAGATTTTCTAAATGAACTTTAACGTTGAAATAACCGCTTCATTTAATAAGCATGCCAAACACCTGATTAAGAAATTTCCATCCTTAAAGTCCGAACTCTATAATTTAGTTCAATCACTTGAATTAAATCCTATTATAGGTAAGTCAATTGGTCAAAATTGTTACAAAATACGGTTAGTTATTGCCTCGAAAGGTAAGGGGAAATCGGGCGGTGCACGGATAATTACCCATTTACATATCTCCAAAAAAACTGTTTACCTGCTAACAATATATGACAAGTCTGAGCATGCAAACATATCTGAAAACGAAATTAAAGAATTAGTCTCTTTAATTCTTTAAGATTAAGGGAGTAGTCTGCTTGATCCACAAGAATAAAAATCCAAAAACAATCTCTTTTGAGTTAATGAATTCTTATCATTTCCCGGAATATTTTCGACTTAATCAATATTCCATATCTTTGCACCATTATAGCGATATTAAAACACATACTGATGCAGGAAAAAATAATCATCCTCGATTTTGGATCCCAATATACCCAACTGATCGGACGGCGTGTTCGCGAACTGAATGTTTATTGTGAAATCCACCCTTTCAACCATTATCCTGAAATTGACGACTCCGTAAAAGGGGTAATTCTTTCGGGAAGTCCTTATTCAGTCAGGGACGAAAATGGTCCAAGAATCGATTTGGATAAGGTCAGGGGGCATTTCCCATTATTAGGTGTTTGTTATGGGGCTCAATACCTTGCCCATTTTTTCGGAGGAGAGGTAGCCGCCTCTGATTCTAGGGAATATGGTCGTGCTAAACTAACTGTTATAGAAAAAGAGAGTATCCTTTTACATGGTATCAGCGAAGATTCACAGGTATGGATGTCACACGGAGACACGATTATTAGGCTGCCTGAGGATTACACCATCATCGCTTCGACAGAAGATGTCGAAAACGCGGCATTTAAGATTGAGGGTGAGGATACTTATGCAATACAGTTTCATCCCGAGGTTTATCATACCACTGAAGGGACTAAAATCCTTGAGAACTTTCTCGTAAATATTTGCGGCTGCAAACAGGACTGGACACCCGATTCGTTTATTGAAACCACGATAGCCAAATTGCGCGAAACGATAGGAAATGATAAAGTGGTACTGGGGCTCTCCGGTGGAGTAGATTCTACTGTTGCAGGGGTCCTACTCCATAAGGCTATTGGAATAAACTTAACCTGTATCTTTGTTGATAACGGGCTGCTTCGTAAAAATGAATTCCAGGATGTACTCGACTCGTATCAGCATATGGGTCTGAATGTAATCGGGGTGGATGCAAGCGAACGATTCTGGAATGACCTGAAAGGGATCACTGATCCCGAGACAAAACGAAAAATTATTGGACGCGACTTTATTGAAGTCTTTGATATCGAAGCCCACAAAATTAAAGATGTTAAATGGCTTGCTCAGGGAACCATTTATCCCGATGTGATTGAATCAGTTTCGGTTAACGGCCCTTCTGCCACTATAAAATCCCACCATAATGTAGGTGGTCTTCCCGAAAAAATGCATTTAAAGGTTGTTGAGCCATTGAACCTGCTGTTCAAAGACGAGGTCCGCCGCGTTGGAAGAGCGCTGGGAATTAAGCCCGAATTGCTTGGCAGGCATCCATTCCCGGGACCCGGGCTTGGGATTAGAATTTTAAGCGATGTAACCCCCGAAAAAGTCAGAGTGCTTCAGGAAGCCGATGCAATATTTGTAAACGGCCTCAAAGAGTGGGGATTATATGACAAGGTATGGCAGGCTGGTGTTATGTTGTTGCCGGTGCAATCTGTCGGTGTCATGGGCGATGAAAGAACCTATGAGAATGTGGTTGCATTGCGCGCAGTCGCCTCAACCGACGGGATGACTGCCGACTGGGTCCATCTCCCCTACGAATTTCTGGCAAAGATTTCAAATGATATCATCAATAAGGTGCGCGGGATTAACCGGGTTGTATACGACATCAGCTCCAAACCACCCGCCACCATTGAGTGGGAATAAAATCAATTTGATGATTCGACAATTTGGCATTAATTGAGTTTAAGAACTTAACTAATGCCAAATGAGCATATACTTTATTGCAATCTATTTTAATTTCTACCTTATTTCAATCAGCTTCCGAATATCAGAGCGAAACATTAATGATATTCTCCCTGGTAAGTTGTTGTTCACCGCTCCATCGATATGCCGATAGCGTCTCTGACCCAACAACCGCACTATCAATGCAGCAGATATTTTGCTGCATGATTACTGCGCCTTCGGTAAGACAATAATGCCCGACAACCACCGGGGGCTTAATAACGGGATAGGGTTCAAATGAGGGGGCAAGCTGAATCGGAACGGTATATTCGGGTAAAACAAACTTGTTTCCAAACGAGAGTTGGCGAAAAGTTTTGTTCTGCGGCGACTCCCACCAGTTCATACGGAATACCTTACGGCTCATCCCCTTCGAACATTTTAAAATCAGGTCAGGGGGGCATCGAAACTCCAGACCCTTGAGTATCCGGTAAATAATTGAAGCAGTAGGGTGTTGGTTTTCGTGAATCGTCCTCAAAAAATCCTTTTTCAGTTTTCCCTTGGGGATAAAACTTCTCAGATAATTAATATCGTCATCATTCCAGTATGCGTGAATAACCCTTAATGACCCCAGATCGAGAAAGAAGGGCAAAGTCCGCAGCCACTTCAGATGATCTTTCCATTCCGGAATAAACCCGGTGAACGCTGTGAGGGTGCTTTGAATCTGATTCCGGTTTCCGGCAATATGACGTGAAAGGTACATGCCGGCGGAATCCTTGATATGATAAAGAATTGCACTGTATTCATGATTACCAAGGATTGTAAGGGCAGTTCCGGATTCAGTCATTTGACGCACAATCTGGATAGTCTCCCTGATCTCCGGACCGCGGTTTATAAAATCGCCGATAAAAATCGCCGTCCGATCCGGGTGTTTCCAGGTGCCATCATATTTAACATACCCCATCGACTTTAGAAGTTTCTTCAACAACGTGGCATGGCCGTGTACATCTCCGATTATATCATAATATTGAGGTCCCATAGCGCCCAAAATTAAAAATAATTAATCAACTAAATCTTAATTTTAATAAAGATTTAGATTGTCATTCAAATAATCTCCGGACACAAAAATGGCAGGAGTACCCGGTCGGATTCTCCTGCCATTCAATTGACCGCTCAGTAAGTTCAGTTCGAGCGCTTATGCAACAACGTCAATATCTTTGTTGACATTTCTGCTCCCAATGAGTGCATAAAACAACAAATAAGCAAGACATGCAAAGATCAGCCAATAGCTTGCACCGAAAGAGGTTAAATCGGCAATTTTACCCTGGAGTAGTGGCAATAACCCGCCGCCGCAAACCATGACCATAAAAATGCCGGAAGCTGCTGCAAGGTATTTACCAAGTCCCTCGACGGCAAGGTTGAAAATACCGCCCCACATGATGGAAGTACAAAGGCCTACAAGGACAATAAACATGGCACTTATCGGAACTTGGGCCAATCCGAAAGAGAGAGCTCCTGTTGCTGATTGTTGTAATAATGGTAATGAAACCTGCACAGATTCGGGCGAGAAAATTGCCAGTGTAATCAGGATCAAACCTAATCCGGAAGTAAAGCTAAGCATCGTTTTACTGGAGATCTTGCTTCCAAGGGAAGCTCCGGCCAAACGACCAATCAGCATCAAAAACCAATAAGTTCCTGCAACGAAACCTGCAGTCGCTTTTCCAACCGGAGTCGAAGACAACCAGAGGTTCATAATACCCGGGGTTCCCACTTCAACACCTACATAAACCGAGATAGCAATAGCGCCTAGTATAAAGTGGCGGAATTTCAATGCACCAGACATCAGCGTCTTTAATGGAAGTGTCGACTGAGCAGCAAATGGTTCGGGGATACTTACAAAATATAAAACAACGAATACAATAGCAAATACTGCCATTGCAATGTACATCACAGGAAATACATCTGTAATCTTGGCATGGAGCTGTGCACCAATCAGAATACCAACAAATGCAGGGGTGAATGTAGCCATAACCGAGTTGAAAGATCCACCAACCTGAATAAGCTGATTTCCTTTGTTTCCGCCACCGCCTAAAGTATTTAACATTGGATTGACTACGGTGTTTAACAAACACATGGAGAATCCAGAAATAAAAGCACCCAGAAGATAAACAGCAAAAGCTGATTCCTGTGACGCGTGACCGGACAAATATTGAATAAATACACCAACAAGTCCGACAGCAATTGCGATTAAAGCGGTCTTTTTATAGCCGATTCTTTGAAGCAGGATACCACCGGGGATTCCCATTACTGCATAAGCTATAAAATTAGCCGCATTCCCTAACATTCCAAGGAAATTGTCAACCTTAAACTGGTCTTTTAAAACATTACCCATTGGTGCTGCCAAATTGGTAACAAATGAGATCATACCAAAAAGCAGGATCATCATGATGATTGGCAATGCATAACTTTTTTTCTGTGTCATAATTTATTTTTATTTGTTTTGGTTAATTACTTTAATAATTTTTATCGAGTAATTTAAGTTGACAATAATAGCAATTATTTTAGAATAACCTCTTCCCTCCGTCGCCAATTTCTGCAACATAGAATAGTGGCGTCAATCCTGTTTTTGCTTCGTAATTTTTGCCTACCTGCTCAATGAAATGGTCGATAGCTTCTTCTTTTACCAAACTGACTGTACAACCGCCGAATCCTCCACCAGTCATACGGGTGCCGATAACTCCATCGATTTTGCGTCCCTCTTCAACCATTGTATCCAATTCAATTCCGGTAACCTCATAATCATCACGTAATGAATCATGTGATCCGTTCATCAAAATTCCGAATTTAACAAGGTCACCCGCTCTTAGCGCTTTCACCGCATCTTCTGTACGCTGAATTTCACTTACAACGTGGCGTGCACGACGTCGAACCGTTTCATCTTCAATCTTATCTTCCACTTTAAGAAAATCTTCCCACGAGATCTCCCCCAAAGCGCTGATTTGCTGAAATGGCTGTATTGCCTTTACCGCAGCCTGACACTCAGCAACCCGCTCGTTATACTTTCCGGAATCAAGTTTATGGGGACTATTTGTATTGCTGATTACAATTTTGACGCCTTCGAGCTTAACCGGAACCAAATCAAAAGCGAGTGTATCGCAATTTAAGAAAACTGCATGATCTTTCTTTCCCATTGCAGAGACAAACTGATCCATGATTCCACAATTGACAAGAGCAAATTCATGTTCTGCTTTCTGACCCATTTGGGCAAGTTCGATCCGGCCAATTCCAAAACCGTAAGTATCGTTAATAACAACACCTGTAACGACTTCAAGAGCCGCGGAGGAGGATAATCCGGCCCCGGTTGGTACGTCACCATAAAACAATAAGTCGGCCCCCTTATCAAATGTTAGTCCCTTCTTCATAAATTGGGCAAAGACCCCGATCGGATAATTAACCCACTCTTTTCCAATTGCTATATTTAAATCCTCCACCCTGACCTCAGCCTCAAAAGGCATATTTGTGGAGGCAAATCTTACTGTTTTCCGTTCTGTGGTACGGATTAAACAATAAATCCCAAAACTTAAGGCACATGGAAAGACAAATCCTCCATTATAATCGGTATGTTCTCCAATTAAATTTACACGTCCTGGTGAAAAATAACCGCTGATTTCACCTTCGCCATATTTCTCAATAAACTTTGATTTTAGCTGCTCGATTGTCATATATTAAAAAATTAATGTTTTAACTGGTAGGTACTGGTAGGGACAAATGTAGGATTATTTGACCGCAAAGTAGGTGTCGTGAAAATATGTTTTATAACACCTTTTTACAAAGAGTTTCTTAAAATGAGTTTGGATGGATTCCTTATCCTATTTCTTGTATGATTTAACACCATTTCAGACAGCCTCTTCCCCATTAAAACAAAATCTGTTGATATAGTCGTTATTCCCCCTGCCACAACCTCTTTTAACATGGTATCATTAAATGACACAAGTCCAACATCCTGTCCCAACTGAAGATTCATAGCCGTAGCATTTTTAACGATGCGTACCAGATTACGGTCTGAGACGACAAGGTAAGCCTCGCCCCTTTGTACATTGCGTTTTTCAACCGTGCGAATTATCTCATGGGTTATTCTTAAATCGGTACAGAAACGGACAAAACCAGCAACCCGTTCATCAGGTTCTTTTCCACCTGGAAAAACCATAATGAGTTTGGTATATTTACAAAATAGTTCCCTACCTTTCATCATTCCGTCATAAACATCCTGTTCAAAATCCTGGTAGATTACAGGGTAATCAGATAAATCAGCCTTCAGTCGATCAAGGATATAGACCTTATCTGCCGGAAGCTGCCTTATAATATCAATCGAATTATTGAAGGTGGCAGGCATGATGATATAGGCGCTGTATCTTCCGGCGGCATCACTTATTAACTCTTTATATACCTGATAATTAAAATGATGGAAATAGATATCGACTATTGTTCTGTCATCAAGGTGCGCCAGAAAAGAGGTGTATAAATCTTCCTTGAACACATTTAATTCATCAAAAAGAAGGAAAATCTGCCTGTCGAATTTTAAATCTGTCCTGTCGATATAGTAACCTTTACCCGGAATTGAAATCACAATTCCTCTGGATCTTAAATCATTAAAGGCAAGAAGTACGGTATCCCGCGAAAGGGAGAAGGCACCACAAATCTGATTAACAGACGCAAGTTTGTCTCCTTTATTCAGGATTCCCTGTTCCAATGCGTGACAAACCGAGTTGATCAATTGCCGGTATTTCGGGATTCCGGAGGTTTCATCAATATTAAAGATATCAGTTAATGTCACTTGGTATGTTTTTCAGGGACTAAAATTATGTTTTTTTTATATTTATTCTTTACGTTTGTGTCGAATAACTAAATTTCAATTTTATGGAAGTCAGGCGCGATATTTTCGGTGATGCCCGAAGAGGTGAAAAGATTTATCTCTATACACTTAGCAATGATCTCGGAGTAACCATCAAGATAACAAATTACGGAGGGATAATAACTTCGGTTAAAACTCCGGACAAGAATGGGGAAAAAGCAAATATAATACTGGGTTTCAAATCATTGGAAGACTATCTCACAGACAACTACATCGAAAACTGTCCGTGCTTTGGCTGCATAACCGGAAGATATGCCAATAGAATTTCAAAAGGAAAATTTTCAATTGGCAATACTGAATATACCTTGCCGATCAATAATGGAAACAATTGTCTTCACGGTGGGATTACAGGGTTTGATAAGGTCATATGGGTCCCAAGAATGATCGAAAAACCGGATCTCGTTGGTGTGGAGCTGAAATATCGCAGCCTTCATATGGAGGAGGGATTTCCCGGAAACGTTGATTTGACTGTTACCTATACATTGAATCACAAAAATGAACTAAGCATTGACTACAAGGCAGTTACAGACCGCGAGACCGTTCTAAATCTCACAAATCACACCTATTTTAATCTTACCGGGAAAAGCGGAGAGATTCTCGATCATACCCTTTATATCCCTGCAAACACAAAGACCGTAAACAATAATGAGTTGATTCCAACTGGAGCCTTTGAAGAAGTAGCAGGGACGCCTTACGATTTTACGACACCGGCAACTATCGGATCCCGCATCGCGGACCTTCCTGATGGCTATGATCTAAATTATGTTCTCGATAATCCAAATCAAAAACTGGTTAAAGCGGCCCTTTTATCCGAAGATTCTTCGGGCAGGAGTGTTGAAGTATTCACCACTGAACCTGGTTTACAAATTTATTCGGGCTATTATATCCCCGAATTACATGGAAAAAATGGTGAGCATTTCAGGAAATACAGTGGTTTTGCGCTTGAAACCCAACACTACCCCGATTCTCCAAACCATCCTGAGTTCCCAACCACTTCATTAAAGCCGGGTGAAACTTTTAAATCAAAAACCATTTACAAATTCGGCATTATCAAATGAGAACCCTCATCGAACTTTTTGAAACCAGTGTAGGTAAATACCCAAATAATCCCCTGCTATGGGAAAAGACAACCGATCGTTATCTCCCTTCCACCTATTTTGAGGTTCACGAGCAGGTTTATGAATTTGGAGCCGGTCTGTTTTCTCTCGGACTCCAAAAAGAGGATCGGGTAGGATTGCTCTCCGAAGGCCGGAATAATTGGCTGATCAGTGAATTAGCAATTTTATATTGCGGTGCAGTGAATGTCCCCCTTTCGGTTAAACTTGAAGCACCAGAACTGAAATTCCGGTTAAATCATTCCGGTTCCAGGATGGTGATCGTCTCGTCGGGGCAAGCCTCCAAGATTTCAGAAATCATTGACCAAATCCCTGAAATCGAGTATATTATTCATCTCGATCCAATATCAAATCCGGGAGCCAAAGATCTCTCTTTTGAAACTATCCGTTTACAGGGAATTGAATTCCTGAAATCGGATGAAAACCGGAATCTGTTCGGGAAGGTCTGGAAATCGATCCGGCCTGACGACCTTGCCAATATCTCCTACACTTCGGGAACGACTGCAGATCCTAAAGGAATTATGCTCAGCCATTTGAATTATGCAGCTAATGTAATGCAGGCGAACTCAATTCTGGATATCTACCCCCATTATAAAACCCTGGCAATTCTTCCTTGGGATCACTCCTTTGCCCACACGGCATGTCTTTATACGTTTATGTTTAAAGGGGCTTCAATCGGGTCGGTGCAGACCGGGAAAACACCGATGGAGACACTGCGGAATGTCCCGGCAAACATCCAGGAGTTCAAACCGGAGATCATGATGAGTGTCCCGGCCCTTTCAAAAAGCTTCCGGAAGAACATCGAAAAGGGGATCCAAAGCAAGGGGAAATTTACCGAAATGTTATTCAATCACGGATTAAAAGTTGCTTACCGGTATAACGGTGATGGTTGGAACCGGGGAAAAGGGTGGCGTGCACTTCTTAAACCGGAATATCTGTTACTCGATAAAATTTTGTTCTCTAAAGTTCGTGCAGCGTTTGGAGGTAACCTCATATTCTTTATAGGTGGTGGAGCCTTGCTTGACATTGAGCTTCAGCGGTTCTTCTTTGCGATTGGAACCCCCGTGTTTCAAGGCTACGGACTAACTGAAGCAGCGCCAGTAATCTCCGCAAACTGTCCGGAAACAGTTAAATTCGGCTCCTCAGGAAAAGTAGTAAAAGATCTCCAAATAAAAATCTGTGATGTTGACGGCAATGTGCTGCCGGCTCCTGAGAAAGGGGAAATTGTCGTTAAGGGTGACAACATTATGAAGGGTTACTGGAAAAACGAGAAAGCTTCCGCCGAAACATTGAAGGATGGCTGGTTATATACAGGCGATCTTGGCTATGTCTCACCTGACGGATTCGTCTATGTATTAGGACGTTTTAAGAGTTTATTGATAGCAAATGATGGCGAGAAATTTAGCCCCGAGGGAATTGAGGAAGCAATTGTCGACCAATCACCCTATATTGATCAGGCAATGCTTTACAACAACCAGAATCCGTATACCGTAGGGCTTATCGTTCCTAATATCTCCGCAATTAATCAGACGTTAAATAAACAGGGAATAAAACCCGGTACTTCGGATGGGGTCAGAAAATCAATTGAAATCATAAAACATGAAATTGATGGCTACCGAAAAGGTGGGAAATATGAAGGGATGTTTCCGGAAAGATGGCTGCCTACTGCAGTTATGATCCTTCCTGAAGCATTTACTGAGCAAAACCACCTTCTGAACAGTACTCTGAAAATGGTCAGAGGGAAAATTATTGAATATTTCAAATCAGAGATGGCATACATCTACACTCCAGAAGCAAAAGATATTTCAAATATCATAAATACCGAATCGATGGTCAAATGGAATAAATAGCCCGATATGAAGGTAATTTTAATTTTATCAATTTTGTTAAATGCGCTTCCTGCCCTTTGCCAATCCTCTACTCTCCTAAATCCGGAGCAGCAGAAATGGTTATCAAAGGCTAATCGTCACGAAAAAAATGGCTGGACTTACCTGCATATTGAAGGCTCACCAAAAGAAAGAGGATTTCAGCACGGATACCTGATGTCTGATGAGATAAAGGAAGCTATTCGTGTTCTGAGCATCGAATGGAATTACCAGACCTCAATGGATTGGAGCTGGTTGGTTCAGAAAGGTTCAACAATTTTAACGCCCAAAGTTGATCCGGAAAACCTCGCAGAAATCAATGGAATCGTTGAAGGGATGAAAATCAAAGGGATCGTTACCTCACAGGATGAACTTGTTTCCCTCAACGGATACATTGAACTGATGTCCTACTGGTGGCCTTCGGTTAAAGATTCCATCCATTCAAACTCTGTGATACGCCCCAAAGAATCATGCAGTTCATTCATTGCGACAGGTAAAATGACCAGCGATGGGAAGATCGTTCTGGGGCATAACACAATGGATAGCTATCAGAATCCACTTCCAAATATAATTCTGGATATCCTTCCTGAGAATGGTCATCGAATACTGATGCAGGGTGTTAGTGGCTTTATTCATAGTGAGACCGATTTCTTTATAACAGATGCCGGACTTGTGGGGTCGGAGACCACAATTGGCGGATTCTACCCTTTCGACCCTAAGGGGGAGCCGGAATTTTCAAGAATGAGGCACGCAACCCAATATGCATCTTCTATCGATGAGTGGTGTAATATGATGAAGAAAAATAATAATGGAGGCTATGCAAACGCATGGTTGATCGGCGATATCAATACAAATGAAATTGCACGGCTTGAACTAGGACTTAAATACACCGCTTTGGAAAAGAAGAAAGATGGTTATTTTATCGGTTCAAATGTAGCTGAGAATCTGAAAATCCTTAGAATGGAGACAAAAATTGATGAGACAAACATCAAAAACTCGTCCATAGCACGACGTGTAAGGTGGAAACAGTTGATGAAGCAGTATGAAGGTAGAATCAATCTGAAACTTGCTGAGGCCTTTGAAGCGGATCATTTCGACACCTGGCTCTCTAAAATAAATCCGGGAGGTAGAACCCTTTGCGCTCACTGGGACATCGACCAGCAACTTTACGGTAAAGACATTCCTTACGATCCTTCAGGTACTCTTGACGGGAAAGTAGTCGATGCAACGATGGCAAGGGAGATGTCCTTTGTTGCCCGGTGGGGATCAGCGTGCGGAATCCCTTTTAACGGTACGAAATTCCTGAATGCACATCCTCAGTTCGACTGGCTGACCGGAATGTTAAAAGACCGCCCAACACAACCATGGACAATCTTTAAGGCAGGGGAGACGAAGTAATGTTATATTGTGCGATTACAACCGCTAAATAAGATGAGAATATAAGCAGTCGTCTAAAAATCATTGTTCCTTTATAAACCCAGATCCGATGAGCAACGAAAAAGAGACTACCCGAGTGGAGGCATTCAGTGATGGTGTGTTCGCCATAGCAATTACTTTACTGATCCTGGAAATAAAAGTTCCAAAGATGGAAACCGCAATGACAAACAGCCAGTTATTCTCCTCGCTGATGAATCTGTGGCCATCCTATTTTGCCTTTCTATTAAGCTTCTCGGCAGTATTAATTATGTGGATTAACCACCATGCTTTTTTCAAATACCTTAAAACCATCAATACAAAATTTCTATACGCGAATGGATTTCTTCTTTTAATGGTTACTTTTATTCCATTCCCAACAGCAGTCCTTGCAGAACACCTCAACTCATCAGCGGCAATTGCCGCCTGTGCATTTTTTTGCGGGTCAATGATCCTTGTAAGTATTGCCTTTAATATCCTCTGGCACGCAACTGCCTACAAAAGGGCGTTGGTTAAGGATGAAATTTCAGATGCACTAATCCTTAAGATTCGTAATGCCTATTGGTTAGGCTTTCTGGTCTATTTGATCGCATTTATACTTACTTTCTTTTATGCTCTCGCAGGTCTGATTCTCTGCATTTCATTTTGGGTTTTTTGGATATTCCTGGATTACAGTCAGGAAGGAAGTAAGCTTAAGCACAGAAAAAATTAATCAAAGTTAATTTTTTCTGAATTGATGTATAGGATCAATTTATTAGCTAAATTTGTTTCGTCGAATCCCGAAATGAAGAATCGTAATGACCCACAAAATAAAATATTTTACAGACAATCAGGAGAAGCTGGCAAGGTATGGGAAAGCGTTTTCTCACCCGGTCAGAGTTTTTATACTTGATTACCTGGCGAATAATCTGAACAAATGCTGCTACAGCGGAGATATGGCAGAAGAACTTCCTATTGCCCGTTCCACCCTTTCGGAGCATTTAAAAGAATTGAAAAAAGCGGGTTTAATTCAAGGGGAGATAAATCCACCGTATATCAAATATTGCATTAACCGCGAAAACTGGCTTGAGGCCCAACAGATGCTTGAAATATTCTTTAAACGATAAAAAATTTATTAATTTATTTCGGGATATTACGAAATTCAAAAACAAGAAATGCCATGGAAATAAAAATCTTAGGTTCAGGTTGTGCAAAGTGTAAAACCCTCGAAAAATTAACGCGTGAAGTTGTGGATCAAAACGGAATCGATGCCACAATCACAAAGGTGGAGGACATAATGGAAATTATGAAATACGGGATAATGTCCACCCCAGCTTTGGTTGTGAATGAGAAGGTTGAGATTAAAGGAAGAGTACCCTCATCGGATGAGATCAAAAAAATATTAATCAAATAAGAAAATCCAATGAAAAAATTCATTCTATTCAGTTTTGCACTGACCTTATTAATCACCCTGATTGGCAATGCTCAGGTGACTAAAAAAGAGATAGTAAACGGAGAAACCGGGAAGGTCGAAGCCTACTATTTTCATCTCACATCCCGGTGTGTTACCTGTCAGGCTGTAGAGGCAGAAGCTAAAAAGAATCTGGAAAAACTTTATGGTGAAAAAGTCAGGTTCCAGTCATTTAATCTTGAGGACGACGCAAATAAAGTGATTACGGAGAAACTGCAGATTTCGGGCCAAACACTTTTAATTGTAAAAGGAGATCATAAAATCAACCTTACAAACGAAGGGTTTATGTATGCCCGCAACAACCCTGAAAAGTTTAAAACCATTATAAAAGAGAAGGTTGACAGATTGCTAAAATTATAGGGAATGGAATTCCTGACCAATCTCCTGGATAACACTACGATGCCTTGGCTTTCAGCAATAGTTCTGGGACTGATGACCGCTATAAGTCCTTGTCCATTGGCAACAAACATAATGGCGGTCGGATTTATAAGCAAAGACATTAAAGATCGTAACAAGGTCTTTGTTAACGGATTGCTGTATACTCTAGGTCGGGCAATATCTTATACCGCAATTGCGCTGTTAATCTATCTGGGTGCAGATCAGTTTAAATTTTCGGGGGTATTCCAGATTTATGGCGAAAAACTCCTGGGCCCATTGCTGATTATTATTGGTCTGTTTATGTTAGATGTGATTAAGATAAAATTTCCCGGCCTGAGTGGCTTAACTTCTAAAATGGAGGCCAAAACAAAATGGAGCTATGCGGATGCCATTTTGCTTGGAATGATTTTCGCCCTGGCTTTCTGTCCATACAGCGGAGTGCTCTACTTCGGAATGCTTATTCCAATGACTATTACAACTGCATCCGGTCTATACCTTCCAATTGTTTTTGCTCTGGCCACCGGCATACCTGTTATCGTTTTTGCATGGATACTTGCTTACACAATTTCTGGCATAGGAAGCGCCTATAACAAAGTCAGGGCTTTCGAAATCTGGTTCAGACGCTTTATCGCAGTTTTGTTTATTGTGATTGGTCTTTATTATATCATTAGAATACTACTATAAAAAAATTTAATAACTCATTTCGGGATTACCCGAAATGAAAAAATTAAGCCTTATGAAGTGGAATAAGTATTTTGTAATTCCGTTAGTGTTGTTGCCAGTATGGTTTGTGATTTACCACAATCTGCAACCCATGACCGATTGGTTGGTTGACACACAACTAGCATTAACCCTGGGTGGTCATTTTACTGAAGCATTGCGCTTTTTTGTGTTTGAGTTTCCCAAGGTGATGCTTCTGCTTATGCTTATTATCTTCTTTGTCGGGATCATCCGCACTTATTTCACACCCGAACGCACCAGAAAAGCATTGGAAGGAAAACGAACATTTACAGGAAACGTCATGGCAGCCACCCTGGGTATCATAACTCCGTTTTGTTCCTGTTCAGCAATACCCCTGTTTTTAGGGTTTGTTGAATCGGGAGTTCCGCTTGGCGTAACATTTTCATTTCTCATTGCTGCCCCTATGATCAACGAGGTAGCTATCATCCTTTTATATGGGATGTTTGGCTGGAAAGTTGCCGTAATTTATGTAGGCACCGGATTAATCATAGCTATTCTGGCAGGCTGGGTCATTGGTTTGCTGAAACTCGAAAAATGGGTAGAGCCGTGGGTTTATCAAACACAAATGGGTGAGAGCGATTTAGAGGACGAGAAACTCAGTTTTAGCAACCGGATTAATCAGGGAGTCCAGGCAATAAAGGAAATTGTTGGCACCGTCTGGATCTATGTCGCATTGGGAATCGCAGTCGGGGCAGGTGCACATGGATATGTTCCGGAGGACTTTATGGCTGCCTTAATGGGGAAATCGGTATGGTATTCTGTACCCCTTTCAATCCTTATAGGTATACCGTTATACTCAAACGCCGCCGGAATTGTACCTGTTGTAGCCGTACTGATCGAAAAAGGTGCCTCTCTGGGTACTGCGCTTGCATTTATGATGGCCGTTATTGGCCTTTCACTTCCTGAAATGGTTATCCTGCGAAAGGTACTGAAACTGCCGTTAATATTTGTATTTATAGGTATCGTAGGAGCCGGAATAATGATCGTGGGGTATTTATTCAATTATATATTCTAAGAAACCAACCCAATAGTATTGAAAAAAGTTGTAAATTTAAATAAGGTTAAGGAAAATCTTTTATGAAAATTACGGTTTTGAAAACAAAATCTTTGGGCTTTATCGGCGGTGGACGGATTACCAAAATTTTTCTTCAGGCGTTTGCTAATAAAAATTGTGAATTTCAATCCGTCATGGTTTACGATGCCAATAGTGAGGTAACCGATTCCCTTCAGAAGCAATTCCCCCAAATCGAAATTGCGGAGTCGCTTTACCAGGTATCCACCCATTCAACACTAATTATTGCGCTTCATCCTCCAGTTATCCTGGAAACACTCGATAAACTCACGGAGGTTGTAACGAATGACGCCATTGTTATTTCACTGGCTCCTATAATTACAATTGAAAAAATTGCAGCAAAACTTAAAACGCCTAATATTACAAGAATGATACCCAATGCCACTTCTTATATTAATGAGGGGTTTAATCCAATCGCCTTTTCGCAAGGGTTCAATGCAAGTGAGAAACAAAAATTACTGGAGATGATGAAACTGTTAGGGCATACTTTTGAGGTCGAAGAATCCAAACTAGAAGCTTATGCCTTAATATCTGCCATGTTGCCCACCTATTTCTGGTTTCAATGGAAGGAACTCACCCAAATCGGAACACAAATGGGGCTAACCCCTGGCGAGAGTAAAGATTCGGTTAGTCAAACTCTAATATCAGCAATTCATCTTCTTTTTGAATCAGGACTCTCAGCCGGAGAGGTGATAGATTTAATTCCTGTAAAACCTATTGCCGAATATCAGGCTCAGATTTGCGAGATTTATCAATCCAAACTGATATCATTGTACGAACGAATAAAACCTTAACGACAGTGGAAGAATTCGACCGGAAAAAACATTGGGAACAGATTTATCAGAC
This sequence comes from uncultured Bacteroidia bacterium, assembly GCA_903918045.1. Classification (GTDB taxonomy): domain Bacteria; phylum Bacteroidota; class Bacteroidia; order Bacteroidales; family Prolixibacteraceae; genus JAAFHB01. Next base: position 86,553 of record CAIXCY010000240.1, read on the forward strand.
TAAGCAACTCAGCGAAGTTAGCTGGTATCAACCAACTCCTGACACTTCACTTAAGTTTTTTGAGCAATTCAATATTCCAAAGGAGGCTAAAATAATTGACGTTGGCGGCGGCGATAGTCTGCTAGTTGACCATCTGCTCGAAAGAGGTTATGAAAATATCACGGTTTTGGATATCTCCGAATCAGCCCTTGCACGCGCAAAACTCAGACTTGGGGAGCGGGCTTCTCTTGTTAAATGGATTATTGCCGATGCGGCAACCTTTAAACCTACCGGGCAATATGATTTCTGGCACGACAGGGCTGCTTTTCACTTCCTGACCCAGGAGGATGAGATTGGAGACTATATCAACACGGTGCAACAAAGTATAACCCCATCGGGAATTTTAGTTATCGGAACTTTTTCGGAGCAGGGGCCTAAAAAATGTAGCGGAATCGAGATAAAACAATATTCCGAAACCTCAATGACCGAAAGGCTAAAGGATTTTTTCGAGAAGATCGAGTGCATAACCGTTGAACACAAGACTCCATTTGATACGATACAGCAATTTGTTTTTTGCAGTTTCAGACGACCTGTTTAAAGTGGAAGAAACATCGCGAATTCTTTAGTGATCTGTTTCGTAGTGAAGTGCAATTACTCCGCAAGAAAATGTTTTCGTTTCTACAAGTTTCAGTTTAGTCGTTTCGGTCACACCTTTATATAACGGAATGCCGTTTCCAAGTAAAACTGGATTTACAAATAACCAGAACTCGTCAATTAAACCTTGACTTAGTAAGGAATGAGAAGCAGCCGGACTACCGAAAATTAGAATATTCTTACCGTCTAGTCCTTTTATTTTATTTATATTCTCAGCAAGTTGGTCGCCAATAACTTTGGTGTTGTCCAGACCTTTTTCACTCATTGTCTTTGATAAAACAACTTTTGAAACTTTGTTGTACCAGTCAGAATGTTCTTTATCGTGCTTTTATGCATTTGGATGTTCGCCTGCAGTGGGCCAGTAACTCTGCATCATCTCATAAGTTACCCTTCCATAAAGTGCAGTATCGGATTTGTTTGTCATCGTGGCAACAAAGTCAAACATTGAATCGTCAATATTTATCCAGTCCATTTCGCCATTAAGTCCTGCCACGCAGCCGTCAAGCGAAATATGCATAAAGAATATCAATTTTCTCATTGTGTTATTTGTTTAAAAATCCAATCAACAACACAATTTTGTCTGTAAGTAGACAATTCACAATCCCAAATTGTTTAAATCAACAGTTTTTCTGATTTTGAGATTCACAGATGAGTCAAAACATTTGTTTTGGACCAATCCCAAAATACGTTTAATTCATATCAGTTAAATCAGGTCAATTTCAAATTACGATGTTGCCAAAACCTGTGAATTAAATAAAAAATGGTCCAAAAAACACTCCAAAAAAGTAGTGCACCATAAAACTTCAGCATAATTACCATTTTTGAAGAATTTTCCGTAATTTACTTATTTCAAATAGCAGCAATTCACCAACGGAACTACAAAATGGAAAAATTAATTATCCCTTCAATTTTATCTGTAAGCGATGTTATCCCACTATGTAATCGGATATTGAAAACGACCCAACCTCTGACCGAAAGTGATAACCGCGTAAAGGAACTTCACACCAGGTTATCATTGGTATATGACAGATTGGTAAAAAATCAGAAAAACACGAACAAAAGCAGTTTAACAGAAGAGCTTATCCGGTTGGATAAACGGCGGGCCCGAGCCTTTATCGGATTGCGTGATATTTTGCATGGGATGTCGGTTTCGTTATGTGATGAATATAATATCAAGGCTTCGAAACTCTATGCGATCATTGATAAATACGGAACACAGCTCTATAAATTCGGATACCAGGCCGAAACGGCAATGTTAACTTCACTTTTTGCAGATTTCGATCAGACTGAGAACCGACTAATCCTGACCGATCTGAATATCATCCCTTTTTACGAAGCATTGAGAGTGGCTCAGAATGATTTCAATGTAATCAGCGAACAAAAAGCTGAGGAGCAAACAGACCACGACACTAATTCAGAGGCTGCAACAGCAATTATACAGGTACTGTTTCCAGAATTAACCAGTCTGGTTGCGATGATTTCACTCTATTACCATCTCGATCCCCCCAAATACGGACTAATTTACAACCAAATGGTTACCTACATAACAGAAACAAATACTGTGGCCAGGCAGCGAAAATCGAGGAGGGAGAATTTTGAAGAAAATGAAGTTAAGGGTGCTCCAGGAATCTAGCTGATTCAGGATTTTGCCTGCTATCCCAAACGAACTGAATAAGTTTTTGAACCATTTCTTTCAATATAGAATTCCAGAATTTTTGTAAATATCCTATGCGTTTTTTTTGACCAGACTACTCTTCGAGCCATTCTCTATTTCTTAAATAACCTCTTCATTTAAGATAATATTTCCGGAAATATAATCTGCCTTACTATCAAGAAGATTAGCTTTCTTAAATCATTAAGCTTAAAAATCTCAGAGTCATTATCATCCTCCAAAAGTTGATTAAGATGATTAAGAAGGAGCTCATCGCTTGAGTTAAGAACTTTTTCAATAATGCTATTTTGTAACTCTTTAGTTGTTATAGAAATGGTATTTCTTCTACAAATATACTAAACCGACAGACGAACTAAATTTAAAACAAAAATAAATTTACAACGTAAACATACGTCATAATAAAATTTGACGTATATTTACGCCATAATTTAAAAGAACCAGGATGGTAATATCAAAAATAGAACTTTTCGATGAATTGCTCCGGAATCGGGCACTACTATTTAAGGCATTAGCCCATCCGGCACGGCTTCAGATTCTGCAATTCCTTGCAGAGACTAAAACGTGTATCTCAGGTGATATTACAGAGGTTTTACCTTTAAGCCGCACGACAGTAAATCAGCATCTAAAAGAACTAAAAGATGTCGGATTGATCCAGGGACATGTCACGGGGGTGAATATGAATTACTGTCTCGATTACAACAAAGTAAAACAGATGAAAGAGATCCTTTCGGGGTTTCTGAATGAAATTGAGATCCCGGAGAACTTCTGTTGCAAGTAGATAATTCGATAATTTGACAATTCTAAAATTTCGACTTTGAATGGATTCTAACAATTATTTTAAGTATTAACTAAAATAATAGAGGATATGGAAAATGAGTTTAAAGAAAATGTCATTATAAATCTGACGTTTGAATTTGCCTTAAAGAATATTGATTTTTGTGATGATCTTGATGGAATTAAAAAATTTGCCCTTTCCAATCAATTATTTAAGTCTGGAACTTCACTAGGTGCCAATGCCAGGGAAGCCCAAAATTCCGAGAGTAAAGCTGATTTTATTCACAAATTCAAGATTTCTGCAAAAGAAACAGAAGAGACAGAATATTGGCTTTTACTCTGTAAACATTCAAATAAGTCATCTGATTCGTCTAATTTGCTCTCCGAACTGGAACCAATAAAAAAATAATCAATAAAATAATTGGCACATCCAAAAGAGATTAGTTGAGCAATTAGACAATTGTCAAATCAACCAATTGTCTAATTATCGAATTGTCGAATCGTCGAATTGTCACATTATCACATTAACGAATTATACCATGAAAATCTTAATCCTTTGTACCGGAAACAGTTGTCGCAGCCAGATGGCGCATGGCTTTTTGCAATCTTTTGATCCCGGTATCACCGTGTGTTCTGCGGGCACTGAAGCCTCCGGAAAGCTTAATCAAAAAGCAGTCGCTGCGATGAAAGAAGCAGGGATCGATATTAGTAATCATACTTCCGACTCGGTGGAGATTTACCTGGGTGAAGAGTGGGATTATGTAATTACCGTTTGTGGTGGAGCCAACGAGAGTTGCCCTGCCTTTATTGGGAAAGTTAAACACCGTTTGCATATTGGATTTGACGATCCAAGTCATGCAGTGGGCACAGATGAATTCATTTGGAGTGAATTTTTAAGGGTCAGAGACCAAATCAAGGATCAGTTTCTTGATTTTTACAATAAGAATCTTAGGCATTAATTCGATAATTTACAAATGTGACAATTCGACAATGTGGTAATTAGGAAATATGCAAGTTAATTGAGTAACCATTAAATTGTTGAATTATCCAATCGTCGAATTGTCGAATTGTCGAATCATCAAATTGTCGAATCGTCTAATTATCAAATTAAAGCCATGAAAGCAGAAGATCTAAAACTCATTGTTCAGGAGAAATACGGCGAGATTGCAAGTCAGAGTAAGCTGATCAACCAATCTTCCTGTTGTGGAAGCACAAGTTGCTGCGGAGAGGTAGACTACACCATTTTTAGTGACGATTACTCCGGGCAGGCGGGGTACAATCCCGATGCTGATTTAGGCTTAGGGTGTGGAATCCCGACGAATTTTGCCGCAATAAACAAGGGTGATCATGTGCTCGATTTGGGCAGTGGTGCCGGAAATGATTGCTTTGTAGCCCGTGCCCTGGTTGGAGATGGCGGGAAAGTTACAGGATTGGATTTTACAGATGCGATGATCGCCAAGGCAAAGGAAAACAACCTGAAACTCGGTTTCACCAATGTCGATTTTGTGAAAGGGGATATCGAAGAGATGCCGTTGCCTGATAATACCTTTGATGTAATTGTTTCGAACTGCGTATTAAATTTAGTTCCCGACAAAAATAAAGCTTTCAAACAAATGATGCGTGTCCTAAAACCGGGTGGTCATTTCTGCGTATCTGACGTTGTAATTAAAGGTGATTTGCCGGAAAGGTTGCGTAAAGACGCCGAAATGTATGCTGGTTGTGTTTCCGGAGCTATCGAAATGGATGAATATCTGGATATCATAAAAAGAGGAGGGTTCATTGACCTCTTGGTACATAAGCAAAAAGAGATTGCAATACCTGCAGATGTGTTAGCAAATTACCTTTCATCAGAGGAAATTTTTGCTTTTCAAAACGGTGGACCTGGAATTTACAGCATTACCGTTTCAGCAACAAAACAATCCTGATCATATTTCACCAGCCACCAAATTACCAAATTGTCGAATTGTCAAATTACCATCTATGAATACAACAAAACAGCTATCCTTTTTCGATCGTTTCCTCACCTTATGGATTTTCCTTGTAATGTTCTCTGGGATCCTTGCCGGGTATCTCATCCCCGGGATTTCCGGATTCTGGAATTCGCTGAGCTCGGGAACAACAAATATTCCAATAGCCATCGGCCTTGTACTGATGATGTATCCGCCTCTGGCGAAAGTCAGATATGAAAAATTGCCCCTCGTATTCAAAAATCTGAAGCTTCTGACCTTGTCTCTGACTCAGAACTGGATCATTGGACCTCTTGTTATGTTTTTTCTAGCCATCCTGTTCCTCCATAATTATCCGGGACTAATGGTTGGAGTAATACTCGTAGGATTGGCTCGTTGTATTGCCATGGTTTTGGTTTGGAACGACCTGGCCAAAGGGGATACAGAGCTTGCTGCAGGCCTGGTTGCCTTTAACGCAATCTTCCAGGTATTCCTCTATTCGGTTTATGCCTGGGTATTTATTACAATCTTACCACCGGTATTTGGATTAAAGGGGGCAGTGGTTGATGTTTCAATATCTGAAATCGCAATTACAGTCCTGATTTACCTTGGAATACCTTTTGCGACAGGATTAGTTTCCAATTATGTGTTAAGAAGTCTGAAAGGGAGTGACTGGTATTTTTCGAAGTTCATCCCTAAAATTTCGCTCTTAACACCGGCTGCTCTGTTGTTTACAATATTCGTAATGTTCTCGTTGAAGGGGGAGAAAATCATTGGGTTGCCAATGGATGTAATCCGGGTTGCAGTACCTTACACAATCTATTTCGCAATAATGTTTTTCTCCACTTTTTTCCTTGCAAAATGGATGGGTGAAGGTTACGAAAAATCGACAACAATGGCTTTCACAGCCGGAAGTAATGATTTTGAGCTGGCTATTGCCGTAGCAATTGCCGTATTTGGTATTAATTCGCAGGCCGCTTTTGCGACAGTTATCGGACCATTAGTGGAAGTCCCGGTGATGGTGGCGTTGGTGAACGTGGCGTTTTATTTCAAACGGAAATATTTTGCTTCAGACACAACTAAGTAATTTGAATAAATAAATGATTGAGTTTGATTATCTCTTTTTTAATAGTTCAAGCACCCCATTGATAAACGTCAACGGATGAATAGGATTTCCGGGGACATAAAGATCGATGGTGTGCTTTGATAAAAACTCACGGTTCAGGGCCGGACTATCCGCAAAAATGCCTCCGCTGATGGCATCGGTTCCGGCCAGGATAATGATTTTCGGATCGGGAACCGCATTATAACAACGCTCCAAGGGTTCTGCCATATTTGCCGTAATTGGCCCCGTTATTATAATGCCATCAGCATGCCGGGGAGATGCCACAAAATCGATCCCAAAACGGCTGATATCGAACTGAACATTATTGGATGCATTTAATTCCCATTCGCAACTGTTGTCCCCCCCGGCTGAAACCTGCCGAAGTTTCAGTGACCTCCCGAAAAGCCGGTGTATTTCAGCACGAACCAGCATAGGATTCAGTACTATTGGGCTATCATCCTCCTCATTAATGATTAACCTGGCCCTGTCGTTAGTTGAAAGCTTATACTCCATTGTAAAGGAGATCTTATCGGGAAATTGAATCGAACATTCTCCACAAAATGTGCATTTGCCTAAATCGAGGCTTACTGGATTAACCGTAATAGCCTTTGTTGGACATAGGTCTGCCAACAAAGATTCATCAACGCTAGCTTTGGAAATCACAGGTCTTCCCCTGAAAATACCAGGCACTTTAACTGTGGTTACATTGGGAATATATTGCTTTCCCTGATGCCATAATATCCTTAAATTATCAAACATAGCTTTTCAAATTTCTTATAAATCGTGACCACAGTATGACAAATTGAAGCTCTTGTTACAAATCGGAAAATCAGAGATATCATTGTTCCTAACCGATTGTGCCAATGCCATCCAGTTATGATGGGAGGGGTCTTTGATTTTATAAACCAGAAGATTACCCTCTTCATTTGTGATGGCGCAGTGGCATATCTCGCCGCGCCACCCCTCAACAAGTGAAAGAATAAATTTCCGGCTCTGAGGATTCATTTCCACATTCAAAGGTTGTCTGATCTCCTGCACATTCTGTAAGACCCCTTTAATATGGCTTATCGATTGCCGAACCTCCTCCCTCCTGATTTGTACCCGGGAATAGACATCCCCATGTCGCTTTATTACCGGCTTATGCTTAATACTATTGTAAAGATTATGGGGGTGCGATAAACGGATATCCCTGCTCAATCCGCTCATGCGGGCCGCCATCCCTACTGTTCCGATCTCCAACACTTCATCATATGTTACTACTCCTGTTTTTTCCATACGCGAAAGTGCACTGGGAAGATTGAAGAGTTTTTGGGTAATTTCAATAAAATCTGGTTCAAAAGAATCAAAGATCTCAAGTAATCGTTTTGAATGCCCGGCGGTAAATGGGAAATTAAGCTTCCCTGCCCTGATCAACCCTTTTGATAGTCTGTTTCCCCCCCACTCCTGCATGAAATTAACAATTGGAGTACGAAGTCTTCCGTAAACTGAATTGCCCAACTGATAGGCGATATCGGCACATACCGCTGCAAGATCACCAGTATGAATCGCGATTCGTTCAAGTTCCAAAGCCAGTATGCGGGAATAGTGCAGCCCATCGTCCGGTGTATGACCACACAAACTCTCCCATAGATTGACAAAAGCAGTGGTATGCCCCACAACAGTATCACCGGCAATATTTTCTGCCAGGGTACTCCTTTCGAGAAGCTGGGTCTTTTGAAGAAAAAGTTGTTCAATACCTCTGTGCTGGTAGCCCAGCTGAATCTCCAGATGAAGGATTTGTTCACCGTTACAGATAAACCGAAAATGACCTGGCTCAATCACTCCTGCATGTATTGGACCGACACCAACCTCATGAAGCTCTTCACTATCGGCTTCATAAAACGGATAACCTTCAATTCTCTGCTTCTTATCAAAGCGGTTGTGTGCATATCTGACCGGCTTTAACCAGGGGTGATCAGAATACCTGATACCAAAATTTTCGTGAATCTCACGTTCGAATTTCTCAAAATTATGATTTCGGAACGTTAGGGATTCAAGTTCTGTATTTTCCTCCACCAAAGCAGAGGAGACGAAGATCTGGTGCAAATCATCGTCTGCAATACAGCAAATGAGGCTAATTTTGTCTGAAAGGTGATAACCAAAATAATTTACACAATGACGCGCCGGATTGCCATTGATCAATTCCACATTCATATCAGCAAACTTTGAATATTCAAGAACCGGAATATCCTTTAAGGCAGTCGCCTGATTGTTGGTGACACTTTTATAATTAACGGTTGTCATGCTATTAGTTTTACGGCCTCCTGCAAGAGATTTACAAAAATCATCGGGGGATTATAGGCCAGATAAACGGCCAACCCAAGTAAAACAAATTGAGTTAGTGATTCCCAAGACGAAATTTTAGGAATCTTAGCTTCGTCAATAGATATTGGCGGTATAAACAATAATTTGAAAATATTGGATCCAAAACCCCAAATAATCATTGTTAACAGGACAAGGACCACAATTAAAATTAAAATATTATGTGCTTCAAATAATGACTGAAAAATCAAAAATTCACTAATAAAAAGTCCGGAAGGGGGCATTGCTGTAGCAGAAATAAATCCAAGGAAAACAACTATCGCTCCAACTTTATTGTATTTGAAATAATCACCCACATCATAAATACTCTTGCTCTGATAGACCCAATAAATCTGATTATATTGGAGAAACAGGCTGGGCTTAATCAATGCATGAAGAATAATATGCAGAATAGCCGCATAAACGCCGATTCCACCGGCAGCAAGTCCGAGAACTACCAGCCCCATGTGTTCAATTCCGGAGTATGCGAACATCCGTTTAATATTTTTAATACGGGTCATATATACCGTAGCCACAAATATAGAGAGCAAAGCCGCGACTATCATAACCGTATTTGCCCAATGTTTAAGCGGAGTATGTGACATAACAGCATACATCCGGTAAATGCTCACAAAACCTGCATTCATTAAAACTGAAGCCAGCAAAGCGCCTGCAGGCGCCGGGGCTTTGTCTTTGGCATCGATCCCGGCAGTATACATTGGGACAAGACCAAGCTTGGCAGTGAACCCGGTAAAGATGAACAGGAACGCGAGTTTAAGCCAGAAAGGATTGAGTTTTGAGGCATTTGTGTAGAGCGATTCAAATGACATATCATCGATTCCGGCATCTTTAAGTGACAAACTCAGGAAGAGTATACCAATGTATACAAACGTAATACTGATCGCGCAAATAAAAACATATTTCCAGACTCCCTCCAACGCCCGTAAGTTCCGGTGATGGTAAATTAATGCAGATGCACTCAGGGTAGTAATCTCAATAAAGATCCAGGTTACAGCAATATGCCCGGATAAATAAACGACACTGCAGGCAGCTATTAGCATAACCATCGAACCAAAAAACAACCCTCGTGATTTAGGCGTCTCATCAACATTGTGAATTTCGATATACCTGTATCCATGAAATAGGACAGGTATAGCCACAACACATAACGCGACAAGCAAAAGTACCCCCAGTGCATCAGGATTAAAAAATTCGAGCTCCCTGATATTGATATGGTTGAATTCATACAATCCAAAAACAAGTAGCAAAGCCATAAAAATGGCAAGCAAAGCATAATTGACGAAAATATTCCTGTTATATAACAACCATCCACTGATGATAAAAGCTCCTGTTAAAAATATTCCTATCATCTCTGTTTAGTCTTTAAGGTTACGTAAATGGTCTATATCAGGATTTTTCAGTAAATCACCAATCCGATTGAAGAAAACTCCCAAAATAAGTACACTTGCAAATATATCCAGCATGATACCCAGGTTAACCAGCATTGGCATTTCGTTTCCAACCGCCAAAGAAAGGACGAAGACGCCATTTTCGATAATGATATATCCGATAACATGGGTGATGATTTTTTTCCGGGTAACTATCAGATAAAGCCCTGTAAAGATCGTCGACAGTGCAACAACGAAAAAGGTTTTATCCAGATTTGGATCTTTGATCGAACTGGACAGAATTATGGTAGCGACAGTTATAAAAGTGACGATAATCAGCGATACAAAATTAGGAAGGTATGGTTCAGCCTCACGGGTAATTCCGTTCCTCCTGATCACGTAATTGATAAACCAGGGAACAGATATAGCCTTAAACACGATGGTCTCAAGCATAATCAATATCAGATTGACAGTACTGATCTTGTTAAGAGTTAGAAAAGTAACTCCAAAAAGTATAAAACCCTGGAAAACAAGAATATTCAGATAAGTGAAAAGTCTGTTCGCAATACTGATATAAAGCAGCGACATTGCAAGGGCAATTAAAAGTATATCGGTCATATTTCAAAGTTTTAGGCAAATTTTCCAAGCACCAGCAGTACCCCGAAAAAGATCAGCAGAGAAACAGAAGTAAGGATAAAAACGAATTGCGGATTATGCCCCATACGGAACCGGGCCATAAACGATTCAATAATACCAACAGCTGTAGCAAATCCGATTTGAATCGCAAAGAAAAGAGGAACCGAGATTTCAAAGGGCAACATTCCAATAAAGAAGTTGGAGATGAGCGCTCCATACATAGCAAATTTGAGATTGGTGGTGTACATGATCACACCGAGGTCGAAACCACTATTGTCTAGAATCATAACTTCGTGGATCATTGTTAATTCCAGATGGGTTTTAGGATCATCCAAAGGCATGCGGCTATTTTCGATCATTGCAATCATAACCAGTACAAAAGATGCCAAACCTCCCAGCAAATATGAGATTTGAGATCCATAATGGAGTGTGCTGAAAATATCATGAAATGAATTTTGTCCGGTAAACAGTGCGAAAGATCCCAGCAGGATAAAGAATGCAGGTTCAACAAGCATGGAAAAAAGTGCCTCCCGACTCGCGCCCATCCCCTCGAAACTGCTTCCTGTATCCAGGGCCGAAATAATCATCAGGAACTTGCCAAAAGCCAGGATATAGGCAAACATGATAAAATCGCCTTCGAAAGAGATAATTCCAGGATATGTGCCGTGTGGAATCATCAAAACGGCCATAATTACAGATGAAAAGTAGGCGGTTGGCGCTATCTGAAAAATAAAACTCGTGGTTTTACTGACCACCGATCCCTTCCTCCATAACCTGAGAATATCAAGCATTGGCTGAAAAATTCCCGGTCCCTTCCTTCCGGATAGGATGCTTTTTGTCCGGATTATTATTCCGGAAAAAAACAGACTCACAACTAGGATAAGTAATAAGCTGACCATATTACAACTGGTTTAAGAATTTAATAATTACAAGAATTTTTTCAATTACAGAAGGTAAAAGGATAGCAAACCCGACAAATACGAATCCATACAGAATATATGCCTGAATATTTCCGTTTTGCAGGAAAACGAATGAATTTAAGATCTTTCGGATAAAATGCAACGGTCTGTTAATAAACCAGATTTCAATTTTATCCTGCGCATGAGTGTGCTGACTTATATATTTGGGATACAGCCCCTGGGCCTCTCTTTTCTCCCGTTTAATTGAAAGAAGAGGCTCAGCTAATTTGCGGTATGTCCGGATAAATGAGGAAGCCGTATACTGCATTTTGGGGTTTGCAGGGGCATATGCACAACCCCATGTTGGCTGAAGTGTAAGAACCCGAGCTCGGGTAACCAGGTGTCTCAGGTAGTATACTGACACAATCAGCAAAATAAATCCCAATGAATACCAACCCACGATTGTGAGTTTACCAAGCGTCTCAATGAATTGCAGTTGTAATCCAATATCCAACGATGGGATATAAAGACTGACAATACGGATCAAATAGCCACTAAGCAGTAATGGAAACAAGCCGATTACCATTATTAGCAAAACGATGACATACATTGGCCAGATACGTTGAGGTAGCTCGGTGTCTTGTTCATCAGGAATTTGGATACGAGGTGAACCCAGAAAAACAATCCCAAAAGCTTTTGTAAAGCAAATCAGGGCGAGTCCGCCAATAATTACTAAACCCAGCATAGTGAATAGAAGAACCAGAATTGCAACAAAATTACCGGTTGCCAATCCATGAAATAATCCAATGTATAAAAAGAACTCCGAGATAAACCCGTTAAATGGGGGTAGACCGCAAATAGCCAGCGATCCGATTAAAAACAGGTATCCTGAATGGGGCATCTTTTTGATCAGGCCACCCAGAGATTCAATGTTCATGGTATGTCGGGCCTGATAAACATTTCCTGCACTAAAAAAAAGCAGGGATTTAAACAATGAATGATTCAGCGTATGAAGCAAAGCTCCGCCAAAACCGGCAAACACAAGAAATTGATTACTATTCCCTATTCCAATACATCCCAAACCGATCCCAATACCAATGATCCCAATATTTTCGATGCTATGGTATGCCAGCAATTTTTTCAGATTGTGCTGAACAATTGCAAGCATTACACCATATAGACCCGTGACTACAGAAACCATAAGAATAAAATATCCAATAGTTATCATGTCACTCTTTATTAACATAAGAACGCGCAACATTCCGTAAATTCCAATTTTAATGATCACCCCTGACATAATACCTGAAATATGTGCCGGAGCTGCAGGATGGGCCAGTGGCAACCAGGTATGAAAAGGGACAAACCCTGACTTTATAGCAAATGACGTAAAGAAAAAGATAAAAAGTGCAATTCCTGCGATTGGGGACTGTGATGTAGAAAATAGGGTGATAGCATTAAAATCGAATGAGCCGGTCCTGACTTTCACCCACATAAATGCTAAAGTGAGGAAAAGGATACAGACGTGCGACTGAATCAGGAAATTTATACCCGCTTTTAATGTTGTATTTTTATAATGCTCAAAAATTACCAATACGAATGAGGAGAGGGCCATGATCTCCCATACAACAAGTACCACCAGCCCATTTTGAACAATGCAGATATCAATCAATGAGGTATAAAGCAGTATGAATGCGGCCAGGTGAAGCGCCAGGTTATCTGGCTGATCCATATATTTCTTCATATATTGGACGCCATACCAAACCCCTGACAAGAATGTAAAACTGATAATCAACATAAACCAGGCTGACAGATAATCGATCCGTACCGGGATAGCCCCTGTGACCCATGAACCTGCATAGAAATATTCTGCTGCGCCATTAGTAAAAACAGCAAAAGATAGTGCCGAAACGATTATTATCTGTAATGAAATTACAAAAAGCGCCATAATTCCTCTCCCCTTTGTTTTTAAAAAAGGGATGGTTACCAATGCAGCGATTGCAAGCAGATTCAATATCTCAACAAATATCTTTGCCATAAATAATATCAATGGATTAGATTAAATGCTGTTCCAAGAAAAATCAGAATAATAAAAAATATACCATAGAGAACATAGGATTGAATCTGTCCATTCTGAATAAACTGAAAATAATTCAACATGAAAGTCAACCTTTTGGCAATTGGGAGTACAAGATATCTCTCAAGTAAATCAATATAAGAGGTTGACAAACTGTATGGAGCCGGGTAAATCATTCGCTTTGGAATTTTTTCGGCACTCTTTTTTTCCCTAACAAGAAAACTGAATAATAAACCAAAAGAACGGGTAAAAGATTGTCCCGTATATTGCGTCTTTTTAATTGGAGCGACATAACCGCAGCCCCACGTTTCGTATAGGGCGGCATTCCTGTTTCTCACTAATAGCCAGCGAATTCCATATAAGGAAATCAATAGGCTGATAAAAATAAGACTAACCACACCAATGTTGGTCAAATTATCGATTACTGTAGTCATTGAAAAGGAAGGGTTGGAAAGTTGAACAGGAAAAGACCCTGTCACCACTTTTGTTGCGTTGGTGAAGAAGAAACCGGGAGCCAGGGCCACGCTAAACATTACTGCCACAATCAGGTATTGTGGCAAAAGCATAATAAATGAAGTTTCTTCAGGCTCATGATAAAATTCTTTTCGGGGACTTCCTAGAAATATAACACCGAACGTTTTTGTGAAAGTGATCAGAGACATCCCTCCTACGATAGCAAGTCCGGTAATGGCTAGAATTATCAAAATCGACTGGGTAATCCCCTGAACACCCAGCAGACCCTTAAAAAGTCCGTTGTAAATGATAAACTCCGATACAAAACCGTTAAACGGAGGGACCCCTCCGATTGCCATCGATCCAATCAGGAACATAATTGCAGTGAGGGGCATCTTTTTTATCAATCCGCCTAAATGTTCAATATTTCGGGTATGGCACTGCTGATAGATACTACCTGCTCCAAAAAACAATAACGATTTGAAAAGTGAATGGTTCAGTGTATGTAATAGGGCTCCTCCAAATCCAAGGATTGCCATTGAATTATTGTTATTCCCGATCCCCATAAGTCCGATGCCAATGCCAATCCCTATAATACCAATATTTTCAATTGTACAATAAGCCAACATTTGCTTAAAATCTGATTTCATAGCCGAATTGGCAATTCCATAGATTGAGGTTAACATAGAAAGGATCAGAATAATTTCACCAAATAACAGCCAATCGTGTTGCAGGTGCATTACGATTCTGAATATTCCGTAGATACCCAGCTTTACAATAACACCGGACATCACACCTGAAATATGTGAAGGCGCAGCCGGATGTGCGTGTGGCAACCAGGTATGAAAAGGGATAAACCCTGCTTTGATGGCAAAACCGGCAAAAAGGATTATGAAAACCCATATCGATGAATCATCCATAGGTAAATGTCCCAATGCCTCAAAATTAAACGACCCTGTCCTGACATAAAGCCAGATAAAACCGAGTGAAAGTAAAGCCACACTAAGGTGCATCTGAACCATATAATTGATCCCAGCCTTGAGAGTCGACTTGTTTTGAAAATCAAATATAACCAGCATCAACGACGAAAGCGACATAAGTTCCCATGCAATCAAAAAACCAAGACCGTGTTCAAACATGCAAACCCAAAGCATTGAAGCGTGAAAAACAGAATAAAAAATCCAGTGCAATTCACGGTTTACCTTCAGATGTGAATAAGCTTTAAGATACCCGCTTCCATAGATAACCCCAGTGATGCTAGTAAAATTAATGATTAGAATAAACCATGCAGAAAGACTATCTATCCGAATTGAAAGCTCCCCTGCAAAGTGAGGAATATTAAACAGACCAACCTGTTGCCCTCCGGCTAACGCCTGAAATGAGGGGATTGAAGATAGTATTGTATTTGTCAGAACAATAAGCAGGGCTAGAAACGGACGGTATCTTTCACTGATCAGGATTAGTCCTGTAATACCCAATCCCAGCACAAGCGCCATCAATCCTAAAACCTCCTGCAATGTTCCCATATTAGCTACCCAAAAACAACCTTCTATTCTTAGTACAAGATTAGGCAATTTGCAGATCTAAAAACAGCGCTGAGATCACTTAAATAATTGATTTTTGTCAATTATTTGATAAATTTGTCTCTAAATTAAATCATTATGTCCATTCTTCCCGAAAGTGTAACTGAACGGTTTATATTCAACAGCAATTCTGCTTTCAGTAATCTTCCCGAACCAATTAAAGAGGAATTTTTAAGTCAGATGATCGTTAAACAGTTTAAGAAAGGGCAAAATATTTTCACTGAAGGGACCTATCCGGCCGGCATCTATTTCATTAAGAAAGGTAAGGTGAAAAAATATAAATCCCTAAACGGAGGTCGCGAACAAATTATATATGTGTGCAGTGAAGGGGAATTATTGGGTTATGCCGCTTTTCTAAGCGAAGAGTGGTACCCTGATTCGGCAGCATCATTAACAGATACCCTCGTTGGATTTCTCTCGCGCGATAAATTACTTCGGTTACTGGATCAATACGATGAGCTATCAAAAATGCTGATGAAAAACCTTAGTCATGAGTTTGGGGTATTGGTAAATGTTATAGCAACGATCACTCAAAAAACGGTCAGGGAGAGGGTTGCATTGACGCTGTTGATATTGCAGGAGAAGTTTAAGGATAACCTCAACGGAGAGAATGAGGTAGAAATCGTTCTGACAAGGGCTGATTTTGCCAATATTGTCGGAACCGCGGTCGCTACCCTTGTAAGGTTAATGCATGATTTCAAGGAAGAGGAAGTTATCAGAACGGAGGGTCGCAAAATTGTGATTCTTAATAAAATCCGGTTACTTGAAATCGCAGATGTTGCTGATATTTTTTAAGTTTCCAATTGTTAAAGACCGATGAATATCTCTACTTTATTTAGTGATTATAGTCCTCTGACACTACTGATCTTATCACTATTGGCTTTTATTTCAGGATTTATTGATGCTGTAGTTGGCGGAGGTGGATTAATTCAATTACCAGCTTTACTGGTTACCCTGCCAAACTCACCCTTGCCAACTATATTTGGAACCAACAAAATCGCAGCACTATCGGGCACCTCCATGGCTGCGATTCAATACGCCCGAAGAATCAAGTTTAACCTGGGTCTGCTGTTTGCGATTTCAATAGCCTCATTTATTGCCTCCTATTTTGGTGCCAAAACCGTCAGCCTTATCAATCCGGCAACGCTGAAGCCAATCATCCTGCTGATTTTAATTGCCATCGCTATCCATACATTTTTAAAAAAAGAGCTTGGGTTGATTGTGACCAAAGAGCTACCCCTCCGACGTCAGATATTTTCCGGCATATTAATTGGTTTAGCAATAGGGTTCTATGATGGCTTCTTCGGACCTGGAACCGGTAGTTTTTTCGTCCTGGCATTTGTTCTGATCCTTGGATTTGAATTTGTCCAGGCATCGGCATATGCCAAGATTGTAAATTGCATGACCAATATTTCCGCTTTAATTGTGTTTATCCGTCATGGGAATTTTATCCTTGGCATCGCTGTTTTGATGGCTATTTTCAATATTACCGGAGGAATTATTGGAAGCAGGATGGCCCTTAAAAGAGGGAATGGTTTTATCAGGATTTTCTTCCTTATTGTTGTTTCAATACTGATAGCCAGGTACGGTTATGATGTGATAACAAATTGAATATCATAATAATGAATTAATAACCTTGCTAATTTTCGGAACCTAATTTTATTAATGAACTTCAAAACCTCTCCCTCGGTGAATATTTAGTATGTAACAGCTGATGTGATCTTTCCCCCATCGGCTTCAAAAGAAAATCGTTATAAATTTTGAGTATCTCCGGATTTTGATGTGATTTGCGTAACGGCATCCCTTCATCTTCAGCATAAATAGCTTCGGCACGTTTGCGACGAATTTCGGGATTTGTAGGGATCGGCTGACCACCACCTCCGAGACAACCACCCGGGCAGGCCATAAATTCCACAAAATGGTAATGCGACTCTCCTGAGATTATTGAATCCATCACTTTTTTGGCATTTAAAAGCCCGTGAGCCACGGCGCATTTCAATTCCACACCATCGAGAAACTCCCATTCTTCGATCGGAGATTCAATTTTTATTGAAGCCTCCTTAACTCCATCCATTCCACGGACAGGTGTTATATTCAGATTTTCAAAGGGGACAGAACGCCCTGTTACCAATTCATAGACGGTACGTAAGGCAGCTTCCATAACACCTCCCGTGGCTCCAAAAATTACCCCGGCACCTGTTGACTCACCCATTAGGCTATCGAAAGGCATATCCTCAAGTCTCATAAAATCGATTCCGGCTTGTTTGATCATGATAGCCAGTTCACGGGTTGTAAGCACATAATCAACATCCCGGAAACCGCTGTCGTGCATTTCAGGACGATTCGATTCAAACTTCTTGGCGGTACATGGCATTATCGAGACTGAAACGATTTTATCCGGATCCAGCTTTTTGGCTTTGGCATAATAGGTCTTGGCGAGCGCTCCAAACATTTGTTGAGGTGATTTACAGGTTGAGAGGTAGCCGAGCTGATTGGGATACATGTGTTCGATATATTTGATCCAACCCGGAGAACAGGAGGTTGCCATGGGTAGTTTTACCTCAGGATCACGATCGACGAGTGCCCGTTTCAAACGCATCATCAGTTCTGTTCCCTCTTCCATGATGGTGAGGTCTGCCGAGAAATCGGTATCCATCACTGCATCAAACCCTAACCGCTTCAACGCAGCGACCATCTTTCCGGTCACACGTGTTCCTGCCTTAAATCCAAGTTCTTCACCTAATCCAATGCGCACAGCCGGAGCGGTTTGCACAATAACATGAGCGCTTTTATCTGCAATCGCATCCCACACCTCTTCAATATAATTTTTTTCGACCAAAGCACCTGTTGGACAATGGTTGATACACTGTCCGCAATTTGTGCAAATAACATCGTTCATCGGTTTCTCAAAAAAGGTGGATATTTTCATCCGGTCACCCTTGTAAGCCACAGTTAACGCATTGACTCCCTGGATCTCTTCACAGGTCCTCACACACCGCTGGCATCGGATACATTTACTGTCGTCCTTGATAATAGAGGGTGAATAATGGTCAATTGTGTAGTTTTTCGAACGCGACAACCGGATAAAATCCTGAGTCATAATCTTATAATCAGATGCCAGCTTTTGAAGTTCACAATTTCCGTTTTTATAGCAACGGGTACAATCGGCATTATGCTCCGAAAGTAAAAGTTCAATAATATGTTTCCGTGAATTCCGAACCTTGAAAGAATTGGTAAGGATATCCATTCCATCCTCACATGGCGTTGCACAGGCAGCCGACAACCGTTTCTGTCCAACAATTTCGACTACACAAACCCTGCAGTTCCCTGCTACACACAGGTCTTTGTGGTAACATAAAGTCGGGATGATCACCCCTGTTTGGCGGGCGGCGTCCAAAATTGAAGTTCCGGACTCAATCTCAACCGCAACTTCATTGATTGTTATTTTAATATTCTTTGCCATAACAGATTTATATAAACCCATTAATAAATCATCTCTTCCCTAAAATTTTCCACGATCGCCGAGAAGGAGTTGGCCACCGATTGTCCCAATCCACATTTTGCAGTGTACTGCATGGTTTCTGTCAGTCGCATCAGTTTATTGAGATAGAGGGCGTTTTTCTCCCCCCGTTTGACAGCTTTAATTCCGTTAAGCAATTGCTGACAACCTACCCGGCAAGGTGTACATTGCCCGCAAGACTCCTCCCTGAAAAATTCGAGGTAGTTATCCAAAACATTATACATGGAACGGGAACTGTTGAAAAGCATCATGGAGCCTCCGGTAGGTAATGAGATTCCTGTTAACTTACCCTGGAATCCGATTGTAGTTTCCCGGAATCCCTTTCGTGGAACCAAAAAGCCCGATGCGCCCCCCACCTGAACCGCCTTGGTGTCGCCATCGCCAAACTCATCCACAAAATCGACAAGACTCATTCCCAATTCCAGCTCATAAATCCCGGGCTTAGGGGTATCACCCGAGACTGAAAACAGTTTCGATCCGCGTGAATACTGAACCCCCAAATCATAAAACCGTTTTGAACCGTATTCAAAGATCGTGTAACAATGTGCGAGCGTTTCAACATTATTGATTACCGTTGGTTTGCCCATGTATCCATAAGTCGAAGGGAATGGAGGTTTATTGCGTGGTTCTCCGCGTTTTCCTTCCATTGATTCAAACAGGGCGGTCTCCTCCCCACAGATATATGCCCCACTTCCCATAAAGATTCTTATCGTAAAATCGAAATTTATCTCGTTGCAATAGTCTTTAAATTCGCGTATCGATTTATTCAACTCGGGTTGAAGGAAGAAATACTCTCCCCGTAAATAAATATATCCCTCCTTTGAACCAATCACATGACCGCAGACTGCCATTGAAGTTAAAACTTTCAAGGGCACCTTCGACAGGATTTCACGATCTTTAAAAGTCCCGGGTTCCCCTTCGTCGGCATTACAAATCACATATTTGATGGAATCGTCCACCTCTGCGGTGAGTTTCCATTTCAGACCGGTGGGAAATCCGGCGCCTCCCCTTCCCTTCAATTCCGAGCTGATTAATTCATTGATTAATTCATGAGCAGGACGATTGATACTATTTTTCAGAATCTCCTTCCAGTCTTTTTCATCCTTAAAAATGAAATCGACACGTTTCAACAGATAAGCAGGTGATGGCATTTATTCCTCCCTCCCTTTTTTATTGATGTAGTTAGTCAGAATTTCACGGACTTTTTCAGGCGTCAGGTCGGTATAGACCTCATAGTTGATCAGCATTGCAGGTGCTTTATGACAAAAACCCAGGCAGTTGGTTTGAAGCAGCGAAAAATTCCCGTCGGGTGTCGTTTCACCAACATTAATTTTGAGCATGTCTTCAATTGTTTTGATGATCTGATTTTTTCCCTTCATCGAGCAGGTGATGGTTTTACAGATCCGGATGATGTATTTGCCCATTTTTTTGTACTCCAGAAAGGAGTAGAAGGTCGCAGTTCCGTAGACCTCGGAAGCCGGCAGGTCCAATTCCCGGGCAATCTCAATCATCGAATATTCCGACAGGTATTTCTCCTGTTCGACAACCCCCTGCAGAATCGGCAGCAGGTTACGCCTCTCCCGGCCATGCCGGTCAGCCAGATTTTTAATGAGTTCTGTGACAGGGTACATGTGGATGAAATTTTAATTTACAATTTTCGTTGAGGCTGTGCGTGCAACTTATTCTCACGTAAAGTTTAATTGACACTTTCTAATTTTTACTTCTTTGCGCGTAAACTGTATGTAGCAATTCGTGTGACTTATGTCCAAGGGGAGCACCGAGGAAATCGCGATAAAGCATTTGGATGTCCTCATTTTCATGGGACTTACGCAGTAGCTTACCTTCATCTTCCCTGTAAATTGCCTCCAGACGTAATGTTCTGATTGCATCATTTACCGGTCGTGGTTGTCCTCCGCCGCTGATACATCCACCGGGGCATCCCATAATCTCGATAAAATGGTAAGGACTTGTTCCGTTTTTAATTTGCTCAAGAAGTTCAGCGGCCCCCTTCAATCCGCTTGTAACAGCCACCTTTACGGTTACTCCATTGAGAAAGCTGTAGGCCGGCAATGGATTTTCTATTTTCAATTCCGCAGTTTTAATTCGGTTTAAACCTGAAAGCGGTTTGATGTGAAGTTTTATACCCGGAAGCTCTCTCCCGGTAACCAGCTCATAAACGGTCCGTAATGCAGCTTCCATAACACCACCTGTAGTTCCGAAAATATCGGCGGCTCCGGAGGAAAGACCCAACGGACTGTCAAATTCGCCATCTTCGAGACTGCGAAAATCAATCCCCGCATCCTTGATCATCCGTCCCAGTTCACGTGTTGTGATCACGGCATCGACATCCGCCAATCCGTTACTAAACATCTCCGGACGAGTAATCTCAAATTTCTTGGCTGTACATGGCATAACCGAAACGACAAATAATTTTGCCGGATCGATATTCATTTTTTCAGCGAAGTAGGTTTTTGTCAATGCTCCAAGCATCATGTGTGGCGACTTACAGCTTGAAAGGTGCGCTAGCTGATCGGGGTACCGATGCTCCATAAACTTGATCCAGCCGGGGCTACAACTTGTAATCATAGGCAAAACATGATTCTTTTCTTTGGTGTTAAAGGCATTGGTAACCCGCTCCAGAAATTCAGATCCCTCCTCCATAATCGTAAGGTCAGCTGCGAAATTGGTATCAAAAACATAATCAAATCCCAACTGATGTAAAGCTGCAGCCATTTTCCCGGTAACGAGGGTTCCTGGTTCATAAGCAAAAACCTCTCCTAAGGCAGCGCGCACCGCGGGGGCAGTCTGAACCACAACCGTTCTTGATTTGTCATACAAAGCTTCCCAAACAGCAGCAGTAGAATCTTTCTCTTTGAGTGCCCCTACCGGACAGACCAAAACACATTGACCACAGTTGGTGCAGACCGATTCGCCAAGAAGTTCGTCCTCTGAAGGGCCAATAAAGGTGGAGAAACCGCGATGATGCGGGTTCATAAGTCCTACCCCTTGAATTTCGTTACAGACTGTCACACAGCGACGACAGAGAATACATTTTGAACTGTCACGCACAATCGAAGGGCTCGAGCTGTCGATTACATCTTTTGATTTTGCCCCTTCGTACCTGAATTCATGAAGTTGAATCAGATTTCCAAGATCCTGCAATTCACAGTTCTGATTTCGCCAGCAACTCAGACACTCTTTCGGATGATCTGAAAGCATAAGTTCAAAAATGACCTTACGGACATCCCGGACCCGTTCTGAATTTGTGTGGACGATCATCCCTTCTGTTGCCGGAGTAACGCAGGATGCCATAAGGGTTTTTCCCCCTTCAACCTCCACGACGCAAATCCGGCATGAACCGATCTGGTGGACGTTCTCCATATAACAAAAGTGAGGAATTAAGATATTATTGAGTTTTGCTGCCTCAAAAATAGTGGTCCCCTCCTCAACCTGCAGCTTCTTATTATTAATCGTAAGATTTATCATGGCCTGTACATTTACAGTTTTTTAACGTCGTGAACATTGCAAACATCTCATCGCTTCGGCAATGGCATTCAGCTTATGAAAACCCTGGGGAACCTCCTCGAAATTGTTTTTTCGTTGCTCAATATCCAGGTATCTCATTTGTAACCGCTCATGTTCAACGGCAATCCCTTCTTCGTTTGTTTTAGGCGGCAACTCTATCGGTTCTCCGAGATTTAGTTTCCCTTTCCCCCCAAGATATTTATCGATCGACTTTGCGGCATTTTTCCCGTCCGCAATGGCCGTAATCACGACATCGGAACCACGTGCCACGTCACCTCCCGCAAAAATTCCGGGTTGTGTCGTCATTTGGGTATCCGCGTTTACAATGAAGGTCCCCCAATCGGTAATTCCAACCTCTGCTTTTGTAATGAAAGGGAAATCGGAGTATTGGCTTACCGCTGGAATTGCAAGATCGATATTCAGCATAAAGTTCGAATCGGGAATCACAACAGGAACACGTCGCCCGTCTTTTCCAAACCTGCCGGGTTTCATTTTAATACATTCAATTGCAGTCACCTTACCATTTCCAATAAAACGGACAGGAGCTACCAGCTCGTGCAGGATGATCCCCTCTTCTATGGCATCCTCAATCTCACGCTTGTCTGCAGGCATCTCCTCCTTGGTTCTACGATACAGAATATGCACTTTCTGAGCTCCTAAACGGAGCGCCGATCGGGCTGCATCAATTGCTGTACTACCGCCTCCGATAATTGAGACAATCCCGTCTACTACAACATCCTTCTTAAGGTTGATGTCGCGCAGGAAGTCCAGACCATGGTAAACGCCCTTTTTATCCTCTCCCTCGATCCCTATTTTTCGGGAAAGCTGCGTTCCTGTGGCAATATAAACAGCCTGATATTTTGATTTCAACTCGGGGAAGGTGATATCCCTCCCAATCTTTGAGTTGTAGATTATATTTATCCCCGATTGAATAATAGAGTCAATCTCTTTTCTCAAAGCCTCCTTCGGTAACCGGTATTCAGGAATTCCATAGGCCAGTATACCCCCTGCGACACTCTTTTCCTCATAAATATCAACCGTATAGCCCTGACGTGCCAAATAATATCCACAGGTCAGTCCCGAGGGTCCGGCGCCAATGATTGCCACACTTTTCCCATTCTTCTGAAAGATCAGACTTGTAAACGGTTCCCCCGAATTCAAGACATAATCGGCGGCATACCGTTTCAGATCGGCAATAGCAATTGGTTCGTCGAGTTGTGCCCGACGGCACTTACTTTCGCACGGATGGGTGCAGACGCGACCACATATCGACGGGAAGGGGTTCTCCTGGCGGATCAGGTTATAGGCATCACGCACCCTGCCGGCAGCAATAAGACTGATATACCCCGGAACATTCACCCCTGCAGGGCAGGCATTCTGACACGGGGAGATAAAAAGATCGCTGCAGACACCCGAACGACAATATTTCTGACGAATATGCTCATCGTATTCGTGGCGGAAGTATTTTAAGGTACTTAGAACAGGATTAGGGGCAGTCTGACCCAATCCGCAGATTGCCGATTCCTTGATCGAATTACCCAGCTCGATCAAAAGCTCCACGTCACCTTCCTTACCCTGCCCTTTAGTAATCCGTTCAAGGATTTCGAGCATCCGTTTTGTTCCGATACGGCAAGGGATACATTTTCCGCACGATTCATCCTGAACAAAATCCATAAAGAAACGGGCCATATCAACCATGCAGGTATCCTCATCGGCACAGATTAATCCACCCGATCCCATGATTGCTCCATGTTCAATTAACGAATCATAATCAATCGGAGTATTCAGATGACCCGGCGTCAGACAACCTCCGGATGGCCCACCGGTCTGGGCAACTTTAAAAGCTTTTCCTCTTGGGATTCCACCCCCGACTTCATATATAATTTCACCCAGGGTAATTCCCATTGAAACCTCAATAAGGCCTTTGTTTACAATATCTCCGGCCAGTGCAAACACCTTCGTCCCTTTACTTTTTGCAGTTCCGATTGCTGCATACCATTCTGATCCCTTAAAAATAATCGGGGCTATATTCCCAAATGTCTCTACATTATTGATGACTGTTGGTTTTCCGAACAGACCGTTCTGAACCGGGAATGGTGGTTTTTGTCTGGGTTCTCCCCTCTTTCCCTCAACCGAATCCATTAAGGCAGTCTCTTCACCGCACACAAAGGCTCCTGCTCCAATTCGAACTTCGATATCGAAACTGAAATCACTTCTCATAATTTTCTCACCCAGAAGACCTAGTTCGCGGGCAGCCTTAATGGCGATAGTAAGCCGTTCAACAGCAATAGGATATTCTGCCCTGATATAGACAATTCCTTTCGATGCACCAATTGCGTAACCACCAATCAGCATCCCTTCAATCACTGAGTGGGCATCTCCCTCAAGCAGACTACGATCCATAAAAGCGCCCGGATCACCCTCGTCGGCATTGCAGATAATATATTTCTGATCGCTTTTAGCTTTATTCGCCATTTCCCATTTTAAACCGGCAGGAAAACCACCGCCACCACGTCCGCGTAATCCCGATTTCTTCACCTCATCAATAACCTTGAGAGGAGTCATTGAACCGAGAACCTTGGCAAGCGCGAAATAACCATTCCGTGAAATATACTCCTCAACCGAAGCATAATCAATAATCCCGCAATTGCGAAGAACAATCTTATATTGATTTTTAAAGAATGGGATATTATTCAGATTCGGGAGGACCTCCCGGGTGGAAGGGTCCTTATAACAGTATTTTTCAGCTATTTTCCCTTTTTTAATATGATGATCAACGATATACGTGGCACTTGCAGGATTAAGATTGCAATATAATGTATTGCCAGGATTGATGATCAGGGTTGGTCCAAGCGAACAGGCACCCATGCATCCTGTTAATTTAATACGAACCTTTGACTGAAGATTTGCATGTTCAAGGGCCTTGATAAATGCATCCTTGAACTCTTTACATTCAGAGGATAAACAACCGGCAGCATAGCAAATATGAGCAGTAAACTGAAATTCCTTCTCATTATTCCGAAAATCGTCTTTTATCGCCTCTAAATCGTTGAATGTATTGATTTTCATAACATTAAAGATGTGATTAGATGATACAATTTCTGATCCCTAGTCGTAATTTATTGGTTAATATTAATTCTTGAATTGCTCAGGAGTTTATTTGAGCATACCCAGAATCAACGGAATTTTGTTCGGATTTACCTGTTTGTAAACTTTTTTGTTGATAGTCATGGCAGGCGCCAATCCGCAGGCGCCGATACATCGCATGACAGAGAGCGAAAATATCTTATCTTCGGTGGTGGCTCCAACATCGATGCCCAGAACCGATTTCAACTTATTCAGAACCTCCTTACCTCCGCGCACATAACAGGCTGTACCCAGACAAATCGAAACGGTATATTTTCCTTTGGGCTGGGTGGAGAAAAAGGAGTAAAAAGTTAAAACGCTGTTAATTTTCGAGACGGATAGCTCCATCTGAACAGCAATGAAATGCTGAACTTCAACGGGAAGATAACCGAAAATAGCCTGTGCCATATGCAAAATCTGGATCAGGTTACTCTCCTTCCGCTCATAATCGATGATGACATTTTTCAGAAGGTCGTATTTCTCCTGTTCAGTCATCGTTAGAACATTGCAAACTTCGTCTGTGGTAATCATTTTCCGGCCTCCTTACAATTGGGTTAACAGAATATATGATGTGAACTGTTGTCTGCTGAAGTATAGGAATTCCTAAAATCGTTAGTTTGGAATACCTCTCAAATATAAAAAATCTTTATCAATATAAAGCTGATTTTTGTTGGGTGATATAAAAATAGTGAAGGCCTCACTTTGGGTGAAGCCTTCACTGTCAATTAGCAGGTTTACTATTTAAACAAGCTCTTATTTGGCTCGGCACCCATGGTAAATTCGAGGGTTCCGCCATCGATGATTTCCTGATGGGTAATATATGGACGATCGAGAACCTGACCGTTGAGTTTTACCTCCTGAATATATTTGTTAGTCAGCGAAGCCACTGGTGCCTTCATGGTGAAGATTTTGCCGGATCCGACTTCAACTTTGGCTTCCTGGACAATCGGTGATCCAAACTGATATTTAAGATCTGAGGGGTTAACCGGGTAGAAGCCCATTGCACTGAAGACATACCACGCCGACATCTGTCCGCAATCCTCATTACCGCTAAGACCACTTGGTTTATCGGCATATAAGGTTGTCTGAATCTGCCGGTTTATCTCCTGGGTACGCCATGCACGTCCTGCAAAATCAAAAAGGAATGAGGTTTGATGCCCCGGTTCATTACCATGCGCATAAGCGCCAATCAGCCCTGAAATATCCGGTGAAGCATTTTTCCCTTTGACCCCTTCCTTAACGACAAATAACGAATCGAGTTTGTCAGCAAAAGCATCCTTTCCGCCAAGGAGCTCAATTAATCCGGGAACATTCT
This sequence comes from uncultured Bacteroidia bacterium, assembly GCA_903918045.1. Classification (GTDB taxonomy): domain Bacteria; phylum Bacteroidota; class Bacteroidia; order Bacteroidales; family Prolixibacteraceae; genus JAAFHB01. The sequence continues at coordinate 113,542 of CAIXCY010000240.1, forward strand.
GAGGAACAAGCCATAAATACTGCCAGCCATTACCTTCGGTATAATCACTCCCTTCATGATTTGAAGCAGAAGGATCAAACGGAGTTGTCCACTGACCGTTGCTTAATTTCCCCCGCATGAAACGGGTCCCCTTGTCGTAATACTGCCTGTAACTTTCAGAACGCTTTGAGAAATAGGCAGCATCAGCTGTCTTACCCAGTTTTTGAGCAACTGCTGCGACACACCAGTCATCAATTGCTACCTCAAGTGATTTGGCAACCGATTGCGAAATCTTATCGGCAGGCATATATCCTAGTTTATCGTAGAGGCCCATGCCATCACGGTCGTGCAATGAGGTAGCTTTCATCGCCTCAAAGGCAAGCTCATGATCGAAATCACCAACTCCTTTTAAAAGTGCTTCGGCAATAACTGCGATCGAATGATTTCCTACCATGCAGAAGGTTTCGTTACCTTCGAGTTCCCAGACCGGAAGAATACCGGTTTGTTTGTATTGATCAAGCATGGTCTTCACCATATCATTTACCCTGGTTTGTTGAGTCAGGGTAAATAACGGGTGCAAAGCCCGGTAAGTATCCCAAATTGAGAAAACTGTATAGCGGTTATATCCATTAGCCTTTTGAACGTCACCTTTGATTCCTTTAAACTCGCCGTTTGAGTCAGAGAACAATGCAGGTGCGACCATTGTATGGTAGAGCGAAGTATAGAAAATTCGTTTTTGAGCCAAATCATTTGACTGGATCTTTATTTTTGAAAGCTCTTTTTCCCAGGCATCGGAAGCTGCCTTCTGAGTCGCCTCAAAGTCCCAGTCCGGCAAGGAACCATCCAGATTCGCAAGCGCATTCTCAATACTAACCGATGAAACACCCACCTTGGCCAACACCTGTTTCTTATTGAATTTTAATAATCCAACGGTTCTAGCCTCACCACCCACTGTGGTTATTTCTGATTTTGCGATTGGGGTTAAAAACCGGACTACAAAATAGACATGCTGATCAACAGCCCATCCGTGTGACAACCGGACACCGGTAACCAAAGTGCTATCGACAATTTTAAGTGAAGTCTGATAAGGTTTATCCCAGTTGATTGCAAAACCAAGGTTTATCAGCAAATTGTTCTCCCCTCCTTCGGGAAAGGTATACCGATGCAATCCGGCCCTTTCGGTGACAGTAAATTCAGCTTTTACGCCACTGTTTTTCAGTAAGACACTGTAATAACCCACGTGGGCAATTTCATCTTTATGGTTATATTTCCCGGCATAGCGGGAGACAAATGCTTCATTTTTTTCACCTTCCTTAAAAGTAACTTCAGAGGTCACCGGAAGAAAGGAGATATCGGCCAGATCGCCAATTCCTGTTCCGCTTAAATGGAGGTGACTAAATCCTGCCACAATGCTATCCGAATAGTGGTAACCGGAGCACCAGTCCCATCCCTGGGTTCCGTTGTCGGGGCTTAGCTGGATTTGTCCGAAAGGGAATGCTGCTCCTGGGTAGGTATGACCGTGGTCACCGGTACCGATGAAGGGATCGACAAAGTCGGTAAGGCGGTCGGGTTGCTCAGCTTTTTTAGGAGCTGGCGCTGTGCAGGAGGCCAAAAGAATCAATCCGATCGAAAAAACAGAAAATATTCTTATCATGATTTGATGGTTAAAACGATTTGAGGCAAAAATACGGAAAAGGTGGTAAAACCTGATCTTTGTAATTTTAAAATACTGAATTAAGAATAAAATAGTCAAATAAAAGGCGTAACTTTAACTGTAGAATTGGCACTAGGTTTAAAGGACCTCATAAATTATGACCTATAACCCTCAAATACATCATCGTCGTTCAATTCGTCTGAAAGGTTACGATTATTCGCAGCAGGGGTTGTATTTTATTACAATGTGCGTGCAGAACAGGAAAAATCTATTTGGGAAAATTGATTCAGTCGGGGCAACCCTGCGTGGCTTGCCTGAAATGAGATTGAATGATGCCGGGAAAATGGTCGAGCGATGGTATTGTGAATTAGAAAATAAATATCCCGATAAACAATGTCACGAGATGATTATCATGCCCAATCATATCCATTATATTATTGAAAATTTGAATGTAGGCATTCAAATTGATCGAACGGATTCAATGGTCGAAATGGACGGGATGGATGAAACGGACGGGATGGATGAAACGGATGAAACGGATGGAATGGATGAAACGGATGGAATGGACGCCCACGTAGGGGCGCCCCTACGTGGGTGTCCATTCATCAATCACCACCCAAATATTAACGATAATGATTCAAAAAATGAAAAATATGGATTGCAAAATAAAAAATACCACGTCACAATTGGAGATTTGGTGGATTGGTTCAAAACAATGACCACCAACGAATATATACGAGGTGTTAAACAATTCGGATGGCCACGGTTTGATGGCAAATTGTGGCAGCGAAATTATTACGAACACATTATTCGGTCGACAGGAGATTTCGAACGCATTGCAAATTACATCATTAATAATCCTGCAAAATGGAATAACGATAAATTTCACAATAAATAGATCCCCATATTTTTCCGGTTATCAAATCTCATTCGTAAACCTCTCTGCCTTTTTCTGATCAAAGGCATTCTCCCATTTGGCCATTACGATTGTGGCGGTGCAGTTTCCGATCACATTAACCGTTGTGCGGGCCATATCCATTAAGACATCGATTCCAAGAATCAGGAATACAGGTGTTGTGGGAAGGCCGAAACTGGAGAGGGTACCCAGCAAGACCACCAATGAGGCACGCGATACACCGGCAACACCTTTGCTTGTAAGCATTAGAACGAAACACATTGCCACCTGTTGTCCGATTGAGAGGTCGACCCCCGCCACCTGAGCCACAAAGATACAGGCCAGGGAGAGGTAAAGAGATGTTCCGTCAAGATTAAAACTATATCCTGTAGGAATTACGAAAGCCACAATTTCGCGCGGGACACCAAACCGCTCCATCGACTCAAGGGCTGCAGGGAGCGCCGACTCTGAATTTGCTGTTGCGAAGGCTATTGATGCCGGTTCACTCACAGCGATAAGATATTTTTTAAATGGAATTTTCAGCGCAAGGACCAGCGGAAAGATAACCAACAGAAGAAAAGCGATAAGAGCCACATATAATGTTGCCAGTAATTTTAATAAGCTGGTCAGGACATCCATTCCCAGCTGGCCGATTGTAAAGGCGATGGCAGCAAAAACGGCTACCGGCGCATAATACATGATGATATTTGTAAACTTGAACATCGCCTCGGCAAGGCTTCCTGTGAAACGCAACATCGGAGAGCGAAACTTCTCACCGATTTTTGCCACAGCTATTCCAAAAATGATACTGAAAACCACCACCTGAAGGATGTTTCCTTCAAATACCGATTTGACAATATTTTCGGGAAACATATTCAAGAGAAAACCGGACCAGCTGTGTGCTTTCACCACCGCTTCCGGAGCATTGGCCACTGCGGGCAGTACAACTCCAACTCCGGCTTTGCTCAGATTTATTGCAACAAGCCCGATGACCAGCGCAATAGTGGAAACGATTTCAAAATAGAGTATTGATTTCCAGCCCAGCCTTCCAATCAATTTTAGATCATTGTGTCCTGCAATTCCATTAACCAGAGTGGCAAAGATCAGCGGGGCAATAATCGTTTTGATCAGCCTTAAAAAGATATCGCTCAGGAATTGCATGTTCTTAGCTACTTCAGGCAGATCGAAGCCAAACTCGGCGCCTGCCACGATACTAATCAGGATCCAGATTGTTAACGACCTGCTATTTATCGCAAATAGCAGCAGCAAGATGACATTTACAATACGGAGGGAAGTAAAAAAAACAGAATCTATCTGAACAAACTTATAGGAGGTAAGCGCAAAAATTAGGATTGTAATACTTGATATTATTATGCAAGCCAAATTTAACGAGTGACTATATTTTTTCATCATCGGGAATCGTTATGATTAGTGAAATGAGTTTCGATTCCTTTAGAAGAAATGAACCGCTATTAAAATTCAAAAGTAAAAAAAAATGGGTAATTTAAAATGATATCGTTTCTGGAATTTACCATTCGTATAACATAAACATGGTATAAAGATTACCTTATTAAAGGGATTTTAAAATCATTCTAATTAAGCGTAATTCGTGCTTTGGAATATCCCACCAATTAAGTGGATGTCGGACAATCAAAATTTAGAGGTAATTAAAGAAAATTGAAAATATGGAGCATCAAAAATTAACCCATTTGAAAGATCTGGAAGCCGAATCGATCTACATTTTACGTGAAGTTGCGGCACAGTTCGAACGTCCATCGCTCCTGTTTTCAGGTGGTAAAGATTCGATTGTTATGGCTCATCTGGCTTATAAAGCATTTTATCCTGCTAAAATCCCATTCCCATTTGTTCACATCGACACCGGACACAATTTTGAGGAGACCATTACCTATCGGGATGAACTCGTAAATCGCCTGGGGGCAACATTGATAGTCGGATCGGTGGAAGAATCGATCCGTCAGGGTCGTGTCTTTGAGGAGAAGGGGTATTCCGCGAGTCGCAATAAACTCCAAACAACCACTTTGCTGGATACGCTTGAAGAGCACCAGTTTGATGCCGCGCTTGGAGGGGCACGCAGGGATGAAGAGAAAGCCCGTGCCAAGGAGCGTTTTTTCTCCCATCGCGATGAGTTTGGGCAGTGGGATCCCAAGAATCAGCGACCCGAATTGTGGAATATTTTTAACGGCAAGAAACGGGAAGGGGAACATTTCAGGATCTTCCCGATCAGCAACTGGACAGAGATGGATGTCTGGCAATATATCCTGCATGAAAATATTGTGTTACCTTCCTTATATTACACCCATGAACGTGAAGTATTTGAGCGTGACGGAAGCATTTATGCAGCTTTATCGGCCATTCCGCGTAAGCCCACAGAAAAAGTAAAACTCAGAAGAGTGAGGTGCCGGACTATTGGTGATATTACCTGTACCGGACTCACGCTTTCAGCAGCCAATTCCTTAGAGGAAATAATTTCCGAAATTGCCGGCTCGCGTGTAACAGAGCGAGGGGGACGCACCGATGACAGACGATCGGAAGCTGCCATGGAAGACCGTAAGAAGGCAGGCTATTTTTGATCTACCCTATTTCTGACCAATTTCAACATTTAATTCAAACTATTATTCCCAGGAACATGTCACAACAGATAAATACAAACACAATAAATACTGATCACGAATCTGCCCAATCTAAGGGAAAGAGCAAAGAACCGACAGGTTTCCTGGATATGGAATTACTCCGTTTCAGCACCGCAGGGAGTGTGGATGACGGGAAAAGCACCCTCATTGGGAGACTGCTTTACGACAGCAAATCAATCTTTGAAGACCAGCTCAATGCAATGCAGGAGGCCAGTGACCGGTTGGGTAATGAGGAATTGAACCTCGCATTGCTGACTGACGGACTTCGTGCGGAGCGGGAACAGGGAATTACAATCGATGTGGCTTACCGCTATTTTGCCACTCCAAAACGCAAATTTATCATTGCCGATACACCCGGGCATATCGAATACACCCGAAATATGGTCACCGGCGCATCCACTGCAGATGTTGCAATCATTTTAATTGATGCAAGAAACGGTATCATTGAGCAAACGAAACGACATTCCTATATCGCCTCTCTACTTCAGATTCCAAACGTGATTCTGGCCATCAACAAAATGGACCTCGTCGATTTCTCCGAGGAAGTTTATAACACGATCCAATCAGAATTTAAGAAAATTGCAGAGAAGCTACAATTCCGGAATATTCATTTCATCCCGATTTCGGCAAAGAATGGAGACAATGTGGTTGATGCATCGGTCAATACGCCATGGTATCATGG
>CAIXCY010000241.1 GCA_903918045.1 uncultured Bacteroidia bacterium
AACCTCGGCGGCGTGGTATATCGGATTTATTCCCGGGCTGATTTCTGTGGTTTTGGGAAATGCCCTTTCAGGGATTGGGATCTACAAAAGAGAAACAGCACAGCTATTTAAAGAGTTGGAGGCTTAGGGAATGAAGAAATGAAAAATGAAGGAATGAAAAAATGATAGAATGAAATATCTGTTTATTTTATTTGTATTGATTCAGGTACTCGGGAACGAGTATCCCGACGGGGATCTGATCATCCGAAAGGTGGATCAGAATATGTCATCCCGGAACAGAGTTTTTGAATCTTCAATGACGATTCATGGAAAGCGGAACAGCAGGACAATCCAATCCCGAACCATGTCGGAGGGGACTTTAAAATCGTTTACCGAATATTTGTCTCCTGCAAGCGAAAAAGGGACCAAGATGTTGAAACTTCAGGGGCAATTATGGATCTATTCGCCATCGACAGACCGGATTATTCAAATCTCCGGCAATATGCTACGCCAATCAGTTATGGGTTCAGACCTCTCGTATGAGGATATGATGGATGACCGCAAACTCATGGATATATATGCTGCAAAGGTAACGGGTGAGGAAAATCTGGATGACCGGAAAACCGTTATCGTTGAGCTCACCGCTAAGGTTGAGAATGTGGCATACTTTAAACAGCGTATGTGGATAGATCAGGAGCGGTTTGTTCCGTTGAAGGAAGAGCTTTACGCAAAAAGTGGTCAGATTCTTAAACGGGTTGATTTTAAAGCGGTTCAAAAGATTCAGGGGCGGTGGTTCCCAACGACTATCATTTATAAAGATGTGCTTAAAGATGGGAATGGTACCGAGTTCAATATGACATCCATTAAGTTTGAACAGGATATTGCACCTTATATTTTTACGAAGGGGGCACTAAAGCAGTAAGGTTATCTAATTATCTCCAAGGACATGAGAATGAAATCTGATGAAAAAATATTTTTAATCCGTCTATAAATTAGTTTCAACTTATCCTGAGTATTTTGCAGGACGATAAATAAATTTTTGAATGACCCATAATTCCTCAAAATTAAAAGTGCTTCATACTTCTGACTGGCATCTTGGACGTTCGTTGTATGAAAGGAAACGGTATACCGAATTTTCACAATTCCTTGGGTGGCTGACGGAATTCGTTATGGCCCGGAAAATAGATATTTTGCTGATTGCAGGTGATATTTTTGATACCACGACACCTGGAAACCGTGCTCAGGAGCTATATTATCAGTTCCTCACAAAAGTATCACAATCGGGTTTGAGGCATATTGTAATTACCGGTGGAAATCACGATTCACCCTCTTTCTTAAATGCCCCGAAGGAGCTCCTCCGCTTTTTAAATGTTTATGTTATTGGTTCGATTACAGAATCACCCCAGGATGAGGTGATCGTTCTACGCGATAAATCTCAGGCCATTGAGGCAATTATCTGCGCGGTACCCTATTTGCGCGACAAAGATATCAGGACTGTTGAGGCCGGAGAGAAGCTCGAAGATAAAAACAGCAAACTGATGGCTGGTATTTCAGCCCATTATGCCCTAACCGGTGAGCTGGCAGTATCTGAACGGAATGGAAATGATACTATTCCGATTATCGGAATGGGACATCTCTTTGCAGCCGGCGGAAAAACCACCGAAGGGGATGGAGTCAGGGAATTATACGTGGGAGGGGCAGCTCTGGTAGATGAGAAGAGCTTTCCGGAGTGTTTTGACTATCTTGCCCTTGGGCACCTCCATTCTGCTCAGAAAGTGGGAGGTTCAGAGACAAAAAGATATTGTGGATCCCCCATCCCGATGAGTTTTGGAGAAGCTGGTCCGGAAAAGAAAGTGCTGGTAATTGAATTTGATGACCGAACACCCCAAATCACCGAGTACCCAATTCCATGTTTTCAGGAGTTGAAAAGAGTCACAGGCGATGCTCCAGCTCTACTTTTGAAACTGCAGGAACTGAAAAAATCGGGCAGTAACGCCTGGCTCGAGATCGATTACACAGGATCTGAGGTTTTTGCAGGATTGAGTGAGCTCGTTCTGGATGCAATTTCCGGAACTGGAATGGAAGTTCTCAGAACCAGGACCAGATTTTCGAATGGGAAGAGTTTAACACAGATCGACGACAAGGAAACACTGGACAACCTTGATCCGGGGGATGTTTTCACCCGTTGCCTTGATGCGCATCAACTGAAGGAACCGGACCGTACCTTATTGCGCCTTGCCTATAATGAGATTATTATGGGTATGGGAGAGAATGATCGTAACGCTGAATAAGAATACAACTCATGAAGATACTTCAACTCAGGTTTAAAAATCTGAATTCCCTGGCTGGTGAATGGACCATCGACTTTACAACACCGGAGTTCACCTCTGACGGAATATTTGCCATTTCAGGACCCACCGGCGCCGGAAAATCGACAATCATGGATGCCATTTGCCTTGCACTTTATGGGAAAACTCCACGACTTAAGGTAATTTCACAAAATAGTAATGAGATCATGTCGCGACATACTGGTGAATGCTTCTCGGAAGTGCTTTTTGAAACGCAGAAAGGGCAGTTCCGATGCCATTGGAGCCAGACCCGGGCCGGAAAAAAATCAACAGGCAGACTTCAGGTCACAAAACATGAAATTGCGGATCACCTAACTGGCAAAATCATTGAATTCGGGATGCGCTCGGTTGCCACTGCTGTTGAAAATCGGACAGGAATGGATTTTGGCCGGTTCACCCAATCGATGATGCTAGCCCAGGGTGGATTTGCCGCTTTTTTGCAGGCCGACCCTGAAAAAGAACGGGCGCCTATCCTGGAGCAAATTACAGGCACTGAAATTTACAGTGAAATTTCTATCCTCGTTTTTGATCGCCGAAGGATCGAAAACCTGAAACTTGAAAAACTAATTGCTGAAACCGGCGGAATTATCCTTCTAAATGAAGCCGAGGAGCAACAAATTAATCTGGAATTGTTTGAAAAACAAAATATTGAAAAGGAATTAGGTTTAAAGAAAGCGATTCTTGATCGTTCTGTTCAATGGCTAAATGGAGTTGAAATACTCCAAAAAGAGCTGGGCATTATTGATCAGGAATCAAACACCCATTCACTTGTCTTAAAAGATTTTGAACCCGAACGGGCAATCCTGAAAAAAGGGCTCAAAGCAGCCGAACTTGAAGTGGATTATACATTGCTTTCGTCAAAGAGAGATGTTCAGCAGAACGAATTTCTAGTTTTGTCAAAATCGGAACAAAAGGTGATTCAGCAGAAAAAAGAGCTGGATTTGGCTGGCAGGGTCTATACAGAGACTAATAATTCGCTTATTCTCATCAAACATGAGTCAGCAGCCGAACTGGAACAAATTAAGGTGGTTCGCGTATTTGATATTCAAATTGCAGAAAAGGAGGTTACCTTAAAGCGGGAGAAAGTTGCTCATCGTGATCTTCTCTCAGCAAAAATCAGGAAAATTCAGGAGAAAAAATCGCTGCAGGAAAAAGTGTCAGCGTTGCAAAAACAACTGGAATCAATTGAAAATTACTTAATCAGAAATATTAATGACGAACAATTGGTTTCGCAACTCACAGGTATTCGCGAGAAACTGAATAATTTGGGAATGGCCAGAGTAAATTCCGATTTGCTGACAAATCAGTTTAAGAAATCTGAGGGGCATCTAAGGATTGCCGATGAAGCTCATAAAGTAAAGGAGCTAATTAGTCAGAATCTTGGAAAGGAACATTCAGCCCTAATTGAAAAAATCACTGTCTTTAACAAGTTATTAACTCAGCTTTTAGAAGATCGCCCATTGCGTGAATACCGTGCCGAACTGGCCTGGCTGAACAAAGAGATGGTCTTTTTACAAAAAATCGTTACACTCGAGGAAGAGCGTCAACATCTGGTCGATAATCAGCCATGTCCGTTATGTGGCTCAACACATCATCCTTTCGCTGAGGGGAATATTCCTGTAGTTCCAGATACGGTAAGAAAAATTAATGAGCTTACGGCATTTATTAGAAAAGCCGAACTATTGGAAGAGCAAATCAGGGTGGTTGAGAACCAAGAAAAGGAAATTTCCGCAAAATTGGTTTCAGTGAATCTCGAGGTACAAGCGGCACGACATACGAAAGAGTCTTGTGAGATGAGCATGTTGCAAAATATTGAAGAGATGAAACGTGCTAATGAGAATTACACCCTCTTATTGAAATCCACAAGCCTCATCCTGAAGCCCTTTGGAATCATCGACCTTCAATATAACAATCCCGAGACAATCGCTGCGGCCCTTGATTCAAAATATAATAACTGGCAGACTCATCAAAAGCAAAAATCAGCGGTCCTTGATCAAATCAGCGTCTTAACCACCACTATTGATATCGCAAACGGACTTATCAAATCTATCGGGGAGAATTTGAGAGTTCAATTAAAGGAAATTATAGACTTGCGGTTAGAACTTGATCTAAAAAAGGGAGAACGTAAAGCACACTATGGAACTAAGAATCCGGATACAGAGGAAATACGTCTGATTGGGTTAATCGCGGCTGCCGAAAAGGGGGAACGGCTGGCCAGCGACAGGGTAAAAGAGTTGTCCGGAGAATTGGATCGCTTGAATTTACAGATCGGAGAACTAAGCAAAAGTACTGCCGATAGAAAGGTAGAACTCGGAATTGAAGAAATTGCCTTTCAAAACCTACTTCAGAAGGCCGGTTTTGATGATGAGCCTGCCTTTGCCTTTTGTCGACTGGTGAAAGAGCGCAAGGATGAATTGAGCAGACAAGCTTCTTTTCTGGATCTTAAAAAAGCAGACCTTGAAACCCGTAAAAAAGACCGGGAAGAGCGTCTTCTTCAGGAAAGGATAAAAAATCTGACCGAAATGAATATCGATCAGCTTATTGTTCAACAAGCAGAGATGGCGGAATTGATTTCGTCAGTCATCAAAGATCTTGGCGCTAAAATCCAGCAGCTGGAGGATAATACGAAAGCAAAGGAAAGATACAGCAAGATCCGGTTGCTAATTGAGGCGCAAAAAAGGGAATTTCAAAGATGGGATTCTTTATCGAATTTAATCGGTTCGGCTGACGGGAAAAAATACCGCAACTTTGCGCAAGGTCTTACTTTTGAGATTATGGTCGCCCATGCCAATACCCAGCTGATTAAACTTACTGACCGGTACCTGCTTGTCCGTGACAGGGAACAACCGCTCGATCTTAACGTGATTGATAATTATCAGGCGGGGGAA
>CAIXCY010000242.1 GCA_903918045.1 uncultured Bacteroidia bacterium
ATTTTGCGGGATTGCGTTCATAGCGTTCATTGCGCGAAGAAGAGGTTAAAAGTCATCACGCTAAGTTCGCGATGATCGCACAGGATAGGGGAATGAATTTTGGGGCTTTGCGTTCCTGGCGTTCATTGCGCGAAGTAGAGGTTAAATATTACCTCGCTAAGTTCGCGATGATCGCAAAGGATTAAGGAATGAATTTTGGGGCTTTGCGTTCCTGGCGTTCATTGCGCGAAAAGAGGTTAAATATTACCTCGCTAAGAGCGCGATGATCGCAAAGGAAAGAAGAATGAATTTTGCGGGATTGCGTTCATTGCGCGAAGAAGAGGTTAAAAGTCATCACGCTAAGTTCGCGATGATCGCAAAGGATAACAAAATGATTTTGGTGCATTGCGTTCATAGCGTTCATTGCGCGAAGTAGAGGTTAAATATTACCTCGCAAAGAGCGCGATGATCGCAAAGGAAATTCCATCCGACTAGTAGATTACTGAAATCTCACCTTTGGATTTTCAAATTTATCTGCGAGCTCTTCGAGGTAGGTTGAGACATGACGGTCGATCTTTGTATCGTACATATCATCAATATCGAGCAATATACCAGTCTCTTCAACATCCCCAAACTCATCGCTTATAACCGTTCCAAAGGTGCGCATCGAAGGGGTGAGACTCATATAGGCATTGATTAACGGGGGGATGTTTTCCCCGTGCTTACGAACTTCAGTTGAAAGAATCTTATACGCTTCGTCGTACCCTTTTCCTTCAAACAGCTCGTCAAGATGTTTTGAATCGGCATTGAGGGGCATCGGGTTTTTAGGATAGACCAATTTCTTTACGTCCGGAAAGAACTTTTCAAAAAAATGGAGAATAAGGTTACGGGCGTGCACATTATATTGAGTGTACATCGTCACTTTACCAAAGAAATAGCGGATATCCGGATGATCAATCATCAACGCTCCAAGACCGTCCCATAGATTATCCAGGGCAAAAAGCGCTTTTGCACCTGCCTTACTGGACTGATAGTCGGGCTGGACAAACGATCTTCCTAATTCGATAACGTATGGAAGGTAGTCATCGATAAACTCATCCGAAAAGTTAAACAGATGAGAAGTAGCAAGTGGCACTTCCCCGTTTTCATCACGTGGGAGACCGGCACAATGGATAAAGCGATATCCGCCCAATATCTCCTTGCGGCTGGGATCCCAGACAATCAACTGTTTATAAGGGTATTTATCGGTAATGTCGTAATGATCAATATCGACCTCTTCACCCACGCCGCCACCTGCAGCACGGAACGTTAATTCCCTCAATCGCCCGATTTCAAGCATGATATTGGGCGAATCGTGATGGGTGAGGATATATATTTCGTTTTCGGCCTTGTTTGTTTTCCGTTGAAATTTATCTGAAGTAAGTTCTGCTTCGATAAGCTCCCTGGGTATGGGCGGAATTATGTCCTTCATTTTTCAAACAGTTGAATTGATCCTTCAAAAATAGTAATAATTAGCTTTGTTGCTCTCTCTAGCCCCTTTTTATTGATTTATTATCCAGCGCATAGACCTCATTTTTCAGCACAGCGGCCCATGCGGTGTGCGATTTTGAGCGGTCAAACCGACTCCAGGGTATGGGTGCTCCAAAGATGACAACAAAGGTTTTCCCCCTATTTCTGAACAGCTCGTCAGGTAACAAAAACATCTCCAGATTAATACGGAGTCCAATCCATTTGCGGAAATTGGCCAGCAGGTAGAAAAACCGGGAATTCTGACCGCTAATAAAAACGGGCACTACATCGCGGTGGTGCTCGATCGATTTCTGGATAAAATGTTTCTGCCAGTCAAGGTCAACAACGGACCCTTTTATTTTACGGGAAGCAAGGCCTGAAGGAAATATCAGAATCTGACTTGCTGATTCATAGGCCTCATTAATCAGACTTGCTGAACGACGCTGATCTCCAAACTTATTGATCGGAATAAATAGTTCGGCAAGAGGTGGAATCTTGGTTAGTTCGTCCCGAACCAGAAATAACGACTTTCCCATATAGTCCGAAACCACCTTAATAAGCATCAGTCCGTCGAACCCACCCAGCGGATGGTTTGAGGCAAATATATATTGTCCCGACGAAGGAAGATGCTCTTCTCCGTGATGCTCAACCTTCACATCAAAATAACCGAGTACAGCCTCGATAAAGGGGATCCCTGTCAGATGGCCGTAATTGCGTATGATCTCGTTTATCTCCCTAATGTGGAGCAACCGGTTCATCAGTCCATACACAAATCCGGGTATCCGGGAAGCAAGCTTTGGATTTTTTTCAGAAACCAGCTCTTTCAAAACAATCTCCTTCAGGTGAGGCGCCTCCTCCTTATTTTCCATAACCATTTGGTGAATTTATTCTTACCCCAAAGTAAATTAAAAATGGTAACCAAACGAAATCCATTGCAGGAAAGTTTCTGTCCGTACGAAGTGGGCACATGATTAACGAAGATCCGAAAATTCACCTCTCCTCCGCTAAATACCCGGCCGTTTCATGTTAGAAAGTTCCATTTTCAATCCTAAACAGAGGGTCGGCCAATTTTTACTTTACACTTGAATTATGAACTAAAAAAATAGTATAATTGTGAAATAGTTCCCAATTGGATTGACCTCACACAGGCTCTAAAATACCTCATCAGATTCGTTATTAACCGTTATAAAAAGGTTATTAACATTTTTATGATCCCTTATCAACAAAATGTTGAGAAAATCATCGTGGAATAAAGTGGCACATTTTGTCATGATGTGTAAAATGCTTATTTTTACATACAATTGGTAAGCTATACACAGATGGTTTCATTTTCGAACATATATCCTGTAACTCTGGACGGTAAAGGCCGCGTGGTGCTTCCCTCTCCCTTTAAAAAGGAGATGGGGGATGCGCTTGAGGTGACGTTCGTGGTTGAAAAAGATGTGTACGACAAGTGTCTGAATATTTATCCGCATGCTACCTGGCTAATGAAAGTGGAACAGTTACGGCGCAGGTTAAATCCTGAAAATCCTGTTCACAGTCAGATGCTCTCACGGTATTATGAAGAGATTGTCAAGCTTACAATGGCAGAAAACGGGCGACTGAATATTCCGGATTTAATGCTGGAATATGCAGGAATTACAAAGGAGGCGGTATTTACCGGACAAGGAACACGTATGAGATTATGGGAACCTTCGCGTCACCAGGCATCACGTCTTAGTGATGATGATTATGCCCGTTTGTATAAAGAGTTGCTTGGCGGACCAATGGACAGTTTTTAAACATTAAAACCTTGAACAAATGGACGAATATCATGTGCCTGTTTTGCTCGAAGAGAGTATTGAAGGGTTAAATATCCACCCCGATGGTACCTATGTCGACGTAACCTACGGCGGCGGCGGACATTCAGCAAGGATTCTTGAAAAACTGGAAGGGGGAAAACTCATCGCCTTTGATCAGGATATTGATGCCACAGACAATCTTATCGCTGATGACCGGCTGATATTTGTACGTCATAATTTCAAATATATCCGCCATTTTCTCCATTATTATCAAATAGATCAGGTGGATGGCATACTAGCAGACCTGGGGGTATCCTCTCACGATTTTGATGTTCCCGACCGCGGCTTCTCCTTCCGTTTTGAAGGCAATCTCGATATGCGAATGAACCAGTCTTCTTCTCTTGATGCCTCAAAAGTGCTCAATGAATATTCTGAAGAGCAATTATGGACTATTTTTCAGGATTATGGAGAGATTAAAAACTGGCGCCATCTGGTTTCGCTCATAACCGATGCGCGATCACGCGATAAAATCACCTCAACGGGACAGTTTTTAAAGGTTATCGAACCCTGTGTGCCGGTTAAAATAGAAAAAAAATACCTCGCAATGGTTTTTCAGGCGTTGCGCATTGAAGTCAATAATGAAATTGGAGTATTGAGCGATTTCCTGGAAAGCACCACCGAACTTTTAAAACCTGGGGGTCGATTGGTGGTTTTATCCTACCATTCACTGGAAGACCGGATGGTAAAGAATTTCATGCGATCTGGTCGGATTGATGGCAAACAGGAAAACGACTTCTTTGGAAACCGCACTTCCCCGTTTGAATTGGTAAACCGAAAAATTATCCTTCCGGGTGATGCGGAGATCACGAAAAATCCGAGAGCCAGAAGCGCCAAACTGAGAATTGCAGAAAAATTGTAATGGTAGCAGCGAAACATAAAAAACTGATGACGGTAAAGGGTGTGCTCAACGGCAAATTCTTCGAGAGCGAATGGTTTCGTCGTAACCGGATCTTATTAATCATGATCTTTTTTTTGCTATTCATCAACATAACAGTGAAATACAAATCTGAAAAAGTGATCCGCGAGATGACCGCGCTCGAAGATAGTCTTATCGAATTAAGGTCACGGTCGATCTCTGTTGCAGCGGATGTTATCAGAATGAGCCGTCAGTCAGTAATCATCGAAAGGGTAAAAAAGAGTGGAATTGAATTGGAGACCTCGAAGGAGCCTCCGCATAAAATTTACGTAGACAAGGAGTAAAAATGGAGATCAGGAAGGCAATATTAACACGTTTTGGAGGGGTATATGCATGCATTGCCGCTATATGTGTTTGCATTGTTGTGAAGGTTTTCATCATTCAGCATACCTCCAAATGGGATAAGGAGGTTGAAAAACTGGAAATCAAGGAGTTTCCCCTCGCCGGAAGACGGGGAGATATCTGCGCTGCCGATGGTAGTCCGTTGGCCACTTCGGTACCTTACTATGAATTGAGGATGGATCTTGGAGCTCCAGGACTTGCCAAAGATTTTTTCAGCAAGGTTGATTCGCTCTCAGGGTGTCTCTCAAGGTTTTTCAGAGATAAGTCAGCAGGGGCGTATAAAGCCGAATTAAAACGGGCTTACGCTCAGCAAAAACATTATTTTTTGATTGGTCCGCGTAAAGTATCATACGCCGAACTGCAGGAAGTTAAGAAGTTTCCGATTTTGAGGCGAGGGAGAAACAAAGGGGGGCTGATGCCTGAACAATCCGACGAAAGGGTATATCCATCGGGAAATCTGGCTAGCAGAACACTGGGGAAACTGACCAAAGATGGAAGTGAGAACACCACAGGAAATGCCGGCGCCTTCGGTCTTGAGCAGTCATTTGAGAAGGAACTCAGAGGAGAGGATGGTATTGCGGTAAAGCAGAATATGTCGGGCAGGTGGTTTATCATCAGCAAGGATGATCCTGAAGATGGTAAAAATATAATCACCACACTCGATGTAAGGATGCAGGATCAGGTTACATACGCTCTGAAACTTCAAATGGAGAAGAGTAATGCCGGATACGGTACAGCGATCCTGATGGAGGTAAAAACAGGTGATATTAAAGCCATTGCAAATTTTGGGAAGAATAGTAAAGGGGAGCTTATCGCGGGATATCAGAATTATGCCATTGGCAATGCCGGTTGTTCAGAACCGGGTTCAACCTTTAAACTAGCCTCGTTAATGGCTGCCTTCGAAGACGGAAAAATTGATACTTCCACTCTGGTTGAAACGGGAAATGGCATATGGAAATACAAAAAGATCGAAATTAAAGACAGCGATTATAAGAAGGGGGGGCATGGGATGATAACAGCCAAACATGCTTTTGAACTCTCATCAAATATAGGCTGTGCCAAATTGATTACACAGAGCTATGCTGGTCATGAAAAGGATTTTATCTCCAGGATCCGTAAGTTGGGGATGTTTGAAAAACTTGACCTGGGTATTCAGGGCGAAGCAAAACCTTACATCAATCAGCCCGATGAGAAGACCTGGTCCGGAATCTCCCTTGCCTGGCTCGCTTTTGGGTACGAATTAAAAGTCACACCATTGCAAACCCTCACCTTTTATAATGCGGTGGCAAATGGAGGTTGCATGATGAAGCCCCGTCTTGTTAAGGGGATTACCGAAAACGGAAATGTGAGGGAGAAGATTGGAACCCGTAAGCTTAAATGGTCGATCTGTTCTGCAAAAACACTCCGGATGGCGCATGCGATGCTTGAGGGTGTAGTTACAAACGGAACGGCTAAAGGGATAGAATCCAAAGAATATAAAATTGCAGGGAAAAGTGGAACTGCTCAGGTTGCCAATAACCGGGATGGCTATTCCAAAGGGGGACAGAAGATCTATCAGTCTTCGTTTGCTGGTTATTTTCCGGCAGACGATCCAAAATATTCATGCATCGTAGTGATCAATGATCCCAAAGGTGGCGACTACTATGGGAGCTCAGTGGCAGGACCAGTATTCAAACAAATCGCAGATTATGTATACTCCTATGAATTAGGCCTTAATGAAGATGTAAAACTGCCAAGACATAAAATCGAAAACGATATTCCAGGTGTTACTGCCGGCCGGAAAAAGGATATTGCCAAAGTATTGAATGAGCTCGATATTTTAAATGGGTTTGCCTTTACAAAATCGGAATGGGTGGAAGCTAAACCTGACGAGGATGGTCTGGAGCTCTCGAATCGTGAAATGAAAAAAGGAATTGTGCCTAATGTGAAGGGAATGGGTGCAACGGATGCTGTTTACCTGCTTGAAAATAATGGCTTGAGAGTTTCGGTGCGTGGCCGGGGAAAGGTGAAATCCCAGTCAGTAAAGGCAGGCACAAAAATACAACGGGGACAAAATATAGTACTCGTTTTAAGTTAAAACATAAAATATGAAGACATTAACTGATTTGCTAAACGGAATAACAGAGATTCAACTCATCGGTGATGGAAGTTGTGCAATCGAAGCGTTGGCCTTCGATTCAAGGAGCGTTCTCCCGGGAACTCTCTTTGCCGCCCTTCCCGGATCTACGGTTGATGGAAATAGCTATATTCCTGCAGCACTTCATAATGGCGCGGTGGCAATTCTCTGCCAGGCGGTCCCCGAAAATCCAAACCCTGAGATTACATGGATCATATCGGTTAATGTAACCTATACTTTCGGACTTATTGCTTCAAATTATTACGGTAATCCCTCCTCCGCTCTGAAAGTTGTTGGAATTACGGGAACCAACGGTAAAACAACCACTGCGACACTGCTTTACAGGCTCTTTATGGAACTTGGTCATAAGGCGGGATTATTATCGACGGTGTGCAATTATGTTGACAATCAACAGATAGCAGCTACCCATACTACCCCCGATCCCTTGCAGATTCAGCAATTGATGGCACAAATGGTTGTGGCCGGCTGCACCTATTGTTTTATGGAAGTCAGTTCCCATGCAATTGATCAGCAGCGGATCGCGGGTATCGACTTCGATGGAGGGGTTTTTTCAAACCTTACTCATGACCATCTGGATTACCACAAGACATTTGCAGAATATCGCAATGCGAAGAAAAGATTCTTTGACAACCTCGGCTCAGAAGCTTTTGCCATAACGAATCTGGATGATAAGAACGGCCTCTTTATGCTTCAGAATTGTGCAGCCCGGAAATTCACTTTTGCCGTGAAAACGCTGGCCGATTTTAAGGTACGGGTGATGGAGAGTCATTTTGACGGTATGCTGATCAACATTGACGGAACCGAGGTCTGGACTCATTTTGTAGGGAACTTCAATGCCTCTAACCTATTGGCAGTCTATAGCACAGCCATCTCACTAGGTGCTGATAAAGAGGAGGTATTGCGGATCATAAGTCTGCTAAAACCGGTCGATGGAAGGTTCGAAACCTTTAAGTCTCCTACCGGAATATTTGCGGTTGTCGATTATGCCCATACTCCCGATGCGATTAAAAATGTCCTCTCGGCGATCAACGAAGTACGGAGCGGTAACGAAACCTTATTTACAGTTGTTGGTGCCGGTGGTGACCGCGATAAGACAAAACGTCCGGAGATGGCTTATGAAGCTGCCCGGGGGAGTAATAAAGTGATACTTACTTCTGATAATCCACGCTCGGAGGAGCCTGAGGAGATTATTTCCGACATGGCCAAAGGGGTTCCTGCAGATAAGACAGCCAATGTGGTCAGGATCACAAACCGGAGAGAGGCGATTCGCACTGCATGTATGATGGCTCACCCAGGTGATATTATCCTCATTGCGGGCAAAGGACACGAAGATTATCAGGAGATCAAGGGGGTAAAATACCATTTTGATGACAGGGAGGTTATCCGCGAAATATTTAATGTTACCAATCAAAACTAACGAATATGCTGATTCCGTTTTTTAAATACTTAGAATCCATTGACTTTCCGGGTGCACAGATGTTTAATTACATCATGTTCCGGTCGGCAATGTCAGTCATATTCGCCCTGCTTTTCTCTACAATTATTGGGAAAAAAGTGATCTATATTCTTCAAAAACAACAGATTGGCGAAGAGATCCGGGATCTTGGACTTGAAGGTCAAATGCAGAAAAAAGGGACGCCCACAATGGGTGGAATCATTATCCTTGCATCCATCCTGCTCCCAACTTTTTTGTTTGCAAAATTGGATAATACCTATATTCTTCTGATGATCATCACGACCATTTGGCTGGGAATGATCGGATTCGCGGATGATTATATCAAAGTATTTCAAAAAGACAAAGAGGGGCTCGCCGGAAAATTCAAGATAATCGGCCAAATCTCTCTCGGGGTTATTGTGGCAGCTACCCTCTATTTTAGCGACGAGGTGTCGATCCGCGAGAAGATCTACGATGCAAAGGGAAGGGCAAAAACCGAAGTAGGCTTTAACAGTGAAACCGGTAAACGGGAGACGCGTCAGATGACGAAAGAGATGAAGTCCACCAAGACTACCATCCCCTTTATTAAAAACCATGAATTTGATTACAAATGGCTGCTCTGGTTTACGGGGAAAGCGGCTGATAAATGGGCCTGGCTGCTGTATGCCATAATTTCAATATTTATTATTACGGCAGTCTCCAATGGCGCCAATCTTACCGACGGGCTCGATGGGCTGGCAACGGGCGCCTCTGCAATCAGTGGCGCTACCCTTGGCGTTTTCGCCTATCTCGGGGGTAACATCATCTATTCGGGTTATTTAGATATAATGTATATCCCCTATAGCGGCGAATTGACCGTTTTTATGTCAGCATTTATCGGGGCTTCAATCGGATTTTTATGGTATAACTCCTACCCTGCCCAGGTTTTTATGGGCGATACCGGTAGTCTGGCACTCGGTGGAATTCTTGCGGTGTTTGCAATTATTATCCGGAAGGAAATTTTAATTCCACTGCTGTGCGGAATATTCCTCGTTGAGAATCTATCGGTCATCCTTCAGGTGACCTGGTTTAAATATACGAAGCGAAAATATGGCGAGGGACGTCGGGTCTTTTTAATGGCCCCTTTGCATCACCATTTTCAGAAAAAGGGATTCCCGGAACCAAAAATTGTCACACGGTTCTGGATAGTCGGGATTATACTGGCCATTTTAACGATTGCAACACTTAAAATGCGTTAATGATGAAACCTAAACTTGTCATATTAGGTGGTGGTGAAAGCGGCGTTGGGGCGGCAATCCTTGGGGCGCAAAAGGGTTATGAGGTATTCCTCTCTGATTTTGGCCTTATTACAGAGTCGTATCAGTCTGTTCTTCAGCAATATGGTCTAAAATTTGAACAGCAGCAACATACAGAGGCATTGATCCTCAACGCAGATTTGGTTGTGAAAAGTCCGGGAATACCCGATAAGACCCCAATTGTTGCAAAGCTCCTCCAAAAAAATATTCCGGTTATCTCCGAAATTGAATTCGCGGGGCGCTATACAACTGCCAAAACGATCTGTATTACAGGAAGTAATGGAAAGACAACAACAACGCTGCTAACCTATGAGCTTCTTCAACGGGCCGGGTTAAATGTCGGCTTAGCCGGTAATGTAGGCAAAAGCTTTGCTTTACAGGTCGCTGAGGAGCATTTCGATTATTTTGTAATTGAATTATCCAGTTATCAGCTTGACGGGATGTTTGACTTCAGGGCTGATATCGCGGTCCTTTTGAATATTACCCCCGATCACCTTGACCGGTATGATTACAAAATGCAAAACTATATCGATTCCAAAATGAGGATCGTCCAGAATCAGAGTGCGGATGACTGGTTTGTCTACTGCGCCGATGATCCTGTAATCATTGAGGAATTGTCAAAACGGACTATAAACGCACAAAAAATCCCCATGACGATAACAAAAATCTCAGAACTGGGGGGATGGATTGAAAATGAAGTACTTAAATTAAATGTAAACAATAATACTTTCGATATGACAATTTACGATTTAGCGCTACAAGGGAAACACAATCTCTACAATTCGATGGCCGCCGGAATTTCCGGAAGCATTCTGAATCTGAGGAAAGAGGGGATCCGCGAGTGTCTCAGCGACTTTCAGGGGGTGGAGCACCGGCTTGAGCGGTTCTTGCGGGTGCATAATATCGAATTTATAAATGACTCCAAGGCGACAAATATCAACTCGGTGTGGTATGCGCTTGAAAGCATGCAGAGTCCGGTTGTTTGGATTGTGGGTGGCGTTGACAAGGGGAACGACTATTCAGAGTTGTACGACCTTGTAAAACAGAAAGTAAAGGCAATAATCTGCCTCGGGAAAGACAATAGCAGAATCATTGCTGCCTTCGACGGGATGGTGAAAGAAATTGTAGAAACCAAAAGTATGGAAGAGGCAGTCAGAAGCGCCTATTTCCTCTCTGAAAAAGGGGATACGGTATTGCTTTCTCCCGCCTGTGCAAGTTTTGATCTGTTCAAAAATTACGAGGATCGTGGTCGTCAGTTTAAAGATGCGGTTAGAAACCTGTAAAAGAATCACCATAGTGAATCAAAATTCAAAACCTGTTTGTAAAATTTGAATTCTTCTTTCATGAAATAATGATTAATTTATTGAAATTGAAATAATTGAAATAGCCAAAATGATTACCGGAGAGTTAAAACAATATATTAAGGGAGATAAGGTGATCTGGGTTATACTTGTCATGCTGACATGTATTTCGCTGCTGGTTGTCTACAGCTCCACCGGTGCTCTTGCTTACCGACAGGAGGGAGGTAATACCTCTCACTATATTTTCCGTCAGCTTGTATACCAACTGATTGGGTATGGCACAATCCTGATCATGCTTAATTACATTCCGGTTAAGTTTTATAACCGGATCGCAAATACAGCTTTGCTTGTTGCGGTAGTTTTCGTGTGTATTGGCCTTGTTTTCGGACGTGGTGGTGAATCGACAGGACGTACGATTCATTTTGGAATCCTAAGCTTTCAGCCTGCCGAGACTGCAAAGGTGGCCATTGTACTCTGGGTGGCACGCTTACTTGCGAATAACCAGAAAGACCCGCGGCTGTTACGCATTGCATTTTTTAAAATTATGATGGGCGTAGGGGTGCTTTGTGCATTGATTATGATGGCTAATTTTTCATCTGCAGCGCTCCTTTTCTTAACTGCATTGATTATGATGTTCGTCGGAAGGGTTCCGTTAAAGTACCTCGGACTAACATTGTTGGCCGGGGTCCTGCTGGTTATTGTAATCTATTTTGCAGCCCCCTATTTGCCGCAAAAGGCGGGATTGGGGCGATTTCTGACCATTCGGAACAGGATCGAACGTCATATCCACGGCGAAAAGGCTGAATCAGCGGAAAAAGGACTTAGCCAGGATGATTTTGCAATGATCGCTATTCATCGGGGTGGCATTGCCGGTGTTGGAGCAGGAAAAAGTAAAATCAGCAACTTTATGCCGGCTGCATACAACGACTTTATTTATTCCATAATTATTGAAGAATACGGTTTGATCGGAGGGATTTTCGTGGCGCTGCTGTACCTTATTTTTCTCACCCGGGGGGGGATTATAATCCGTAAATGCAACCGTACGTTTCCAACCTTCCTGGCCACAGGAGCCGTTATGATCATACTTTTGCAGGCACTTATTAATATGGCTGTCTCGTCAGGTGTGATCCCGGTTACCGGACAGCCTCTCCCCTGGATCAGTTGGGGAGGAACATCACAGGTGTTCACCGCAATCTCCTTCGGCTTATTGTTAAGCGTAAGTTCAGAGACCGACCTGGATGTCCAAAAAGAGGTGGAAAACAATTTCAGTTCAGAGGAAGTACTACCAGAAGAAGATATCTTACTGACACAAAATTAATATGGGAAGCGCTAAATTTATCGTGAGTGGGGGTGGAACCGGGGGACATATCTTCCCGGCTTTGTCGATTGCTGATGGGTTGCGTAAACGCTTTCCCGATTGTGAAATACTTTTTGTGGGAGCGGAAGGAAAAATGGAGATGGAAAAGGTCCCCGCTGCCGGATACAACATTGTAGGATTACCCGTCGCAGGGTTTCACCGCGGTGAGCTATGGCGGAATTTGGCCTTTCTGCCAAAACTGATCAGCTCGATGCTCCGGGCGAAAAAGGTAGTGAAGGATTTTCAGCCCGATGTGGTAATCGGTGTCGGTGGATATGCCAGCGGCCCTGTCTTAAAAGTAGCCGAAAGTTTAGGGATCCCGACCGTTTTGCAGGAGCAAAATTCGTTTGCCGGTGTCACAAATAAAATCCTTGGAAAAAAGGCTGATAAAATTTGTGTAGCCTATGATAAAATGGATCGGTTCTTCCCCGCCGGGAAGATTGTCTATACCGGAAATCCAATCAGGCAGGGATTGGAAGCGGTCACCCCTAAAACATCAGAAGCCAAAAATTTCTTTGATGACTCTTCAGACCAGCCTGTAATACTGATTGTTGGTGGTAGTCTCGGGGCCCGGGTGCTCAATCAGAGTGTTTTGGCAAACCTCGATTTGATCCGTCAATCTCCTGTAACGGTTATCTGGCAGACCGGAAAATATTATTATAAGGATATTCGCATAGCGCTAAATAACGACCCGGTTTCGAATATCCGTCTAATGGAATTCATTCCCCGGATGGATCTGGCCTATTCACTCGCTGATCTGGTGATCTCAAGAGCAGGTGCCGGAACGATTTCAGAACTCTGTGCAGTGGGTGCACCCTCTATTCTGGTCCCTTCCCCCAATGTTTCGGAGGACCACCAGACATTTAATGCAATGTCACTGGTTGAGAAAGAGGCGGCCGTACTAATAAAAGATTCTGATGCCATTAAGGAGTTGATTCCTAAAGCGATTCAATTATTGGAAGACCGGCAGCAATGTCTGAAGCTTTCAGAAAATATTAAAAAACTGGCAACTCCAAATGCAACTAAAGATATTGTAGATGTCATTGCGACTTTACTAAATAAAGGATCATGATTGAAATTGAAAAAATAAAAAGGGTTTACCTGCTCGGGATTGGAGGAATTGGAATGAGCGCATTGGCACGTTATTTCAAATTCATCGGAAAGCTGGTTGATGGTTATGATAAAACCCCATCTCCGCTGACGCTAGACCTTGAGAAGGAGGGGATCCCTATCCATTATAGTGATGACCTTACCAGGGTTCCCCCCCATTCTGAAAAGGATACGACTGTGGTTATTTACACTCCTGCAGTTCCCAGTGACTTTGCTGAATTTTGTTATTTCCGCGAAAACGGATTCTCTGTTTATAAAAGATCGGCAGTCCTTGGCCTTCTTACAGCAGGCAGAAGATGCATTGCAATTGCCGGAACCCACGGGAAAACTTCAGTGACCACAATGACTGCCCACCTGTTGAAACAATCGCATGTCGACTGTTCCGCATTTATGGGTGGAATCTCGAAAAATTATGGAACAAACCTTTTATTACCTGAGAATAACAGTCCATACATCGTTGTTGAGGCGGATGAATTTGACCGCTCATTTCTACAATTAAACCCTGAACTTGCAGTAGTTACCTGGATGGATGCTGATCACCTTGATATCTATGGGGATCACCAAACAATGATTGAGGCATTCGCTGAATTTATTTCTCAAATACAGAAAAACGGTACTTTATTATACCGGCAAGGTTTGAAAATCGACTGCCAGTGGAATAATGATATTCGCTATTACTCCTATTCGGTGAGTGAACCGGCAGATTTTGAGGCCATTCAAATCCGGATTATTAATGGCGCCTACCATTTCGACTTAAAGACCCCCTCCGGTGTGATTCCCGATCTTTCTCTTACCTATCCGGGGCTGATGAATGTTGAGAATGCCGTTGCCTCTTGTGGGATGGCCCTGCTAAGTGGAGTGACCCCCGAGGAGATCCGTAATGCTTTGGCCCATTACAGCGGCGTTGTGCGCCGTTTTGATGTGCGATACTCAGGCAAAAAAACCATTTATATTGACGATTATGCACATCATCCGCGGGAACTTGAGGCAACAATCCGTTCTGTGCGCGACCTCTATCCGGGTAAGCGGATAACCGGAATTTTCCAACCTCATCTCTTCTCACGCACCAATGACTTTGCGGCCGATTTTGCGGCTGCACTCGATCTGCTTGACGATGCACTGGTGATGGAGATCTATCCGGCCCGTGAACTGCCCATGGCTGGCGTGGATTCCGGAATTATCCTTGATAAGATGAAGCTAGCCAGTAAATTACGATGCCAGAAAGGGGATTTTCCCAACCTATTGGAAAAGTATCACCCCGAAATCCTCCTTACACTGGGGGCGGGGGATATTGACCGGCTTATAGATCCTATTGTAAAATATCTGGTTGAAAACGAGAATGTTTAAAAAAGCCTTACATAGTATCCTCTGGATTCTCTCGATGATCGTGATCTTTGTATCATTGGGATTCTCCGTAAAACAGACGCACCAGTTAAGGTGTGCGTCTGTGAAGGTGGATATTGCAGATTCGGCCAGTCAACATTTTATCGAAAACAGCGACATCCGTCAATGGGTGCGCCGAAATTACCAGGGTATCTTCGGGCTCCCTTTGCAGTCCGTAAACCTACGTAAGATTGAAGATGGTTTGCGAAAATTACATGCCATTGAGGAGGTGAATGTTTATACCAATGTTTATGAGGATGGCGCAAAGAGTTGCGGCTCCCTGGTAATCCGGATAAAACAGCGGGAACCAGTCTTCCGGGTTGTGGGTTCTTCAGGCGCCTTCTATATGGACAAGCTCGGTAAGGTGATCGAATGGTCACCACGGTATACCCCTCGGGTAATGATTGTTGGGGGTCTTGTAACACCAGAGTTTGCCAGAAAGAAATTGCTTCCGCTGATTAATTATATCAACGATAACAAATTTCTGAGCGCCCAGATCGACCAGATATATGTCAATGCAGTCGGGGAACTTTCGATGGTTCCCAGGGTTGGCGAACAAATTATTCTATTTGGTAGTCCTGAGGATTATCAGATAAAATTTCGTAATCTTAAGGCGTTGTATACCGATGGTTTTAAGGATGGTGGATGGAGTATTTATAAATCCATCAACCTGGAATTTCATAATCAGATTGTTTGTACAAAAAAATAAATAACTATGAACCGCACAAGAGAGTTGGTTGCCGCTATTGACATTGGAACCTTTAGAACGAGGGGAGCTGTCGGGCGATTTACCACAGACGGAAAACTCGAGATCGTGGCTTTCAGCGAAACCCTGACACAGGGGGTTCGAAACGGAGTTGTTGTAAATATTGACGAGGCCTCCTTATCGATCAGAACTGTAATAAGTTCATTGGAAAGAGCTTTAAACCTGAAAGTAAAAAAGGTTTTTGCCGGAATTTCAGGACAGAAAATCACCAACAGGCAGGTTTCCGGATACCGGATGACGGAGAACGGAGAGGTCACCCAAACGATTATAAACTCCCTGAGTGGAGAGGTGCAACGTTATGCGGGTGGTCCGGGTGAAAAAATTTATCACATTACAGCAGAGGAATTTACGGTTGATGGTGAACGGGGTGTCCATAATCCTGTCGGAATGGCTGGCCGTCGCGTGGAGGGAACTTTCAGGGTAATCTCAGCGCCTGAATCCTACGAACTTAATCTTCGGCGAAGCATTGAAAAGGTGGGATATGAACTGGCCGGGGCATTCATCAATCCCTATGTTCAGGGAGCCGGTTTCCTTTCAAAGGATGAAAAAGAGGCGGGGGTAATTCTACTTGACTTTGGCGCCGGAACGACCGGTATATCACTCTTTTATGAGAATAAATTGCGTCTTGCTGCCGAATTACCTTTTGGGGGTAATGTGATTTCAAATGATATTCGCGAAGGGTGTAACATCATACCACGCCATGCCGAAATAGTTAAGATTCAGTGCGGGTATGCTTTTTCTGAACTGGTCCCGGAAAATAAATTTGCCCAGATACCTGAAGTCGAAGGGTGGAACGCCAAAGAGATCAGCTTTCGTAACCTCTCGGGAATTATCCAGGCACGACTTGAAGAGATCATTGAAGGGGTCACCTATCAGCTCGAATCGACCAAACTGCTCAATAAATTGGGGGCAGGGATCGTCTTAGCCGGTGGCGGTTCAAATATGCGGGGGATCGATAAGCTGGTGAGCTATATGACCGGACTCGATGTAAGGTTTGGCAAACCAATTGTCCCAATCGAAGAACATCTAATGAATGAGCAATTTATGAATTCCCAGTCGGCAAACCTGATTGGATTGCTCATTAATGGATTGTATCAGGCCCGGAGTAAAAATTATCCTTCCGGAATGATAATTTCAAATATTGCAGAGGAGGTTAAAACAGTGCAGCCAGAGAGGCGTCATGGAATAACCACCTTTGTAACAGGAATTTTTGACAAGGCAAAAGATGGAATAAACGGTTTAATGTCAGATGAAGATAGCGAAATAAATTAAAATCAATTAGTTAATCACATGGAAAACATTTCAGAGGATTTAATGACCTTCGGGTTTCAGCACGATTACCAATCCATCATTAAAGTTGTTGGCGTTGGGGGCGGCGGCGGAAATGCTGTAAATCATATGTTCCGAAAGGGAATCGCCGGTGTCGACTTTCTGGTTTGTAATACCGATTCGCAGGCCCTCATTAACAGTCCGGTACCTGTCAAAGTTCAACTTGGAGTCTCGCTCACAGAAGGCCGGGGGGCCGGAAATAAGCCCAAACGGGGGGAACAGGCGGCCATTGAGAACCTCGCAGAAATCAGAGCCGTTCTGGAGACAGGTACAAAAATGGTTTTTATCACAGCCGGAATGGGTGGCGGAACAGGGACAGGAGCTGCTCCTGTGATTGCACAACTCGCCCGCGAAATGGATATCCTGACTATTGCTGTGGTCACCCTCCCTTCCATCAAAGAGGGGCGACTAAGGTATGATCAGGCGATTGACGGCATCAAGAAACTCCAGCGTTTTGTCGACAGCCTACTGGTGATAAGCAATGAAAACCTCCATAAGGTATATGGTGATCTTCCGGCACGTGAGGCCTTTGCACAGGCAGACAATATTGTGGCTACTGCCGTAAAAGGGTGTGCCGAAATAATCACCCTTCATGGGAATATCAATATTGATTTTGCCGATGTAAACACAGTCTTGCGCGAAAGTGGCGTGTTCATAATGGGTACCGGCTTCGCCGAAGGGGAAAACCGCGCTACACGTGCCGCTGAGGAGGCCTTAAAATCTCCTTTGCTGGATAGTAATAATATCAATGGAACAGAAAATATCCTCCTGAATATCACCTCAGGCGAAGATGAAGTACGGATGGGTGAGATCGGAGATATTATCGATTACCTTCAGGATGCTGCCGGAGATAACGCCAATATCATCTGGGGAAATGGGTATGATGCGAAACTGGGAAATAAAATCAGTGTCACAGTAATCGCAACGGGATTCGAGATTAATCCAAACAGAATTCTGCGCCCCGAACCAGAAAAAGAGACTGTTGTCATTCCGACCACCATGCCTGTAAACCAGGAGGTCAATCAGCAACAGTTTACCCAGCGAAAAACAATCCCGGAACCTGAAGAGGTGTTCCCTACTTTTGAAATTAATCCGAATGAGACATTTACTGTTCGGAAGGACGATCAGAAACGGGAAGCAAGCCGGCAGGAACGAAGCGGCAAAATTGTAAAAAAACCGGTACCCAAAACCGCGGATTCATCAGAACCGGTAGGCAGCTGGTTTCACAGACAATTCGGCGGGTTGTTCAGCGAAGATGATGCGGAAATTGATAAATGATTTACCCCATTAACTTGAATTAAAAGAAAAATATTATGGCCGATTTAATGGATTTTAATTTGCCGGTGAACGGTGAAAAAATTATAAAGGTGATTGGTGTTGGTGGCGGTGGTGGAAATGCAGTAAACCACATGTACCGACAGGGAATAAGGGATGTCGATTTTGCAGTTTGCAATACCGATGCCCAGGCCCTGATGAATAGTCCGGTACCTTATAAAGTTCAGCTTGGTTCAGCTTTGACTGAAGGGCGTGGCGCAGGAAATAAACCCGATGTTGGACGCGAATCGGCAATCGAGAATATAAAGGATATTGAATCACTTTTGGGCGGAAATACCAAAATGGTCTTTATCACAGCAGGAATGGGCGGGGGAACCGGTACCGGAGCAGCACCCGTGATTGCTCAGGCTGCCCGGGCACGTAAAATCCTCACTATTGGAATTGTCTCCATACCGTTCCGCAACGAAGGTCGTCTGCGCATTCAACAGGCAATTGAAGGTATTCGGGAGATTGAAAACCATGTGGATTCATTGCTCATTATTAATAACGAAAGAATCAGGGAGATCTACGGTGATTTTCCGATCTCAAAGGCCTTTTCAAAGGCAGATGATGTTCTTGCAATAGCCGCAAAAGGGATTGCAGAGATCATCACCTGCCCGGGATTTATCAATGTAGACTTTGAGGATGTCAGGACAGTAATGCAAAATTCAGGCGTAGCGATCATGGGTTCAGCCGTGGCTTCGGGTGAAAATCGCGCCATAAAAGCCGTGGAAGGGGCAGTTAATTCTCCTCTGCTCAATAATAACGATATTCGGGGCGCCAAAAACATCCTTGTCAACATCACTTCGGGCGAAACAAAAGAGGTCACCATGGATGAGATGAACCTTGTTAACGAATATGTTCAGGAGATGGCCGGCAATAATGCAGACCTGATCTATGGTGTTGCTGTCGACCCTGAAATGGGCGAGGAAATAAGCGTTACAGTCATTGCCACCGGATTTAAATCAAGTTCAATACCCGAAATGAACAGTGGAAGTCAGGTAGTACGTGAGAAGGTTCCACTGCTCGACGATGTGAATGCTTTTCCAGCTGGCTTCTACGGAAGTGAAACGGCTCATGCGCCAAAATACCCGGTTTTTACCGAACCGGTGGTGGACAAAAAAGATGAGATCATTAAACAATTATATCCACCCATCCGGATCGATCCATTTGGTGATGGAGCATCGGCTGAGGGGAGAAAAGTGATGCAGGTTGATTTCTTCAATGAAAGCGAAGACTATATCGAAGAGCTCTCGAAGATCCCCGCCTATGAAAGGAGAAAAGCCAAAAATCCAGGTAAACCATTGGCCAATGGTCGCGAAGTATCCAGATATTCCCTCTCTGACAAGGCGGATGAAGGGCCTCGGTTAAGAAGAAATAATTCGTTTCTGCACGATAAGGCAGATTAATCAATTTCATTTGAGACGCAGTACGGTGCGCCTCAGAAAAACACATTGAAAAATTCGGCGATTTGGCAATTCGACAATTTCCTAATTTCAAGATTTTGTAAACACATTCGATTAATTTTGTGAACCCCGAAACGGTTAAACACGAATTTTAATTTCAATTAAAATTATCTAATATGAATCTATTTGATCAGATCAGCGAAGACATCCGGCTGGCAATGTTGGCGCGGGATAAGGAGAGACTCGAAGCGTTGCGCAATGTAAAAAAGGTGTTGCTGGAGGCCAAAACAGCGAAAAGTGGTGCAGAAGAATTGAGCGATGATGCTGCCATTAAGGCAATTGCAAAGCTGGCAAAGCAAGGTCGCGATTCTGCTGAGATTTATAAACAACAAAACAGGATCGACCTCTACGACCCGGAGATGGCTCAGGTTAAAATCCTTGAGGGCTATCTGCCAAAACAAATGGGGGATGAAGAGCTCACCGCAGCCATCATTGCAATAATCGAAAAAACGGGGGCAACCTCTGTCAGGGAGATGGGTAAGGTGATGGGAATTGCATCCAAAGAACTGGCCGGAAAAGTCGATGGCCGGCTGATCTCTGAGAAGGTAAAAAGCTTGTTGCCATAGGTCTTTCGCATTTTAAGAAGGATAGCAAAGTAATATTTCTGGACCTTTCTTTCGGATATGAAACTCACACAAAGCCGCAACGTTTTATTTCTTAGCATCCTTGCGTTAGTGTCGTCCCTTAGATTACTGTGACCATCACGCCCCTGCAAAGACCTATCTATTCATTAAAGCGGCAGTCTCAAAAGTCATTTTACTGAGGAGTTACGAAAAGAAGCCGCAATCCGTCAGGCGGATGGTTTGAGAGGCTCTCCCTGTCAGTTTATCTGGCGGGGCAGTCTACTCGACTATAAGCATTTTTCCCATTTGTCAATCAATTAGTTATCTTGTTTTGTAATTATCAATCATTGCACAAAGGAATAGAAAATTAAAAATCACTACCTTTTCCTTATTCACTTTCTACCCAAATTTTTCCGCCTTGATTCTCCGCAAATTCCTTACAAAACAGTAAGCCAAAGCCAGTCCCACTTTTTCCGCCTTTCCCATTTATTGAAATTGGTTAAGTAAAATCCCAAAGTTTTGGTAGATTGTCATTTTCAATTCCACCACCGTTATCTGATTTAATAGCACAGTTCTTTGAGATTGTTTTTTTATTTTACTAGGATGTTTATACCTAATTTTACTCTTTAATAATATTTACAGTTTTATAAATTTCTGTGCCCGTTGTGAAAATCCTTTAATCTGAATAAAATAGATTCCTTTTGGTAAATCAAAAATATTGACTTGGGCACTTTGCTCAATTACTATTTCTTTATACAATTGTCCGGTTGTATTATAGAATTGTACTTGCTGGTTTTTAGCCATATCATTCAGGTTTATGTTGATGCTTTCACTTGCAGGGTTTGGAAATATGAAACCGAAGCTATTCGATTTGTAATTTATAATTCCAGTAACACCCATATATTCAAAAGCTCCAATATCTGCGCTTAATCCGTGTGTGCGGCTATTTCCGGCGAAATCTGTTGCAGTAAAAAGAATTGGATCTGCCTTATCAATTGCCGGACTGTTTCCCAAAAGAGTGAAATCATTTTCGAGAGGGTTCGTAAAACAGGGATCACCTTTAACATCAGTTGGTCCAATTTCAACTTCTTGTAATGCTCCTTTATAGCCATCAATCAGATTGTGATCTTTCACAATGGTGCCGGTTGTCAAAATTTGCCAACGATTATTTTTCGAAACAATATTGTTCCTGACAATTACATTGGTAATTGAACTTGAACTGATAGTTATTCCTCCACCGGTTGAGCCATTTATGTAAATTTGAAATCCATTTTCATAACTGGTGTTGTTCATAATTGTAATATTCGTTTTCGGACCGTCAGTACCATAGTTTGCAATTGCAATTCCCGACTGTTCATTTGCATAACAAATGTTATTGTAAACCTGAACACTATCAACTGTTCCGCCGTCTTCTGACGAAAGTACAATTCCCTCCCTGCAATTCCAAACCGTATTGTCATAAATATTGATATTCTTGTTGAGTGAATTCCACGAATCGCAATAAATGCCAAGCCTGTTTAAATCGTGTACTATATTTTGGTGTATGCTTCCATTCTGGCAGCCGGCTTTTACATCTAAACCTTCTCCTCCCCAAGATTCATTGGTATTGTCTTTTCCTGAAGTAACTACTTCATTGTATGCAATTTCAAAATCAGTAGTTAATGACACTGATATATTTTCCTGAATACCAACACTTGACTGCGCTTTTGTTAATGCACAAGCTTTTTCAACCTTGTTATTTAGTATTTTAATGGAAGTGCATTTTTCCATATAGATTCCTGAAGCACCTGTATTGTATGTCCAGTTATTTCGCAATATTATTTGGTTACATCCGTAAACATAAATCCCAAAAAAAAAGGTGTTTTGGATCTTAAAACCATCAATTATGATGTAGTTTTTATTTGTAAGATCAAAAACACAGCTCCACAACCAATTCACAGTGCATTCTATCGTTACTTCACCCATAGCTTTGAAAACAATATAATTACCGGTATTTCCTGAGTAGATAAATTTTACAGATTCTGGATAAAATCCTGCCGAAACAAAAACCGTATCTCCACCCAAAGCCGCCATATCGACACCCTTTTGTATGGTTTTAAATGGCGAAGCAAAAGTACCTGGGTTTGTATCGTTACCTGTATTGGCAACAAAATAATTTTTAGCATAGCAAAAATTTGTTAGTGTAAACAAACTCAATAGAATGAAAATATAAACATTTTTTTTCATGGTATGGTTATTTTAACATTTTTTGCTTATAACGTTGTAAGCTCTTGAAATACTTCGAAAATACAAATTTTCGGGTACAAAAGTGATTTTACGGCGAGTGTATTTTTCCAGAGGGTTCACCCTGTTGAATAGCGAAGCATTTATTCTACAGGGTAAAAGTCCCCTATGCACTTTGGTAACGCTCAGAAGTATTAGTAAGTCGCAAGGTGGTTTGTCGTGAGCCATGCGCTGAAGGCAGCAAAACTACAAAGTTCTGTACTGATACTTCGGCAAGCTCAGTATAAACCAAGCAGAAACGACATATGAGGCTACGAAGCGAGGATAAGCAAGCACATCATTGTAACATCCTAAGAATAAAACAATCGCTTTGTAGTAGATGTTGCAGGAATTGGATGAAGGAAAAAGCTTTTACCGGGGGAGGTCTTGGAAGCTAAGTGTTTAGCTAAGCCAAGAAGTCAGCAGAAGCCATAGTAATTGACAGAAACGAGCCGATGAATAAAGCGGAGGACTCATCCGCCAACCGGCGGAAAGGGCTGAATGTTAAACAGTATAACCCGCAAAACAAGTCCCATGGGTTTAGACCAACGCATTCAAAAGCTAAAAAAAGTACAACGGGGTTGGATCAACAACTTCAAATTTGCGAGCATTTATAATAAGCTCAATGAACTGGATGGATGGTTACGCAACCAGATACAATACTGCATTTGGACCGATTGGAAGAAGCCGGAGCGAAAGCGGAAAAACCTGATCAGGCTTGGTGTCGATCTGGATCATGCTTACCAATGGAGTCGGAGCAGAAAAGGAGGCTGATCCGCCAGTTGGCGGATCAAAGCCCGATTCTGAATACGACCATAACCATAGCACGACTCACCCAGCGGGGCTACGAACCGTTGCTGACCCATTATTACAAAGTAAGTCCACATTACCAAGGTTCACCACTATTTGGCTACTGAGCTTAGCCGAAGTATCCCATTGTTGAGCGAACCGCCGTATCCGAGACCCGTATCCGCCAGCTGGCTGATGGTGTGAGAGGCTCTCCCTGTCAGTTTATCTGGCGGGGCAGTCTACTCGATTTATGCGGCCGCCTTTCTTTCAGGCAAGTTGAATATGTTGATTTTCCAGTGTTACATTAAAATGTATGTCAGCTTTAAGAGCTTTAAAAACTTTTATTATCGTGTCGATTGTCGCACTATTTGTGCTACTTTCAAGCTTTGAAATTTGAGACTTTTGTACGCCAATAAGTTGTCCTAATTGCTCTTGAGTCAAGTTACGTTCCTGTCTTGCAGTTTTTATCATTCTGCCAAGGACTTCCATGTTTAGTTCATATTCATATTCGTCTCTTTCTGTTGTGCCAACTTTACCGATATATTTATCTTTCATTTCGGCAAGGGAATAGGTCTTATTTTTTGTCTGTGCCATTTTTTACCTTTTTGCTTTATTTTAAAGTAATTTGCTCTTATCTTTAAAGCTCTTTCGATTTCCTTTTTAGGAACTTTGTCCCCCTTTTTAATAAAACCGAGTGCTGCTATTACTAACGTTTCTTCGCCGTCAGATTTGTCCCAAAATGCAAGTAGTCTGATTTGAAGCCCACTGAACTTTGAACGAAATTCCCAGATTTCATTTTATAATTTCTTGAAAAGTTTTGGATCATTGGTCTGTTCCGCAAGGTCTACATTGTAAAATACTTTCTTAGCAGTTTTCGCGTCAAGTCCGGCAATGAATTTGTCTGCTTCTTCTAAAAATCTGGTCTGAAAGTATTGCATCCTGTTTTTTGAACAAAGATATAAAAAGTTTCCAAATATTGCAACTCTACTGAGCTGATTGATTATTTTCAGCAGGCATTCCTAAAGTGACGCATATCGGCTGAGTGTAGCAGCAGTAAGGGATTGCGGGCTGCTTTCCTGTCCACCACCACCGAAGTTTGAGCGGGGCAGAATTCTTGAATTACCACTGAAACCCTTATTGCATACAACCTTTGTTATGTTCCGTACATCTAACCATTTACGTTGTCTATAATCTATATACTGAATCAATATTATGGTATCTTATCATCACTGACCGTGAGGCTGTCCAACTTTTTGAGATACTGCCTGGCATTTATATTTGCCGGATTTCGTTTGAGCGATTCTTTAAAAAACCAGATTGCAAGTTCATATTCACCCTTCAAAAAATAACCCTCTCCCAGGCTATCGTAAACATTAGATGATTCAGGATGTTCTTCCAGATTTAGTTTAAAGAGAGCGATGGCTTCATCAATCTTACCTTTGCTGATATACTCATATCCGAGTGCATTGATTTGCTGTTCAGTAAAAAGAAGAATTGTGCTATCCTTTTTCTTAAGACCCTTGTAGTAATCAATCGCTTTAATTACACCTTCTGCATCAATGTACTTCCTGAATTGCGGGGCCATGTGCCTGTCAATAGACCATCGTTTTTTAAAATCACATTTTGGACCATAACAAAAATAAACAGGCAGATTGTTCTCACCAGGCTGACAGTATGGGTTACTGAAAATACTTTTTTGCTCCACCGAAATAAATAATTGTCT
This sequence comes from uncultured Bacteroidia bacterium, assembly GCA_903918045.1. Classification (GTDB taxonomy): domain Bacteria; phylum Bacteroidota; class Bacteroidia; order Bacteroidales; family Prolixibacteraceae; genus JAAFHB01. The sequence continues at coordinate 24,818 of CAIXCY010000242.1, forward strand.
CAACAACTCAGGAGAGACTCCAATCGAAACATACCTGAGTTTGAATTTAGGCGATCGTAAAGTTTCAAAATAGAACCAACCTTGTAACGAAATCGGGTCAGGAAGGTTGAATTTTTTACGGTAGAAATGTACAGCACTTGCTTCCTGGTAATTACCGGTAATAATGCCTACATCACTATTTCCCGCTACACTTTCTGAGTGATAGACAGAGGAGATTTCATTTACCATTTCATCCCATCCGAAACGAGCGGCAAACCAGTTCGGCAATTCCCTCTGGCTGGAACTGCCGGTTCTGATGCCAGCGTCTACACCAACTTTATCAACATAGATCAGGAGTTTCTCAACAGGCAGTATTGGTAATGCCAATGGGAGGAAAGGAAGACTTCCAAGGATATAGATACATGGTATAAAAACTTTTATGATGCCAACCGTTGAATTTCGTAAATCACTTTTTACCAGATATTGTTCCACCCTGACTGATCCAACGGATAATAGTATTGCATAGAGCGGCATCATGAAGTAAAACGGCGAATGAAGGAAGTAAAACGTTAGAAAAAGAATGATATAAGTAAAACCCAGAAGACGATATGTTCTCCATTTTGAGGAAAAAAGGAGTAGTATGAGACCAGTAAGCCAAACAGGGAAGGAAAGTATGTTGTTCGGCACGATTTGATTCCATAAAAAAGCAGGAAATGTAGCTTTGTATGACATTTCATCCGTGTACGTTGTAACGAAGTCAAGAAAGTACCAGTCCTGTCGGAATTGCCAGACTATAAAAGGAATGGTGAAAGGAATGATTATGCCGCCAGCAATCCATAACCACTTGCCTCTGAACCATGCTCTTTGAGGGACAATAAGGAGTGAAACAAGTAAGGCCAGTGGAAGAAAAATAATTGTTACTTTGTTAAGCATCCCGATACCGATAAAAATTCCCGTAAGAATCGCCCAGCGGGGATTGTTATCTTTCAACGCTCTTACGACTCCATAGAGCGCAATCATCCATATGAGATGCCCGGGAGCGTCATAGGTAAAAACAGATGCAGCCGGAACCAGACCGGAAAACAGAAGCAGTATTCCGGTCAGAAGGAATGCATACTTTTTTCCACCTAATTCCTTTGTAATCATACATGCTGTTCCCAGGATAAATGCGCAACACAGTGATGATGCAAGATGAATGACCCAGATTGAATAACCGAACAGAAAAGTGAATATTTTCAAGTAGAGGGGAGTTATTGGCAGTATTTCCAGGTTGGAAAAGTTCCATCCATCACCTATTGTCATATAATATAGCTCATCATCATGAAATCCGTAATCCCTAAGCAGGAGTTGAAACACAACAGTGGCGCACATAAGTGAAAGCACAATAAATGTTTCTTCAGACAACTTGTTTAGAGACCACTTATTAAGCATAATCTTTTCGTTAATAAGAATTGTTAGTTGATCTGGCATGTTGTTATGTATGGCATATAACGTTTTGGATATTGCCGAAGGTGGGGTATTTCAGCACAACTGTTGATTTGAAGAACTAAAGTTTAGTTATGCACTGAACTGTCATAATAGCACATCACCCCCGCTTTTGGCAATACCTTATTGTATGCCGTATGGAATAATTTTATTTTGAAACTTCTCTGTCAAAAACCCAAATGCTATGATGATTCTTTGGTCTACCAGTAAATACTTCGTCAGCAATGATCTCGTTTTGATTCGTCCCAAATTTGTAATTAACAATATTTAAATAATTCTTTCTCCACATTGTTGCTAGCAAGCTATTTTCTTTTTGCTCTAATTTACCCTTGAAAATCATTTTTACTCTCCTTGTCTTACCATCAGCAACCATTTTGAAACCTATTTTCTTCTTTTTGTCGCCATAAATGTGATATATCTTCAAGCTAAATTTGTTGCCCTCTTGCTTTATAATGAATATTTGACCTGTAAGTCCAGTAGTCTTGTCCTCTAATTTACTTTTTTCAAAATTTAGAATCCAAGTCCCACTTAAATTTGGGGTCTGCGTAAAACCATGAGAATAAACAATTAGTCCTAAAAGTGTCAAAAAATATTTTAAAAGTATTTTCATTTGTCAAAATTTAATGGTCTGTGAAAATTGTTTTGATGGCGTACAACGGTGGAGGCTATGGCCAGTAAGGGGATTCGGAGCGACAAACCTTTCAGCCTAAACCAACAGCTGATGCGGGATTTGAACCACGCGAACTCCTTAAACCCTTATTGCCCATGCCTTTGTGTGCGCCCTGCATAAGCTGTGCGCACTCGTTGTAAGCTCTTGAAAAACTTCGAAAATACAAATTTTTGGGTACAAAATTGATTTTACGGCGAGTGTATTTTTCCAGAGGGTTCACCCTGTTGAATAGCGAAGCATTTATTCTACAGGGTAAAAGTCCCTTATACACTGAGGTAACGCTCAGAAGTATTAGCAAGTGGCAAGCTGGTTGTTGGCAACGACAGCAGTGAAGGAAGCCAAACGGCAAAATCCGGTACTGATACTTCGGCAAGCTCAGTATAAACCAAGCAGAAACGGCATATGAGGCTATTGAACGAGGATAAGCAAGCACATCATTATAACGTCCGAAGAACAAAACCATCGTTTTATAGTAGATGCTGCAGGGATTGGATGAAGGAGAAAGCTTTTACCGGGGGAGGTCTTGGAATAGATTCGGTTTCTATGCGCCAAGAAGTCAGCAGAAGCCATAGTAATTGGTGGTAACGAGCTGATGAATAAAGCGGAGGACTCATCCGCCAACCGGCGGAAAGGGCCGAACATTAATCCCGATGAATCGGGACAAATGCAACAGGGATCAGCAATTACGCCGTAGCCCTGTAATAAGCGGAACAGGACAAAAGAAGTATTTAAACGAAATGATTGAACAGGTATTAAACCGACGTAATGTTATGCGGGCGTATCGCCAGGTGGTGTCGAACAAAGGTTCGGCAGGCATGGATGGTATGCCAGTAAGTGAACTCTACCACTACCTGACTACTAACAGGGAACGGATAGAATCCGAGTTACGGCAAGGGAAATATCTGCCACAAGCCATTTTGGGGGTAGAAATACCCAAAAGCA
>CAIXCY010000243.1 GCA_903918045.1 uncultured Bacteroidia bacterium
ACCGGATTCCATCCCAGACATACATCAAAGTTTTTTATCCAGTGCCGGAACGCCTATTTCATCAATTGCCTATGATATTAATCATAATCTTCGCAATTCTTCTACTCCAACTATAGGAGCAAAAGAGTTTAAACCTTGTGCAAATGATGCCGGAATTGAAAAATTCAGTGGCCCTCTGATGCCAATAAAAAATGGAGTTCAACCTATAAAAGTTATTCTTCATAACCATGGAATAAATGCACTTACTTCAGCCAAAATATATTATAGTGCAAATGGGATAATGCAGCCAGTTACCAATTGGACCGGTTCCTTGGCCTACAACCAAACTGCAGAGGTTAATCTGGGAAACTTTGATTTTTCCAAAACCCCTTTGGCTACATTTAAATCCTGGGCTAAAGATCCTAACTATGTTACTGATTGTAATCCGGCGAATGATTCTACTCTAGTCTACAAATTGGCAGCCCCATTATGTGGTAGTTATACTATCGGAGGTACTAATCCTAATTTTGCAAGTTTTACTGATGCAGTTACTGCATTAGAAATGGCGGGTATCACATGCCCAATTAACTTTCTGGTAAGGACTGGCCAATATAATGAGAAAATTGAGATCGATTCGATTGCTGGTGCTTCCACGACAAACACAATTACTTTCCAATCAGAAAGTGGAGATAGCCTGTCGACTCAGTTAACCTATCAGGGAAGTTCTACATTTGATTATCTCGTACTTTTTAACAATGCCAGTCATATCATCTTTAAGAAATTAAAACTATCTCATAGTTATACCGATGCAGTTGACATCTTCAGATTTAGCAACCATTCCAGCAATATTGAAATACAGAATTGCAATCTTTCGTCGAATTCAGAGCACAGTAGTCTTTTCAATATTGTTCAGAATTCAAATTATATAACGATTAAAAACAATTACATAACCGGACGCGACGCTTGGTATGCCATGCTTAGAATCTCTGATGCAGCGCACCATATTTCATTTAAATCAAATACAATTGATAAAAGATCACTTTATGCAAATTCTGTTATTGGATTAACAGATGTAAGTAATATCTCAATTGATTCAAATATAATTAAAAATTGCACAGGAGGTTACAGCGGGATCTATATTTCCGGAGGGCAGTTTATAACTGTCACCAATAATGTAATGAACAATAACAGTTGGGGAGCTCCTGCTATTAATGTGGAATATTCATCCAATGACTCAATTGTGGGCAATTTTATTAATCGGTCAAATGGTATTTCATCTATCTCAAATACTAAAAATTATTTAGTCGGGAATAAAATCTTTAATGTAAAAAATTTTAATGGGTTATATGTTAAATCAGGATCATCATTTATTGCCAATAACTTTATTCAAGTCACAGGAGAAACGATCGTGAATGGCATTCAGCTAGAACTATTAACCAGCGAATCAAGTATTTGTTTTAACAGCCTCAATTTTACCAATATAAATTCTGGATCTACTGCACTTAAAATAGTAGGTAGCAGTGATTTTGCACTAAAGAATAATATTTTCTCCAATCTTGGCCCTGGAATAACCATTAAAGCCACTTTAACAAATTACAATAGCAACTGGAATTACAATGATTATTTCAAAAATTCAGGAAAATTTGCTTCAGTAAATGGTGTATTGATCGATTCACTTTCTCAATGGAGAGCAATAACTTCTTCTGATTCCAATTCATTATCAGTGAATTCCTATTTTTCACCGGATTCCATCCCAGACATACATCAAAGTTTTTTATCCAGTGCCGGAACGCCTATTTCATCAATTGCCTATGATATTAATCATAATCTTCGCAATTCTTCTACTCCAACTATAGGAGCAAAAGAGTTTAAACCTTGTGC
>CAIXCY010000244.1 GCA_903918045.1 uncultured Bacteroidia bacterium
ATAATATTAACTGTATTTATCAATTCATTAATAAGTAAGGTCTGCTGAAAAATTATTTTATAACACGAAGTGGTTATCCGCCAGCCGGCGGATTAATAACCCCCGGTGAAGCTTGCGAAACCGAGGGGATTGTACGATAAACAACAGCATCTCCGCCAACTAGCAGACTGAATCTTATGTTGAGTTACTAATATTGAACCCTGCCAGGGTTCCAGTTTTCAACAGATCATGTACTCCCAGTTTCGTTTCACTTCACTGGGGGTTATTCAAATTATCCCGATAAATCGGGATCAGGATTTTTACTAACGTTGGAGATATTTGGATGCATGGATTTTGCATTTACTACGATGAGATATTGCACAAAAACTTATCTCCTATTTCCTACTACGATGTGACATTGCGTTAAAACTGATCAATAATATCCTACTACGATGTGAAATTGCATTAAAACTGATCAACAATATCTTACTATAATGATCAATCGTCTTAAAACTGATCAACAATATCCTGCTACAACGAGCAATTGCCATAAAACTAATCAGCAATATCTTGCGATGATGTGACATTGATTGAAAACATATAGTCAATATCCTAATACGAACTGCAGATAAACAAAAACACAGAGTGATTAGTCCACTATGGCTTGACAACAACTCACTATGTCGAGTGAATTGAAGGTTCCGATATGCATTTGTGTATTTACAAATTTCCCCCTGTCCAATTTATTTAAATTAAATTCCATTATTTAGTTTACAAATAAATAGCGCCGTTAATTTAGTTCTCCCGGACAGATATATCAAGCTCTTAATTATCTTTGTACTACGGATTAGTCTTCGTATGCAAATTCAAGAGATTTTCAGACGAAACAAACAGAAAGCAAAATAATTCCAATACATTACAAAATGTAGATCTATAATAACTGATAAAACTTAAGTCCATGAAAAACACGTTTCTCTTGTTAATTGCGCTGCTGTTTACGACATTACTGATTTCAAGTTCCTGTAATGATGTATCTAAATCAAAGGAGGGTGATAAAAAGGTACTCCCTTTTGATGTCACATCAATGGATACTTCAGTAAAACCCTGGGAGGATTTCGATGCATATGCCAATGGAAAATGGGAAAAAAACAATCCGATTCCTTCTACCGAAAATTCATGGGGATCGTTTAACATCCTTGACAAAGAGACCAGGGAGGTAAAACTCAAAGGGATAATCAAAGAACTATTAACCGTTGCAGATCATAAAAAAGGTACAGAAGCCGAACTGATTACAGGCTACTACCGTTCCTATCTTGATACAGTGACCATCGACAAGCGCGGTATTTCTCCGATTATACCCCTTTCGGACAAAATCAGTTCTGTGAAGAACACTGATGAATTGATTGCACTTGCGGGGGAACTTGCCAAATTGAGTATTTCGGGACCATTTGACGCTGGCGTTGGTGCTGATGACCGGAACAGCACGATGAATGCAGTTTTTATGGGACAAAGCGGGTTATCACTGCGAGACCGGAACTATTATGAAAATAAGGATTCATCCATGGTTAAAATCAGAGCTGAATTCGTAAAACATGTGGACAAGATGTTTTCAATGGCCGGATGGAATGTTACCGAGCCCGGTAAAACAATCCTCGATTTTGAAACCAAAATGGCGCTTGTCCAGCTTAAGAATTTCGAAATGCGCGATCCTGTTAAAATGTACAATAAGATTCCATTCTCTGACCTGCAAAAACTTGCTCCGGAGATCAACTGGACAGGGTACTTTCATAACTTTGACTTGATTACCGATACAGTGGTCGTTCAGGATAAGAACTATCTGAAGAATCTCAGCCAAATCGTTAGTGAGACCCCGGTAGATGTAATGAAAACCTATTTCCGATGGCATCTTTTGTCCTCATTTTCAAATGTACTGCCAGCAAACTTCAGTAACGAAACTTTTCATTTTTTCAGTACGGTCATGTATGGCGTAAAAGCCCAACGCCCCCGTGAAGAACGGGCAATAATAAGTGTAAATCGCCGTTTGGGAATGCCTTTGGGAAAACTGTTTGCAGCAAAATATTTTCCTGAATCTTCAAAGAAAAAAGTGATCGATATGATTGAAAATGTGAGGTCTGTATATCGTGACAGGATTGACAAACTAACATGGATGAGCACTCCCACCCAGCTAAAAGCCAAAGAAAAGCTCGCTGCATTTACATGGAAGATCGGATATCCGGACACCTGGAAAGATTATTCAAGTATTGATATTCAACCCGATAAACTGTTCGAAAACAGCATAAATATCACATTGTGGGATCACAATGACATGATTGCCAGAGTTGGAAAACCTGTCGATAAAAAAGAGTGGGGGATGTCGCCTCAAACCATCAATGCTTACAATAACCCGACGAATAATGAGATAGTTTTCCCTGCCGCCATTCTACAACCTCCATTTTTCAATCCGGATGCTGATGATGCAATCAACTACGGTGGGATCATTGCAGTGATTGGTCATGAGATCACTCATGGATTTGATGATCAGGGAGCACAATATGATGGAACAGGTAATCTGCACAATTGGTGGAGTCCTGTTGATGCTCAGAACTTTGCAGCCCTGGGTAAGAAACTGGAAAAATATTTTAGCTCAATAGAAGTTTCCAAAGGTTTTAAAATTGATGGAAAACTTACATTGGGTGAAAATATTGCTGACCTCGGTGGACTTACACTAGGCTACTATGCCCTCGAAAAATCGCTCGAAGGGAAAAAGAAGCCTGAACTGATCGACGGCTTTACCCCTGAACAACGTTTCTTCCTCGGATGGGCACAGGTATGGCGTGAGAATATGACGAAAGAGAGTCTGGTTAGCCAGGTTCAAACCGATCCCCATTCGCCAGCCCACTATAGAATTAATGCCACCCTTCCTTTGATGAAAGAGTTTGGCGATGCATTCGGCAGTAAAAGCGCTGCGGCAGACTCACTTCGTTTGGTAATATGGTAAGATTATTGAAAGGAAAGATTAAGACTATTTTTCCTTTCTGAGTTGGAGTGAATTTTTATAGAGGCTGTATCAAAAGGCAAAAAAATAAACCGCTAAGGTCGCAAAGTCCAATTTTATAATGCTTTAACATAGCGCTTTGCGCCTGTTTCGCGTTCATTGCGGTTAAAAAAAACTTTTAATACAGCCTCGCTTTTAAAAATGGATTAATATCGATTGGGAATTATTTTAAAATTACGAAGGTTCTATTCTGAACCTCTGACTTACAAATAGATCATTTTCCGGGTCATTCCACCGTCTACCGTAATATTTGTGCCGTTTATGAAGTTGTTTCCCTCTCCTGTAAGATAGAGGCAGGCACTCACAATATCCTCCGGTTTACCAACCCGACCGGAAAGGTGCTGATTATGATCAGCCTCATTGAGCTGGTTATAATCGCCAGTCTCAATCCATCCCGGACTGATGCAATTAACCTGAATATGATCGGGTGAGAACGAGGTAGCAAGCGCATGGGTCAAAGATATGATCCCCCCCTTTGAAGCTGCATAAGCCTCGGAATCGGGTTCAGACATATAAGCCCTTGTCGATGCAATATTGACAATTGAGCCACCACCATGGGCACGCATAATCTTTGCCGCTTCACGCGAGCAAAGAAAAACACTGCGCAGGTTGGTATTGATGATCTCGTCCCACTCCTCCACCGTAATCTCGTAAGGTGATTTCCATTTTGAAATACCTGCATTGTTTATTAAAATATCAACAGAGCCGTAAAGCTCGGTGCTTTTGCGGATTAAACGTTCAATCTCTTCCGGACGACTCATGTCTGTCTGGATAAAGGTCGCAGAACCACCAGCCAAAGTAATTGTTTTCTCCGTTTCCAGTCCCAAAGCGGAGACTTTCTCTACAAGAACAACCTTTGCGCCTTTCGAGGCATAGGTTTCGGCAATTGAACTTCCAAGGCCCCTGCCAGCACCGGTGACTATTACAACCTTACCTTTATAACTCATTATTATTCAGCTTTTATCTCTGGCCTTGCCTAACTATTTCCAGAACATCATTTATATTTACTTCTCAGTTTTAACTTATTTCAAAGATAAGGATTATTTATTTGAAGTGTTTTTAGTCCGGCATTATAACCTGGCTTATTCACCATTCACCTTAAATCAGGCCTGATCAGTTCCTCCGCCGTTGAGAAATGTATTTGTCATAAATAAGGTGTATATTTAGTCATTGTTCCTTTCTTCCTGTTGTAAAAACAATTTCTATTCTGATTGTTAAACCTTCACTTAAATCGGGGGAGCTGATCACGATGAAAAACTATTACCTGGGAATTGATATTGGGTCTGTTGCAATTGGAATAGTCGTAATTGACGATTCCAACCTTGTAATCTTTCATTCATACACTTTTCATAAAGGAAAGATCGCAGAAAACTTACTACATGCCTTAGCCGGGATAGCTGTAGACACGATAAAATCCATTGGATATACTTCATCCGGACCTGCAATAATCAACCATGGAGTTTCAGTAGACCCAAGAATTGCCTACATCACCGCGGCTAAATATTTTCACCCGGAAATGGAGGGGTTGTTAATCATAGGAGGTGAGAAATTCGGACTTGCAACATTTGATAAAAATGGGGAGTATCTGAATTATAAATCCAATAGTTCATGCGCTGCCGGAACAGGAAATTTCCTCGATCAGCAGGCCGAACGGCTAAATCTGCACACTATCGGGGAATTTAGCCGAATAGCCTGGGAAAACAAGGGCAGCATTCCAAAGATTGCTTCCCGGTGTGCGGTATTTGCTAAAACCGACCTGATCCATGCACAACAGGAAGGGTTTTCAATCGAAGAGATTTGTGACGGTTTATGCTTTGGTCTTGCCAAAAATATCGTTGATACGTTATTTCACGACAACAAAGTTTCGTACCTCTTTGCAGCCGGCGGGGTCTCTTTAAATAAGGCGGTCATTAATCATATCGGGAAATTACTCGATCAGCAGATTACTGTTGATGAGAATTCAAATCTTTATGGCGCGATCGGAGCGGCAATGAACAGCAGGGAATCTTGCAAATTAATGGAAGGTGATTTGATTCAAATTGAAGATATTGTACATACTGAAAAACCTGAAAAAGAATATTATTATCCACCTCTCAAACTTGAATTGTCAGATTATCCTGATTTTGAATCTCATGAGAAATATCTGTATCATTCGGTTCACATTCCATTCATGAAGCATGTGGAGGTGGATGCCTATATTCGGTTAATGCCGAAAAGCAAGATTGATGTTTTCATTGGGATAGATATCGGCTCGACGAGTACGAAAGCACTCCTTCTCAACAAAAAGAAAGAGGTTATTGCCGGATTTTATACTTGTACCTCCGGGCAACCGCTACAGGCAATCCAGGTAATCTTTGAAGCGATCCATGATTATTCTGTAAAGCGTCAAATTTATTTTTCAATATCAGGTGCAGGAACAACCGGATCCGGAAGAAAATTTACGGGCAAGATAATAGGCGCAGATCTTATTTTAAATGAAATAACTGCTCATGCCAGGGCCGCATTCGAACTGAATCCGGAAACAGATACAATCATCGAAATTGGAGGACAGGATTCTAAATTTACAGTTATGCGCAACGGTATGGTTACCTTTTCGGTGATGAATAATGTTTGTGCAGCAGGGACAGGGAGTTTTATTGAAGAGCAGGCTAAAAGACTCGGATGCAAACTGGATGAATATTCCGCGCGCGTTGAAAATGTGAATGCCCCGATGGCAAGCGATCGGTGTACAGTATTCATGGAGCGTGATCTGAACCATTATTTGATGGCCGGTTATTCCGCGGATGAGATCCTGGCAACTGTTTTACATTCAACACGTGAAAATTATTTCACGAAGGTCGCGGTTCCGGGGTACATCGGGAAAACAATATTCTTTCAGGGAGCTACCGCCAAAAACAGGGCACTTGTTGCCGCTTTCGAACAAAAGCTCAAAAAACCAATCATGGTTTCGAGATATTGTCACCTAACTGGAGCGCTGGGGGTGGCGCTTGAATTGTGTGATCAACAAATTCCCACTTCAAAATTCAGAGGGCTCGATCTTTATGAGAAATCAATCCCGATAAAGTCCGAAATTTGTGAATTGTGCACGAACCATTGTAAACTTAAAATCGCTGAAATCGACGAACAGATTGAAGCCTATGGCTTTTTATGCGGCAGGGATTACAATGGGAATAAATACGTAAAAAACAAATCAATCAATTTTCAGCTGCTCCGAAAGAGGGAGGAACTGTTTAAATTTATTCCCCATTCAAAAGCCACTCAACTGACAATTGGAATTCCTGCAGGTTTATACCTCTATGAGGAGATTCTTTTCTGGCGGAAATTCTTCGATCAGCTCTCAATAAAAACCGTGACAAGTGAAGGGTATCAAACAGCTATCAGGGATGGGAAAAACCTTGCCGGGGCAGAGTTTTGCTCCCCGATCGCAGCCTTGCACGGTCATGTGGATTACCTCCGTAAAAAGGTCGACTATATTTTTCTGCCGGTTTACCTGGATGAGTCGCGTGATACAAAACCAAAAAAACAATATTGCTACTACAGCCAGTTTGTTTCATCGGTGATCACGGCTCAAAAGAACTTTAAGACACCAAAGAAACTTCTCACCCCAATCCTGAATTATTCTCAGGGAGCTCTTTCGCTCCGACTCGAATTGTATCGGATGCTGAATTCGATTGGTTATAAGGAAGCAGGGTTTGTCAACCTGAATATTGCGTATGAAAAGGCGAAGCTAGAGGTTCATCAAATCAAGGAGGAATGGAAAGAGTTATATCCGAGAGAGATAAAAGAGGCAGACGATATCCATATTATGTTGCTGGGTCGTCCATACACCGTTCTTTCGGCCTCAATGAATAATTCGATCCCGGATATTATCGAAAAGATGGGGATTAAGACATTTTTTATGGATATGCTGCCGGATAAACATTCAGAAATATCAAAGGCCGATGACTTGCTAAAGGCTATTCAATGGAAATTTGCCTCAAAAATCCTTCATGCAACAAATCTGGTAGCTAAAACTGAAAATTGTTATCCGGTGCTGATCACCTCCTTTAAATGTGCACCTGATTCTTTTGTAATTGAATATTTCAAGGAAATACTCGACGGCTATCAAAAGCCATATCTGATCCTCCAGCTCGATGAGCATGATTCTGCAGTTGGTTACGAAACCAGGATTGAAGCAGCAATAAGGGCTTTCCGCAATCACCGTGACAGGAAAAATCTCAAGCCGGAAATGGCACTCTACGCAAAAGTGCCCGGGAAAATTCAGGTTTCCGATACGATTACCCCAGTCGCAAAACAGCCATGGCAAACATATTTCCAATCACTGATTCACGAAACATCCCGGATACTCACGACTCACGGTATAGACTTTAAACTCTTCAGAGACCTGATTCAAAATATTGAAGTCGTACAAAATCAATCACTTTCACCCATTTTCAGTGGTGCTGAAAATCTAAAGGGCAAAACACTTCTGTTACCTTTATGGGATCCCTACGTTGGACCTTTGCTTGAAGCAATATTGCAAAATGGCGGAATTGATGCCCGCCTGACACCAAATTCGGATGTGTCGATAAAGCGCAGTCTTAGTTTTAATACCGGTCAGTGTCTGCCATTAAATATTATTGTCCAGAATGCCATAGATTATATTGAGGCTAATGGTCTTAAACCTGCCGATACCGTGCTATGGATTATGAAATCTGATTTATCCTGCAATTTGAGCATGTTTCCACAATTTATGAAAAAATTACTGGATAAGTATGGAAAGGGGATGGAGCAGGTTTCAGTTTATCTGGGTGATATAATCTTTTATGATTTCTCCCTGCCAATTGCTATCAATGCCTATCTTGCGTATATGTTCGGTGGGTATATCCGAAAGATTGGGTGTAAGATCCGTCCTTATGAGAATCAGGCAGGCATTACAGATATAGCAATCATCCAATCACTGGATATACTGGTAAAGGCTTTCCGGTACGGCCTTCCTAAAGATCTGGCCCTTGAAAAAATTGTGGCTGATTTTGCATCGATCCAAACCAAAGGGAGTGCCAAGCCAAAGGTAGCCATTTTTGGGGATGTCTATGTGCGGGACAACGACCTGATGAATCAGGATCTGGTAAAAATAGTGGAGAAGAATGGCGGCGAAGTGATAACGACCCCCTACAGCGAATTCATGAAAATTATAGTGAATACTGTTACGGAGCGGTTTTATAAGAAAGAGCAGTATTCCGATTTTATCAAGCTTAAATTTCTTAAATCTTTGATTCCATTGGTGGAGGAGAGGTACAAAAAATATTTCAATGCGTATAATGGTGAAGCTAAAGCCCTCACATCAGATGAGGCAGACATCTGGCTAAACCGTTTTGGCTTAAATATTCTGCAACGGGGGGAATCGCTTGAAAATATTCTAAAGATTCATGCCATAATCAGCAATCATCCGGATCTCGATCTCTTTATCCAGACCACTCCATCCTATTGCTGCCCGTCGCTGGTTACTGAAGCAATGTCCTCCAAAATTGAGGAGATTACCGGCGTCCCCGTAGTAACGATTGAATATGACGGGACAGGCGGTATGAAAAATGAAGATATTATTCCGTATTTAAAGTATCGGAAGAAGAAATAAGGTAATATATGTCATTCAAACCTTCTGAAGTACAGCACTAATTCATGATTAATTATCGGATTACCGCAGCTAAGCCCGTGGTCTCTGGAATCAAGTTCATAAAGGTCACACGATCCCCCGGATTTTAGAATATACTTTTGAAAATCTCTGGAAAATTTCTCCTGAACAATCGGATCGTCAATCCCATGCCAAATCTTTACCGGTACAGGGTAGGTTTTGAAGGTTTCTTTAATGCCGGGGGTCACATTTCGGAGCATTGGATTCCATCCTGCAACCTTTTCACTTTCCCAGGTTTTTCCGCTCCTGTCGTTAAATTCAAAGACATTTGCAATCGCTTGTCTCGTGGTTGGTAACCACGGGTGCTTCCACGCCTGACTATATAAATCGAGAACGGGACTGAATAAACCCTTAGCCAAAACTATTTCAGGATGTATAAATATGCATTAAAAGCCGACTGTACAACCATCGGGCCCCCCATATTTTCGACCGATTCCCCCCCATTTACATCAAAAATTGCGTATCCATTGGCTAATAGGGTATCAACCAATGCATAATTATTCAGGAACCATTGGTCTGAAGTAACACCACCGCCTGCTCCATGGGCACAATAGATAAGCCTTGTTGGTTTTCCTGAAGTTGAATAGCCTGGTGGAAGCTTAAGACTTGCCTGATCAGTATAAGTCGTTTCTGAACCCTTATCCTCGGACTTTTCAAGGACCCAGGCAGAAATATGAATCTTAAGCGGAACTGAAAAGTGAATATCAGTTGAATTGTCTTTATTCCGTGACTGACATGACCCGTCAGGCAAAAAGAGACCTAAGAATACAAGGAGTAGTAGTTCTCTCATTTGACAAACCTTAAAATATTATCACAACCTTAGTGAAATTTTGCGTTCTCCAGCAATATCACCCTTGCCGGATCGTTGGTTTTAAAATGGCTGAAATCGTACCCGATATTCGAAACAACAGGATTACAAAGACCGATTACGACCTTTGCAGGGAAATAGGATTTACCCTCAAAGGTGAAATCCTGAATGAACCGGTACCACACGTTATCCATCAGATGTTCGGTATTATAATTGGTAATCAACAGGTTATGACCGGGGTTGAATACAACCGGATAGCGGCAACATTCGATCTCAAGGGTCTGAATTGAACTGCTATGGTGACTAAACTCCGAGAGCATACCCACATTACAACAGACAATCTGCACATCCTGAGCCACAAAATGTTCACTAAATTTAATTCCATAGTCGTAACCTCCGATCCGGATCAAACCGATCTCAATCTGGGCGTGATTATCTACTTTTGGTGTTACAAGGGCAGTACTTCCTGAGTGTGTAGGATCGGGAATTGAACCAAGCGGGCTTTGGGTAGTAATCAGGATATTATCGAGGTAACATTTGGATGCATACTGCAGGTTAATTCCACCTAACGCATTTTTTATCTGCGCAGTATCACCAACCTGGGTAGTAGAGGTCCTGATTCCGAGGTTATAAAAATAGGGTGTTGTGTAATTCCATTGTGACCACCCCTTTCCTGTGCCACGTACCATTCCAACGACAAAACTGGTTGAATCATTGGTAATGAGGGTAGACAACAATATCGAGCCATTCATCGAAGGGATTGTCTTTATTAGTCCCTGTAATTCAAACTCAGGGGCCGACTCCCCTTTGAAGGTTACTGTAATCGGGTGCCTTAAATCGTTGAACGGAACATACAACTGTGAACCACACCTCTGATGTCCGACAGAATCGATAACGGGTCCGGAAATCCTGTAGACCCCTGCCGGAAAATAGACGACTCCACCACCTTTTTCTGCGGCAGCATTTATGGCCGACTGGATCGATTGGGTATCGTCAGACTGGTTATCTCCTTTTGCACCGAACTTTTTCACGTTGAAATTATACTCAGAGCTAACGTCAGGATGATTCTTTAAAGAGTAAATCATTGCCAGACATAGTACAAGTGTCAGGGTAAGGAAAAAAAGAATTCCGTTTTTGAGGTTTATCATTTCAATGTTTCAGTTTTTCGGATGTAAGTTCCGGAAATTTTTCCAACAGGTTTATTAATAAAGCACAGGTCGATTAATTCCGGTCATTGAGAGAAACCAATAGCCGGGCAAACAGCGCTAATAAAGGAATCAAAAACCTGTAAATCAAATTATCTGAATTAATTGACTGAATATTTATTCCATTTCTACTCCTCTGTCACCTTTTTTAAATTATCGTCAGGAATCCTGTCAACCAGGTAATTATAAGGATCAATCCCTGCCTGGTAAGGCTTTTCATTGACACGGAATGTAAACACATTTTCCTTATTGGTTAGTTTCATCCGTTTTATTAGCAATGGATTACCGAGGTTTTTCTTGCTCTTGGATTCCGCAAAAATCCCAATATCAATATAATCTGCAAGTGCGATATTATTCTCCTTTCCCAACGAATCGGACCGGAACTTTTCGGAGGTGGTATTAAAGGTCACTTCATACTGTTCACCCACTTTTTTATATTTTGCGTTAACGGTCCGGTTCGAAAAGAGTGTGATATTTTCAAACATATCGCCGATCAGATATTGTAAACTGTCCGGAGTAACTTTTCTGAAAGCTCTTACCGCGGAAAGCGACGTTGGATAAGGGGGTTGTTTATAGGCAAATGAATCAATCATGGTACGTAATGCACCGTTAACTTTATCTTCACCGATCATCTCCTTCAGGTAATACATGATCACACTCGCCTTTTGATAATGGATATAAGACTGCGATTCAGATTTCATTAACGGGCGTTCAGCCTCAAACTCGGAGCTTCTTCCCCGCAGATAGCCATCCATTTCATACTTGAGGAATTTCTTCATCTTATCTTTTCCATACTCCTTCTCCATTACCATCAGAGCCGAATACTGGGCAAATCCCTCGCTCATCATTTCACTCCCCTGCATGTTTGCACCGCACAGCTGATGAGCCCAGTACTGATGCCCCATCTCATGTGCCACAACATAATATACCTGGTCGATATCGTCAGTGGTAACCTTCCGCAAATCGGTGATAAAACCGATCCCTTCACTATAGGGCATCGTTCCGGGAAATGCCTGCGCAAAACTGGCATACCTCGGAAACTCAATGATTCGGCATTGCTTATGATAATATTTTCCAAAATTCTGAGTATAGTATTCCAACGATTTCTCCAGGCTTTTCAGCATATTAGGAACATTGTACTCATGGGCTTTGATATAATACACTTCAAGATCAATGCCGTTCCATTTCTTCCGGGCAACTTCATATTTTGCCGAAATAAAGGAGTAAAAATCAAGTGATTTCTGATCCAGTTTATAGTTAAAATAACGCTTCCCATCGGCTTCCCACGATTTAACCAGGCTTCCCGGAGCAATGGCTATCTGATCAGGAGTGGTGCTGATAGTCGTATTAACCTCTACCCAGTCAGCATCGTGATTGATGTAGGTATTGGCCCGTGTTGCCAGGTCGTTTTCATTGAGTTTCGGCATCCGGAAGCGAACCGGTAATTTTAATTTTATCCGTTTGTTTTTGTCACTAATTTCATAATTTTTATCATAACCAAACGATGGGACAATATTGGAGTTGTTGAAGAATGTACCGTTTTGGGTAAGTTGGGTAAATGATACTTCGTTCTCGAAACCCCGGGTTATGCGCGAAACGTCAAATCTGATCTGCACCGAATCGTTCGGTTGCAATGGATTAGCTAGCGTATAAATCCGGTAATCGAGTCTGGAATCCTTTAATTTAAGGGTACTTCCCTTGATTGAAATATTAACAGAATCAGGAATTTGAGGCATCGTAAAGTGCAATTCCGTGATCGGCTGGCTGGAAATATTCCTGGCCCAGGCATCTATGGAGGCTTTCATGCTCCGCTCGTTAGGCATCAGATCGATAGCGTAATCGTATTTGTAAAAACGCGGCTGAACTAAATGTTCATATTGCTTGTACGATTTTTCATAATCAACCTGCTTGTTTTCCTGCTCCTTCTCCGAGTCGTATTTATTCAAAATCTTCGTGTTATGATAGACAAATCCGGAACAAAGGATAAAGGCAAGTACTGTCAGCCAGATTGCTACCTTATTCTTTGAAAATATAAATTTAGCATTGTTCGACCTTTTCAAGAAGCCGATCTCCTCGCCCCGGATGTAAAAGGCATAAATCACAAATCCAATGAGAATTGAGAAAATAATCCAGTAAAGATTAAACCAAAATGCAGAAGGGACGAAAGGACCATACCCGTTCATGTCGGAATAAGTGAGATTTGGTGTTATCCCAAATTTCACCATATTGGTATTTATCCGTAATAAACCCCAGATAAATGAGTTGAGAATCACAAAGGTCACAAAAGCAAAGTAAGCAATGTACCGGTTATTGATCAAATAATGAAAGAGCAAAGCTAGGATTACCAGAAATGAAAATGAGAGTAAATCCAGAATCAGCAGCGACTTGAAGTAAACGTCCAGTTGGTAGCGGTGATAACCAAACGCTGTTTGGGCGATAACCCCAATAAGAATTGTGCAACACAGAATCAGGGCGATCGAAGCCACCATGGCCACCAGTTTTGAAACAAAAAGCAGCGAGGTTTGAATAGGCGTGGCGTCCTGCATCTCGTTGAATTTTGAGTCCCGCTCTTTCCAGACCAGTACGCCTGAATAAAACGTTATGATCGCGATCAGGAATAAATAAAATGATCCCTGGATAGCAGAAATAACATCGTAAGTAACCGGATAGTGATCGGTTCCATAACGGCCTGTAAAAGTGGTCAATGATGATATCAGGTTGATCATCCCGATCAAAACAATGATAATAAAAGTTGGATTTTTAATCACTGCTTTGGTCTCAAAACGGATCAGATACCATAATCCGGATAGTGAAAATTTACCCGCATAGTTGGATGAGAAATTTGGTTTAGGAAAATTCACCGGAGATGCTTTGAGCTCCTCTTTCTTCTCCTTTTTCGCCTTTTGATTTTTTGTGCTGAATGAGAATTTAAAATACCCCGCTACCAGGATCAAACCGCTTAATCCCATCCAGATCATCCGGTTATATAAAAACGAGCCGATTAACGGCACTGCGTGCATGTTCTTCTCGTCTACAGTCATGTATTTGGCTACAATATTTTCCGGACGAAAACCAAACGGATCCAGTATATTGGCAAGCCATTCCTTTTCAAGATCGCGTGTAAAACCGGCAGAGACAACATAAAACACAAGGATCAGCATCGCACCGACGAACGAAACGGTATTACTCCTGAAAATAATGGCCAGCACATATAAAAATACCGCTGCAATAATTGTATTCGGAATTCCAAAACTTAGTATTCCCTGCAGGTGGCCACTCCAGATGATATCTCCAAATCGTTCAGCCTGAGCCCATGGCATCAGGGGACCAATCAAGGCGCCGATTGAAACGCCCAATAAAGGCAATATGGCAATTGAAGTGGCGCCGATGAATTTGCCGAAGTAGTAATCCGACTTTTTGATGGGTGATGAAAACACAAACTGATACATTCCATGCGCAAAATCGCGGTTAGCTGACGCATTCATAAATGCCGTGGTCATCAGCAAGCAAACCAGTGACATCACCCCATAATAGGTTTGAATAACATAAGGGGCATTTTTATGGACACTTCCCACACCTCCGCCTATTGTAACATTATCGGATGAAACGGCACCCATCACCAGCATTGTGTTGATGAATAAAAAGATCCAGGTCATTGGAGAACTAAGCCACAACTTCCATTCGTGTCTGATAAATTTCCACATGAGATTTCAGTTAAACCAGTTCATTGAGGTTGGCAAAAAATACATCTTCAAGATTCTCTTCGGCTTTTGTGAAACCGTTGTCGAGGTCTTTAGCCGAGAAGGCATGGATCAATGGTTTTCCACCCACAAGTTTGCTCGAAATAATCTTATACTCATTTTGGAATTGCTGCAGTTGAGCTTTCTCAACCCGTCGTTCCCATACCTTCCCTTTAATTTGCAACAATGCATCATCGGTATTTCCACTAAATAATACCCTCCCTTTATCAACAATAGCCATTTGTGTGCAGAGTTCCCTAACATCCTGCACAATATGTGTTGAGAGGATTATAATTATATTTTCGCCAATTTCACTCAGGATATTATAGAAACGATTTCGCTCACCCGGATCCAGACCGGCAGTCGGCTCATCCACAATTACAAGCCGTGGATCGCCAATCAGACATTGCGCAATACCAAAACGCTGGCGCATACCACCACTATAACTGCTCACCGCTTTTTTCCGGTGATCATAAAGATTCACCTTATTCAACAAATAGTTGACCATCTCCTTCCGTTCACCACCATTTCCGAATCCTTTCAAAAGCGCCAGATGATCCAGCAGATCAATGGCTGAAGTGCGCGGATAGACCCCAAATTCCTGAGGCAAATAGCCCAATACTTTCCGGATGGCATCCTTATCATTCAGAACATCGGTGTCGCCAAGCATAGCTGAACCACTGTCAGCATCCTGAAGTGTTGCCAATATTCGAATTAAGGTCGATTTCCCGGCCCCGTTGGGTCCCAACAGACCGAACATTCCCTTGTTGATTGTAAGTGACACATCAATTAGTGCGCGCACTCCGTTTCCGTACTGTTTGTTTAAGCCATCGATTTTTAAGATCATATTTTGAGGATTTTAGGTTATTAGACGATTTCCGGGAAAAATTCTCCTAACATACACTTTCTCATCACGCACAGTCGCCAAGCCTTACTTCTTTCTTATGGTCTTTACTCCACCAGTTGGCGGATTGCGTGAGTTTATAAGTTTCACTCAGTTCGCTCCTATTACAAGGGTTATCTGATTTGAGGTTGGAGTTTCACAACTCCCGAGTACGTTGTATGATTTAAATCATTTTACCTTTAACAAATATACATGATTTCAAGCTATTTATATTGCACTTTACCTGGCAACCTTTATCTTTAAAACTGTAAATGAACCAGCAGCAAAATCATAATCGAAATCCTTCGAGAATTTGGTATATATGGATTGATTAGGTGAAATTTTTAGTGGTTGATCGAATGAATTTTCATCTTTTAAATTAGCAGAAGACAACGTAACAACTTCACCCACGGGTGACACGCTTGCACTATTATTGATTTTCAGTGAGGTATGCCATGGTGTTTCATCTGCATTGACTACCTTAATTATCACTTCTCCGTTCTTTTCGTCGTACCCGGCAACGGTGAACTGATGCAAAGCTGTAACCGATTTATAATGGATCACCTCTTTCCCTTCAATCCATAGTGTTACATTCTGGTTGGATCTGACAATTTTCAGGTTATACCATTTATTGGTTTCAACCGCAAAAGGGAGTTGTTCCGAAACAATTCCTACGGTTTGTCCACCCTCGATCCGTTCCATCGCTGCCAGGGTATTTCCCCATCCTCCGATATTGAACAGGTAACCTTTTTGATTTTCGTCAGACAATCCAAAATAAATCAGGAATCCTTCATTACCATTTGTCTTTCGGGCTTTTAACTCAAAAGTATAATCACCCGAATAGGGCTGCCGGTTGCAAATAGCCTGGGTCATATCAAGTTTTGAACTCTGGGAAAGGAGTGTATCCGTAATAGCCCATTCGCCATTGTGCTTTTCCCATTCCCCTTTGGCAGGTTGAATGACCTTATTATCCGAAGGTGTTATCTTAAAATCTTTAAATTCGGCTTGAGTCTGCCAGGTACCCACGCCAAAGTAGCCATCCGCAACCAATGGTACGGGCTTATCGGGACGGGGGATAATACTGGTTACCAGATTATAAGTTGGCCTGTTTTCAGAAACCATTTTTTGAACATAATAAGATGTCCGGCCGACAACCTGCATATTATCGATCCAGATCAGGTTTACAGGCCATGTCCTATCATTGCGGTTTTCGAACAGCGGGGCATAGGAGGCCATTGTAACCAGGTCGCTGTTGCGTTCCATCCCGGTGATAAACGCAGCTTCACTTAGCGCTGCGAGCATATTTCCGCCACCAACCCCCTGATTACAGGCATATTCACCGACGTATATTTTGTGTTCTCCTCGTGGTTGCTTATCGAAGATTGTTGAATTTTTAAAGAAAAAATCGGGGGCTACATACCAGTGTGGATCGATCATATCTGTTTTGGCGATTTTCTTTACCTCATTGCCAATCCCATGATTTGAAATCAGCGTGAGTTGCGGATATTTTGATTTGATCGCCTTATAAAACAAGTCGAAACGGGCATTATAAACAGCTCCGTGGTTCTCATTCCCGATCTCAATAAATTGTAAGGGAAACGGGGCAGGATGTCCGGATGCTGCACGTTTGGCGCCCCAGGCAGTGGTGGGATCTCCCAGCGCATATTCGATTGCATCAAGCACATCATTGATATAATACTGAACTTCGCTCTCCTTGCAGGCATCCCCGCTACGGGCCTGGCAGCCCATGCCAATATTACAGACGAACATCGCTTTGGCGCCAATATCTTCACAAAACTGCAGGTGCTCATAATACCCATAACCATAAGTACTCCGGTATCCCCACGTGCTGTATTCTCCACTGCGTGTCATCGGATCGCCCAGCGTTTTCTTCCATTCGAAACGATTACCAAGAGTGATTCCCTCAACGACACATCCCCCCGGCCAACGAACAAATCCGGGATGAAGCGCTTCAAGCATTTCTGCTACATCAGGTCTCATACCATTCGGCCGGTCTTTGAATGTCTTCTCCGGGAAGAGGGAGACATAATCAACCCCAACTGTACCGCTGCCATCGAAGCAAAGGGCAAGCTTCGCTTTTGGATCTGTCTGATCGGGGCCAATCTCCACTTTGTACTCTTGCCAGCCTGCACCTTCTTTAAGCGCCACTGGCAAAGCAGCCAAAGAGCTACCCGTTGCTGAGATCAGACAAGCTTTTAGTTTTCCCTTATAATTTGAAGTGCGCAAATAAAATCGCAAATTATACCGTTGTCCCTGCTTTAGCCCTATACCCCAGAATCCACTGTTTATAAGCATAACATGCCCGGCAGAATAAGGTATTGCAATTTGAAGGGAGTTGGGTGCCGCCACATCAAGCGGGGTGCTTTTGGTCAGTTTCATCTGAGCCTTATCTTTACCTTCAGACTCAATAGACCATCCGGGTATCGGATCGTGATTCCAGTGGAATCCCTCATTTTTGATCACTCCGGTAAGATGATTTTTCACAGGAGCAGGATAGAGTTTATCCCCGTTTACGGTATATCCTGCCGGATACTCTTTTTCTTCAAAACCACGATTCTGCAAAAGCTCGCCATAAAGACCACCCTCGCCGGCATGGTTAATCTCTTCGAAGAATACCCCGTACATATTTGGCGAAACATCAGCCCCCTTATGAGAAACATCGATAACGATCTCTCCTTCAGGTTGTGGTTTGGGGTTACACGAAATAAGTAAAATAGCAGTAAAGAGTGAAGGAATCAGGAACTTTTTCATACATGGGAGATTAGAAAAAAACGCAAAGTAATCTATATTTTAGGAGCTAAGTAATAGGAAAGAAATAATGTACTAAAATAAATTTCATATTTAGCATTTATGACCTCTCTAATTCTCCCCAAAGGGGATACCTTTTATATTCATAATGAAATGCTTACTCCATGCGCCCCTCTTTTGGAGGGGTTGGGGGAGGTCAAGCTAAGAAAAAAATAATTACTCCAAGAACAATCTATCTCACTTAGCTATAATGCAATAAGACATATTTAGAAAGCAAATTAAACTTTGCATCTTAGCGACTTTGCGTGAGGTTTTATATACAGTAAGATTGCCCTACTTTCACAGTGTTATCTGTTTTGAGGTTGAAGTATAACAACCCAAAAGTATTTTGAGCGTGATGAAAAAGAATTTTGCCGGGAATAAATTAAATCGGCACCGACCACACAAAAATACCTAACAGAAGGACGGCGACACCGCAAACAACGATCAAGAGTGAATTAAGCCTGCTAATCTCAATCGGATTTGGGTTGTCACTTTCGGAGAACGTCTCACGCAATACATAAAAATAGTAGTAAACACCAATGATCGCCATAACAATTGCAAAGATGGATATTGCGAGATACCCCTGGCTGATTGATAAAATAAAAACGCGGTATTTAGCCAGGAATCCGGCAGTTGGTGGCAGACCGGCCAGCGACATCAGCAGGATCGTCATAAAGACAGCCATCCAGGGCTTCTGTTTATACAATCCGCGAAAAATGGAGAGTTCTTCCAGACCACTTGAGGCCCGTTTCATATAGATAAAAATGATAAATAACGGCACAGTGGCCAGGGAGTAAACAAAGGTGTAATAGAGAAGTACAGAGGCTGAGGAGTCGTGTTGAGAAAGCATTGCAAGCATCATAAAGCCCGTATGAACGATTGCGGAATAGGCCAGTAACCGTTTAAAATTGGTTTGTCTCAAAGCTGCCAGATTTCCCACAAGCAATGAAAGCATTGTCATCACCCATAAGGTTTTTTCGAGTGGGCCGGGCAATGGAAGCAAACCCATACCTAAGAGGCGGTAAAAAGCTGCGAAACCCGCTGTTTTTACCACTGTTGCCATAAATGCAGTAACCAGTGTGGGTGAGCCTTCGTAAACGTCGGGGCTCCAGAAATGGAAAGGGGCCACTGCAACTTTAAAGGAAACGCCAATCAGGATAAAGAGGAGGCCTACCATTAACATCGGAGGGAGGTGACCATTAAACTGGGCGATGTATGTCTTGATTTCCGGGAGATAAAAGGTTGCTGATGCGCCATAAACCAGCGCAATACCAAAAAGAAAAAATGTAGTTGCAAAAGAGCCCAGTAAGAAATATTTGAACGAAGCCTCGTTTGAGCGGAATGAGCTTTTCTTTCCTCCTGCTAAAATATATAACGGAATGGACAGGATCTCTATTCCAAGGAAAAGCATAATCAGATTCGAAAAAGAGGTCATCAGAAAGGCACCGGTAAGAGCAAATATCATCAGTGCATATTGCTCTGCCACATGGTGTTCCATCCGTTTGTAATAATTTACTCCAAACAGGAAGATCAGGATCGTAATAATAACCATCGACACATTAAATGCAATTGAAAAATTGTCAATGATCATCATGTCATGAAAATATTTCGATCCCAGGTTCCAGTCCTTTATTGAAAGAAACATACTGATCAGCAAGCCTGTGATAGCAACCGGCGCCAGGATTTTTTTGTTATTTGCAAAACCCAGGTAGAGGACGATGATCCCAAAAACTGTTAATAAAATTAATGCGCTCATTGGCTAACGATATTCAATTTGTTTCTAATAGATACGATTACTGGATCAATCAGGGTACACCTAATTAACCGGTATCAGATTCTGCATGGCTTTTACCGATTCTTCAACGAGGTTCAAAATAGGTTGCGGGTAAATTCCAAGTATTAATATTAAAGCAATCAACGGAATCAGGACGAAAAAATCGAGGGCCCTGATATCTTTTACCTTTATATATGCCGGGTTAATATCTCCAAGCATAATGCGCTGATAAGCATAAAGCATATAAATGGCACCCAGAATCATAGTACTACCTCCCAAAATTGCGAACCAGATTGAGAATTGCGCAAGTCCCGTAATAATTAAAAATTCCCCAACAAAACCGGCAGTAAGCGGAAGTGCGATGGAGCCCAGAACAACAATAAGCAAAAGAATTGCCATATTGGGAGCCGCATGTTTTAAACCACCCATCTGTGGCAATTCAAGTGTACCTGTTCTTTCCTGAACAAGATGCACCACATAAAAAAGAGCTACTATCGTTACTCCATGGCTGATCACCTGAAAAAAGAGACCCTGAAGTGAATAATAATTCAAAACAAACATGGCTGCTGCCATCAGTGAGATATGGGCCATGGATGAAAAGGCAATCAACCGTTTGATATTGGTCTGACGGAACGCAATAACCGATGCATAGACGACCCCGATAAGGCACATGATTATTACCGTATTTTGCCAGTACACAACCCCTTGTGGGACAATAGGAAAGAGAAAACGGAGTGCTCCGTAAATACCCATTTTTGTCAGAACTCCCGCAAGAATCATCACCCCCTGTTTGGATGCCATGGTATAAGTGGATGGTTGCCAGGTATGAAAAGGAAAGACTGGCATCTTAATTGCAAAAGCGACAAAGAGGATCCAGAATAACCAGGTTTGGGTGGCTGCAGGAATATGCAACTGATTAAATGCCGAGAAATCGGTCGTATGGATTCCCGGTGTTAAGGTAAACAGATAGATAATTCCGAAAAGCAGGAATAAGCTTCCTGTTAAAGTGTATATAAAGAACTTTAAGGTGATTGCCCTGCGGTTTTCGCCACCCCAGAGGAGCAAAATAAAATATACAGGTATCAGGGTCAGCTCCCAGAAGATGTAAAACAGAAAAGCGTTCTGAGCTAAAAAAACACCTAATAAGGCCGATTGAGTAAACAGGATCAGAAAATTTAGTACCGGAATTTTGATATGGGCACGTGTAAATCCTGAAAGGATAATAAACGGGAAAAGGAGATTTGTCAATAATATCATAATCAAACTAATCCCATCAAACCCCAACGAAAATTGGGTTCCCATAAAATGGCTCCAGTTCACGGTATAGGATGCGGAGGGGACCGAGATTATAAGCCCCAGTGTAATCAGCAAATTTACAATCGCCGAGGTTAATGCAATTATTCGCACAGTGGCCGGATTCCTGAGAAGTAAAAGAAACAGACCTGTGACTATGGGCAGTAATAGTATAATCAGCAATATCATAGGGTCAGACGATTAAAATAAAGATGATAAATAAAAGAATTCCGCCTACCATGGCAAAGAGATAAAAACTCATATTTCCTGCCTGCAGTTTACGCGCCAGACCCCCTAAGCGGGAGGTCGCAGTACCAATTCCATCGACAGCAGCATCAAGAACCTTATTTTCTACATTATAAAAGAAAAAGTCGGAGAGGAAACCAAATGGTCTTTCAAATAGGGCTGTATATATCTCATCGATATAAAATTTATTTGTTATCGCTTTGCTGAAGGAAGATAACGATTTGGAATCTTCTGCAGGAATTATTGCCTTCTTAACATAGGTACGGTAGGCCAGTAAAATAATCAAACCTAACAGTGCTAAAGAGGATATGATCAAACCTATTTCGGTAGAACCAGCGAGTTCTTCAGTAACTTTGGAAATGATTGCGCTATGCAGAAATTCACCCAGACCAGACTTTCCTCCGAATAGCTCAGGGATATTGAGGAATCCGCCAAAAACGGAAAGAATGCTTAGAATGATCAATGGTATTGTCATTACGCGGGGTGATTCGTGCGGATGGGCGGAACTTAATCGTTGATCTCCAAAGAAAACGAGGTACAAAAGCCGGAACATGTAAAAGCAGGTGATCAGCGCGCCCCCCAATGCTAAAACGTAGAGTACAGGATTATTTTCAAACGCCTTCGTAAGGATAAGATCTTTACTAAAGAATCCTGAGAACGGAGGGATTCCACTGATTGCAAGTGTCGCTGCAAGAAAGGTAAAATAGGTAACTGGCATCTTTTTCCTCAGGCCACCCATCTTGCGGATATCCTGCTCGCCTCCCATTGCATGGATAATACTTCCTGCGCCAAGGAAGAGTAGCGCCTTGAAAAACGCATGTGTCGTAAGATGAAAAACTGCCGAGGAATATGCTCCCAATCCGAGTGCCAAAAACATATAGCCCAATTGCGAAACAGTCGAATAAGCGAGAACCTTTTTAATATCGTTCTGTCGCAAACCGATCACTGCAGCAAAGATGGCAGTAGCCAAACCAAGGCCAATCATGATATTGAGTGTAATCGGAGCAAGATTGTATAAAATACTTGAACGGGCAATCATATAAATACCTGCAGTAACCATTGTCGCTGCATGGATCAGCGCCGATACCGGAGTAGGTCCGGCCATTGCGTCTGGCAACCAGGTATATAAAGGGATCTGCGCACTCTTGCCAACCGCACCAACTAATAAGAGAATGGTTATCAGTGTTATCAGGGGAGCCCCTGCCTGCAATGTTCCGGCTTGTGCAAATACTTCAGTAAAGCTTACCGATTTAAAGGTAAAGAACAAAAGGATGATTCCAAGGATAAATCCAAGGTCGCCGATCCTGTTCATTACAAAGGCTTTTCTCGCGGCATAATTGAATGCAGGATTTTTGAACCAGAAACCAATCAGCAGGTATGAACAGAAGCCAACCCCTTCCCAACCAATGAAGAGTATCAGATAATTTGCCCCCATTACAAGTAACAACATGCTAAAGGTGAACAGGTTCATCTGTGCAAAGAACGAGTTTACCCGTTCATCACCGTGCATATAGCCAATGGAGTAAATATGAATAAGTGCACCGACACCCGTAACAATCAACATCATCGTTATCGACAGGTGATCGATCAGAAAAGCAAAAGGGATCTTCAGATCGCCGGCTGAAATCCAGTTAAAGAGGGTTACAGTTACCGAATCCTGACCGGATGAGCGTAGCGAGAAGAATAAAATTACCGCAGTTATAAAGGAGAAAGAAACAAGTGTGCTGGCTATAATACCGGCCTGATTATTTTTTAAGCGGTTTTTAGCCAGCCCGGTAATCAAAAATCCCAATAAGGGAAAAGCCGGAACAAGCCAGGCAATCGTGGAAATTAATGCTACCATTTCAACCGGTTCAAGAGGTTAATATCTACAGAATCGACATTTCGTTTCATCATCACAATAATCGACAAGCCAACAGCAACTTCAGCCGCAGCCACAATCATAATAAAAAATACAAATACCTGGCCTGCAGGATCCGAATGATAAGCAGAGAAGGCAGTAAGCAAAAGATTTACCGAATTAAACATCAATTCGAGGCACATCAGAATAGCAATTGTATTTCTCCGGAATAATACGCCCATCATTCCGATGCTGAAAAGGGCTACGCTCAAAAAGACGTAATTTTCAAGCGGGATGAGCTGTATGGCGGATGAGATATCTTTCATTTTTTTATTTATTATATTTTTGTTGTAGAGGCGTAAGATTTTACGTCTCTACGTTACAAATTTTTAAACATCTTTCTTTCCAAACATCAGTGCACCGACCATCGCCGATATAAACAGGATGGATGACATTTCAAAAGGGAGCAGGAACTCGTTAAACAACACTTTCCCGATTCCGGAAACCAGTCCGAAATCACTCGCGAACGGATACTTCGCATGGATTTCGAATGTCTGACGTGTTGCAGCCAGCAGAACCAGGAAAAATATTCCCCCTGTAATTACTGCTGAGACACGTGTTACGGTCGATTTACGAAGGATGATGGCCTTATTTAAATTGAGAAGCATAATCACAAACAGAAATAATACCATGATAGCACCGGTATAAACAATAACATGAACCACTGCAAGGAATTGTGCATTCAGAAGGATGTAGTGACCAGCCATCGCCAGAAAACAAACAATCAAATAGATCACGTTATTGATCGGACTCTTTGAGAAGACAACCAATAAGGCGCAGATGATCATTATTGCAGAGAGCAGGTAAAATAGAAAGACCATTTTAGAATTGTTTTAAAGTCAAATTTATTTGTTGTGTGCGTACCGCTTTACCGATTTGAATTGATGTACCGCTTCGGTTTGACGGGCTGAAATATCAATCCGCAAATTCAGATCCAGCGGTTCAACAAGGATATCTTTCCCGTAAACAAAAGGTTTGCGCTCATATTGCGATGCCACTATCCTGTCTGTCAGAAATATAGCCTCCTTCGGACAGGCATCCTCACAATCCCCGCAGTAGATGCAGCGAAGCATATTAATCTCATAAACAGCAGCATATTTTTCTTCGCGATAGAGGTGTTCTTCACCCGGTTTACGCTCAGCTGCACGCATTGTAATCGCTTCAGCCGGGCATGCCACAGCACATAATCCGCAGGCAGTACACCGCTCACGCCCCTCGTCATCACGTTTTAAAACATGTTGTCCGCGATAGACCTTACTGAACTCTCTCTTCTCTTCAGGATAATTGATGGTTGTCTTCTTACCGAAGAAATGACGAATCGTAATGGACATCCCCTTGATGATTGCAGGAATATAGATCCACTCCAGAAAGGTCATCTTCTTGTCCGAAACCATCTTCGATCTGTTTGTTAAATTTTGCATGGTCTTTCGGATTACTTTAATTCGGTGAAGAAATAATAAATTCCTGTGGCCAGGATGTTGAACATCGCCAATGGAATCAACCCCTTCCATCCCATATTCATGAGCTGATCATAACGGAAACGCGGCAGCGTCCAGCGGATCCACATGAACAGGAAGATCATACTGAATATCTTGAGGAAGAAGAAGAAGGTCCCAATAAAGGTGGCTGTATTCATGGATAGTCCAAGCTGATCAATAAATGGCATGTTATAACCACCAAAATAGAGGGTGGCGATAACCGCGGATGAGATAAACATATTGATATATTCAGCAAACAGATAAAAGCCAAGTTTCATTGAACTGTATTCGGTGTGATAACCACCGATAAGTTCGGTTTCGCATTCGGGAAGGTCAAATGGGGCACGGTTCGTTTCTGCAAAAGCACAGATCAGGAAAATGAAAAACCCAAGCGGCTGGTAAAAGATATTCCAGTGCATTCCATGTTGTTGCGAAACAATTTCATGAAGGCTCAGAGAACCTGTTGTCAGAACAAGTGCGATAATCGACATTCCCATAGCCAGTTCGTAACTGATCATCTGGGATGCTGCACGGATGGCTCCAAGGAGCGCATATTTATTATTCGATGCCCATCCTCCGATCATAATACCGTAAACCCCAATCGAGACCATTGCAAAAACGTAAAGAATTCCAATGTTCAAATCGGCAACCTGAAGCGAAAATATGCGACCTCCGATTGTAACCGATCCACCCCACGGAATAACCACACCTGTAAGAAGCGCCGTGGTCATCGCGATAGAAGGGCCGATGATAAAGAGTTTCTTATTTGCAGTAAGAGGGATAATCTCCTCCTTCATAAACATTTTGAGTCCGTCGGCTAAGGGTTGCAAAAGTCCAAAAGGGCCGGCGCGATTCGGTCCCCGACGATCCTGCATAAACGCAGCTACCTTCCGTTCACCATAAGTCGAATACATCGCCACGATCAGTGTGACCGTGAAAATGATGATCAAAAAAATAGTCTTAAAAATTAATTCTGTCCAATCCATATCAAATGGTTACTTTTCGCCCGAAATTTTACAGGCTAATATGTTGAATATATACTTGTTACTTCGGAAGAGTCACCGGTTTTACGACGATTCTTTCATAATGATTCTGCGAGATTACCGAATGTCGCTCAATATTCCGGGGACCTTCGACGTTCCAGTCCTTAATCTCTTTATTGTCAAAACGGCAATCGTTACAGATAAATTCTTCAACCTCTCCGTATTTGTCTTTTCTGCCCGTTACCCGAAGCAGCTCTTCCCCTTTCATCCAGAGGACTACTTTACCACTGCACTTTGAACATTCGCGGCTGGCATCGAACGGCTTAGTAAACCAGACCCGGCTCTTAAACCGGAACGTATTATCTGTCAATGCTCCCACAGGACAAACATCGATCATATTCCCGGAGAAATCGTTATCGACAGCCTTTAAAATATGGGTGCTGATTTCTGAATGATCCCCGCGGCCAAGGACACCGTGCACCCGTTTATCGGTAATCTGATCGGCGACCATCACACAACGGTAG